>QEXW01000075.1 GCA_003130845.1 Anaerolineae bacterium
ACCCACCGAAGCCCCCAAGCCCACCGAAGCCCCCAAACCGACGGAAGCCCCTACCCCCACGGAGGTGCCGCCGACCCCCGTGCCGCAACTGGGAACGCCGGAAAACCCCCTGATTATGGCGCTCGCGCCTTCGGCGACCACCCAGGAACTGCAAACTGGCGGTGAGGCGATTGCTGCGAAATTGAGCGAGATGACCGGCCTGACCATCAAGACGGTTGTCCCGACCAACTATGCCGCGATGATTGAAGCCATGGGCGCTGGGCAGGCGCACATTGGCTGGCTGGCTCCCACACAATACGTTGTGGCACATGGCAAGGGCTATGCGGATGTGGCGTTGGCGACCATCCGTAACGGTTCAGACCACTACGGCTTCCAATTTGTTGCCAATGCCGAAGCGGGCTTCACCTCCTACTACGATGTCGCCACCGGCAAATCTACTGCTGATGCTGCCACTGCCCTAGCGCAGTTTGCGGATAAGAAACCCTGCTGGACCGACCCGCTCTCTTCGTCTGGCTATGTATTGCCCTTTGGCCTGCTCAAATCGCTCAACATCAAGACCAAGGCCGGCGCCTGGGTTCAGGGACATCCGACTGTTATCAAGTCCATCTACCTTAGCCCGAAGGGCGAAATTTGCGATTTCGGGGCAACGTTTGTAGATGCTCGTGCCAATGTCGCCAAAGACTTCCCCGATGTGAATGACAAAGTTGTCATCATCTGGGTTTCTGAGCCTTTCATCCCGAACGACAATGTCTCTTTTGCCAGCAGCGTGCCGGCTGACATTCGCGAAAAACTCAGCAAGGCTTTGCTTGACCTGGCTGCGACCGAAGAAGGGCTGACCCTGTTGAAAAATGGTGGTTATAGCATCCAAGGCTTGAAGGCTGTGGACGATACCTTCTACGACGAGTATCGTGTGTACCTCGAAGCCTCCGGCATTGACCCCACCACGCTCTTTAAGTAAACGTTTCCCCATCGAGAGGGAGGACAGTCTGTCCTCCCTCTTTTTTGCCTTGTTTCAGGCTTGTTTCGTAACCGACGCGTGAGGTTGTCATGCTGAGAATCCAAAACGTTTCTAAAACGTATCCTAACGGCACCCAGGCACTTAAAAACGTTTCTTTTGATGTGGCGGATGGTGAATTTTTGGTTATCATCGGCCTCTCTGGTTCTGGAAAATCTACGCTACTGCGATGTATTAACCGATTAATTGAACCTACCGAGGGCAAAATTATTTGGGATGATGTGGACATCACTGCCGCTTCACCTGCGGAATTGCGCAAGATTCGCCGCACGATTGGGATGGTCTTCCAACAATTCAATTTGGTCAAGCGTTCAAGTGTGCTGACGAATGTTCTCTCTGGTCGGCTTGGATATGCCAATCCCTGGACGAGTTTGCTGGGCATTTGGCCGCAAGAAGACATTGCACAGGCGATGCAGGCCTTAGAACGGGTTGGGATTGCGGAAAAGGCCCACAGCCGCGCCGATGCACTTTCGGGTGGTCAGCAGCAACGGGTAGGGATTGCCCGCGCGTTGATGCAAAACCCCAAATTGATACTCGCCGATGAACCCGTTGCTAGCTTAGACCCGGTGCTTTCGCACTCCATCTTGCAGTATCTTGAGCAATTGAATAAAGAAGGGATTACGGTGATTTGCTCTTTGCACTTTTTGGACCTGGTTCATCGTTACGCTACCCGCGTGGTTGCGCTAAAGGATGGCGTGAAGGTCTTTGAGGGTTCGGCCAAAGAGATTGACCGCGCCAAGTTCAAAGAAATCTATGGCGAAGAGGCGCAAGAGGTGCGCGCGGCTTCGCTATAAGGGTGAGAATATGTCCAAGCAAATGAGCAATGTGGTGATGTCGGCGTTTGTACCAGGGCTGGGACAATTCTTGCTTGGGGAACGGTATCGTGGACTGGGGATTTTTCTCGGCTTTCTGGCGATTGTGGCAACGACCCTTTGGTACGGTCAGCCGTTATGGTATCTTTTTCCTTTTTTGATTTGGGCGTGGAATTTGTGGGATGTCTTTGGCCTTGCCGCAGGGCAAAAACACTCCGTCTTACTGCCGTTGGCGTTTGGACTGGCTGCTGCGTATGGCATTGGCTGGCAGGTCGTTGAAATTGATTTTAGCCGCGCCAAGGTAGAGCGTGCTGTGGCCATTTTGCGCCCGATGCTGCAACCTGATTTCATCCAACCGCGCCGTGAGCTTAATCAAATGTGGGTGCCGGTCGAAGTCCCCTGTTCTAGTCAGCCGCCCGCTGCGCGCCGTGAAGATGCCGGGCGTGTGGCTACCGTCACGCCCGATTGTGGGCCGGTGGGGGAAACACTTCTTGTGAAAGTCACTGGTTTGTGGCCCAAGACCGAAACGAACATCTTCTGGCAAAATCCAATTGGCAACCCTTTGATGCTCGGCGAAGGCGAAATTAGAATGTTGACGCAGATGACGGACGAAGAGGGCGCTCTCACCACGGTGATTCGTGTCCCAACGACGGCGCTGGTGGCCGCCCCTGACCCGACCCTGCCGCAGTTTCACCGCGTCTATTTCGAGCAGGCGCGCCCTATCGGCGGGTATGAACTCTCGTTCATTGGGAACGAAGTGTTGAAAGGCGCGTTAGCAACGGTTTCGATGGCGCTGATGGCGACCGGCCTGGCGGTGTTGTTTGCTGTGCCGCTCTCGTTCTTGGCAGCGCGTAATTTGATGAGCGGCAATCCGGTGACGTATGCCATTTACTTGGTTGTTCGCACGCTGTTGAATATCCTGCGTTCGATTGAATCACTGATTATTGCCATTGTGTTTGTTGTGATTGTGGGGTTAGGACCGTTTGCGGGTATGTTGGCGCTGGCTTTGCATTCGATTGCTGCGCTGGGAAAACTGTATTCGGAAGTGATTGAAGGGATTGACCCTGGCCCCATCGAGGCCATCCGCGCTACCGGTGCGAACTGGCTGCAGGTGGTGCGTTACGCCGTTATTCCGCAAATCATCCCACCGTTCACAGCCTTCACCATTTATCGCTGGGACATTAACGTTCGTTCGGCCACAGTCATCGGGCTGGTGGGGGGCGGCGGCATTGGCTTCTTACTCATCGAACTGATTCGCGTCAACAATATGCGCGGCGTGAGCGCGGTCTTCATCGCGATTGCCGTCATCGTCATCGTTCTGGATTACATCAGCGCAAAACTGCGCGAAAGGCTGGTGTGAGATGCCCCTTCCGCGTCTGCTCCGTAACACGCTCATCACGGCGCTGGTGATTGCGGCCTTCGTCATCTCCTACCGCGTCACGGAAGCCGACTTCCCGCGCCTGTTTCGTGACCTGCCCAAAGGCCGCGAGCTGCTGACCGCTTTCCTGACGCCGGACGTTTTCACCCGTGACCTGGAAACGCGCACCGTTTCCATCGTCTTCCCTGTGCCTTGCGGCTCGGCCTCCGTAGAAGAAGTCTTCCCCGCCGAAGGGCCGCGCTTGGTTCCCAGCGTCAACTGCGCCGCTCCGCTGGAGAAATTTACCCTGCAAGGGTTCGACCTGCAGCCGAACTCCGAAGTGGTCATCCGTTGGCGTTTGCCGGATGAACGCACCATGACCGCTATCCGCACGCAGACCGATGCCAATGGTTATTTCAGCCAGGAAGTCCAGGCGCGCCCGATTCAGGCCAGCGTCAATGGCGTGGCCAGCCGCTTGGAAGTGGATACCCTAACGCCGGTGGGCGGGCTGAAACCCAGCCAGGCGCTAAAAGACGTGCTGGACAACATGTTCGTTACGATTTTCATGGCCTTGCTTTCCACCACGCTGGCAACACTCATCGCCGCGCCCCTCAGTTTTCTGGCCGCCAGCAACATCACCCGCAAAGGCTGTTTCGGCACGGGCGTTTACTACCTTTTCCGCTCGTTCTTTAACCTGATGCGCTCCTACGACCCGCTGGTGATGGCAACCGTGTTCGGCTTCTGGCTGAGCTTTGGGCCGTTTCCCGGCTTCCTGGCGCTGACGGTGGTGACGATTGCCTCGCTGGGCAAACTGTTTTCTGAAGCGGTGGAGAACATTGACCCCGGCCCGGTCGAAGCGCTTCAAGCCACAGGCGCGCCGCCCCTGCACACCGTGCGCTACGCTGTCGTTCCCCAAATCGTGCCGGATTTTGTCTCGTACATTATCTACCACTGGGACATCAACGTCCGCATTTCCACCATCATCGGGTTTGTAGGCGGCGGCGGAATTGGCTATTACCTTAACCTGAGCATCAACGATTTCAAGTGGAATCAGGCCGGAACAGCCATCTGGGCGATTGTCATTGTGGTCTGGGCGATGGATTTCCTGAGCGCCGAGGTGCGTAAACGCCTGACCTGACGTTTGACCTGCAAAAACTATGCGTTTGCTTAACGCCGGAGCAATCCGGCGTTCTTTTTGGTACAATCGCGCCGATGCTCAAAAAACTGTTCAAAACCTTTGCGCGCTTGGTGTTTTACCTGATGGTGGCTGGAATTGCGCTGCTCACCCTGCCGCGCCTGTTTGTGGGGTTGTTTGGCTGGGCGCACACCTACGCCGAATCCGAAATCCCGCCCCGCCCGGTGGTCATCGTCTTTGGGGCTGGCCTGACGCGCAGCGGCGAGGCAACCCCTGTGTTGCGTGACCGTATCCAAACCGCAGCGCGATTGTACTTTGCCGGCAAAGCCCAAAAACTGCTGATGACGGGGGATAACAGCACCATCCACTACAACGAGCCCGAAGCCATGCGCCGCTATGCTCTTTCGCTTGGCGTGCCGGCAGATGACATCGTCCTGGATTATGCCGGCCGCCGCACCTACGACTCGTGCTATCGGGCGCGTGCCATTTTCGGCGTGCGCCAGGCCATCCTGGTCACCCAGGATTTTCACCTGCCGCGTGCGTTGTATCTATGCAACATGCTCGGTGTGGATGGAGTGGGGGTGGTTGCCGATAATTTCCGCTATCGGCGCATGTCTTTACTCTTTTGGAATGTTCGTGAATTGGCTGCCACGCTTACTGCTTTAATAGATGTCCACTTTACCCGTCCCTTGCCCATCTTGGGTGAGCCAGAGCCGATTTTTTCTCCTCAAGCGCACTAAAACATGCACAGAAAATTTGTATTTTGGTCTTTCGGATTGAAACCATTAGAAAAGGACCTCCCATGCACCTCGCCCACCTGCGCTGTGAATATGCCGAGCATCCCCTCGGCATAGACCTGCCCCGCCCGCGTTTCTCGTGGCAATTGCAATCTGACCGCCAAGGCGCGCGCCAAACTGCTTACCAGATTGTGACCGAGAGCGACGGCGAAACGCTTTGGGATAGCGGCAAAGTCGAATCGGACCAATCGCACCTGGTGGAATACGCCGGGCCGCCCCTGCGCTCCGCTCAGCGCATCGCAGGGCGCGTTCGCGTTTGGGATGAAAATGACCAGCCAACCGATTGGAGCCAGGCCGCCTGGTTTGAGATGGGTCTGCTCGACCCGGCCGACTGGCGCGCCACGTGGATTGGCTCCTTCCTGGTTGGTTCGGCGCGCGCCAGCGTCCCCGTGCCTTATCTGCGCAAAACCTTCCGCCTGGAAAAAGCGCCCGTCCGCGCCCGGCTCTACGTCACCGCGCTGGGGCTGTATGAAGCCTGGATGAACGGCCAGCGGGTGGGCGACGCCGTGCTGACCCCCGGCTGGACCGATTACCGCATCCGCGTCCGTTACCAGACCTATGACGTGACCGACCTGCTCCGCCCCGGCGAAAACGTCCTGGGCGCGGTCCTCGGCGATGGCTGGTACTGTGGACACGTCGAATGGCGCGACCGGCAACTGTACGGCGACCGCCCCAAACTGCTGGCGCAACTGGTCATCACCGATGCGGACAAAAACGAAACCGTCATCGTCTCCGATTCTTCCTGGAAACACAACTTCGGCCCGCTGACCGAAGCCGACCTGCTCAACGGCGAACACTACGACGCGCGGCGCGAGTTCCCCGGCTGGGATACGCCCGGTTTTGATGATTCGGCTTGGTTCCCGGTTCAAACCTTCCCTCACCCCGCAGGGCTGCGCCTGGTGGCCCAGAACGGGCCGCTCGTCAAGGTGCATGAGCATCTCACGCCAATCGCCATGCGCGAAATCCGTGAATGGTCGGGCAGCCGCTATATCTTTGACCTCGGGCAGAACATGACCGGCGTTGTGCGTATCCGCTTACGCGGCGCGGCAGGCGCGACTGTGCGAATCCGCTATGCCGAAATGCTCAACCCGGATGGCACGCTCTACACCGCCAACCTGCGCACTGCGCGCGCCACCGATTATTACACCTGTAAGGGCGAAGGCGAAGAGACCTGGATGCCGCGCTTCACCTTTCACGGCTTCCGCTATGTAGAACTGGTCGGCCCCATCGAGCCGCCGACAGTCGAGTCCGTCACCGGCCTGGTCTGGCATTCCGAAAACCCCATCACCGGCGATTTCACCTGCTCGGACCCGCTCATCAACCAACTGCATCGCAACATTTTATGGGGCTGGAAAGGCAACACGGTAGATGTGCCCACCGATTGCCCGCAGCGCGATGAACGCATGGGCTGGACCGGCGACGCGCAGGTGTTTTGCCGCACGGCCAACTTCCTAACGCAATCCGCTGCGTTTTGGGCCAAATGGCTGCAAGATTTGGAAGACGCACAAGCCGAGGATGGCAGCATCCCTCCCACCGCGCCCAGCACCAACGCCATCCGCACCGGCGATGGCGGCCCGGCCTGGGCCGACGCCGCCGTCATCGTCCCCTGGAACACCTACCTGGCCTATGGCGACCGGCGTATTCTGGCCGAGCGCTACCGCATGATGAAGCGCTTTGTCGATTCGCTCACCGCCAACGCTGTCGATGACATCCGCGTTCATCCGGCGTATGTCCCTTGGGGCGGCTTTGGCGATTGGCTGGCGCTTGATGGTTCGGGTAAGTTGGATGGCGGCACGCCCAAAGACCTGATTGGCACGGCTTTCTACGCTTACAGCGCGCGCCTGCTTGCGCAGATTGCTGAAGCGCTGGGCTACGCCGAAGACTCCGCCGCTTACGCCGCCCTCTCGGAGCGTGTCCGCGTTGCCTTCCAGCGCCGCTACGTCACGCCGGATGGCTTCGTGAGCGGCAACACCCAAACCTCTTACGTCCTGGCGTTAGCCTTCGACCTGCTGCCCGAAAACGCCATCCCGACTGCGCTCGACTGGCTGAAACGGGACATCCTGCAGCGCGATACCCACCTCAGCACCGGCTTTGTGGGGACTTCGTACCTGCCGTTTGTTCTCTCCCGCTATGGCCTGACCGACTTGGCCTATGCCTTGCTCTTTCAAAAGACCTGGCCTTCCTGGCTGTATGCTGTCACGCAAGGCGCAACCACCATCTGGGAGCGCTGGGACGGCTGGACGCACGACAAGGGCTTTCAGGACCCCGGTATGAACTCGTTCAACCACTACGCCTACGGCGCAATTGGCGACTGGCTATACCGCGTTGTTGCTGGCATTGACACCGACCCGCGCCAACCCGGCTACAAGCACATCCTGCTCCATCCGCACCCCGGCCCCGGCCTGACGCACGTCCGCGCCGCACTGCAATCGCCCTATGGACTCATCGTCAGCGCATGGCGCATCGAAAACGGACGCTTCGAATGGGACGTGACCATCCCGCCCAACGCCCACGCCACGCTCACTCTGCCCGGCAGTGGCGAAAGGCATGAACTCGTGGCCGGGACGTATCACTTCTCCGAGCCATACAATCCTTGAGAAAACGGAGTCCAAAGTCGGCAGGCTTTGGACTCCATCGTTTACGGAGACCCTATGACCAAGGTTCTTCTCATCGGCGGCCCCGGCAACATCTCGCGCGGTACGCTGGATTATTTGCTGGAACGCGGCTATGACCTGGCGGTGTACACCCGCGGCGCGGCGGCCAAACAACAAACCTATCCCGATGTTGCGTTCTACGAAGGCGACCGCCGCGACGCTGAAGCGCTTCGGCGCGCCTTCGTGGATTTCCGCGCCGAACTGGTGATAGATACCATCTGCTTTGAGTTGGCGGAAGCCAAAGCGCTCTATGAAATCCTGCGCGGCAGAATCCGTCACCTGCTCTTCCTCAGCACGGTGGATGTGTACGGCTACCCGCTTGCCCGCATTCCCTTCCGCGAAAGCGACGCATTTCGCCCGGCAATCGGCGAGTACGCCCAAAAGAAACGCGCCATTGAACTTTTTTACGAGGACAAGTGGCACAAGGAAGGTTTCCCTGTGACGATTGGCAGGCCTTCGCTTTCGATTGGGCCGGATTTCTGCCCCATGCTGTTTCGGGATTGGGGCTTGCGCACCGTGCCGAAGATGAAAGCCAACCTGCCGATTCTCGTCCCCGGCGATGGCAACGGTCTCATGCACGTTGGCTGGGGCTATGACGTGGGGCGCATGGCCGGGCGCATCATCGGGGATGAAAAAGCCCCCGGAAAGGGCTACACCCTCAGCGCCGAAACCTGCCTGACGCGCGATGAATACCTCTCGCTCTTCACCGAAGCGCTGGGCGTGAACCCGGAGCGGGTTTACATCCCGCCGGAATACATCGAACGCTTCCCCGGCGTGCAAGCCATGGGGACGATTTACCACCTCTACCGCGTCAACATGGCCTTTTCGCTGGAAGCCTTCCAAAAAGATTTCCCCGATTACCGCTGGCTGCCCCTGCGCCAGGGCGTGGAGGAGTTCATCACGGTCAACGAGCAGCGCGGCGCCTTCCCCTCGCCCGAGGTCGAAATTCTCGAAGACCACCTGATTCGCGCCTGGCAAGCGCATCTAATCAACTGGCCAGATTAAGCCTTTGAAGAACTAGTTCTTTTCCTGGGATTTTCATTCTAAAATCATTCGTCTTTTCCCCTCGCCGAGGAATTGGAATGTGGAATAAAAGCTTGTTACGATAGGTCAACGAAAGGTGCTCATGCTCTGGTCACCTTATAACCAAAAAGGTGCTATGCGCAAGAGAACCGTTCGTTGGTCGCTTTGCTTTTCCTGTTTTCCAGCATCCCAAATTCCCCGGAGGAGACAAAATGGCAAAAGAAGAATTGCAAATCGGCGTCAGCCGGCCGGCTCTGCCACTGGATGATTTGCCCACCCCTGAAGAAGTCTTCCATGCGCCTGTGCTAGATTGGAAGAACGTTATCAAGTATGTGCTTGGGCCGAGCATGATTGCCCTGGGCGTTTCCATTGGAAGCGGCGAATGGTTGTTGGGGCCGTTGGCGTTTGCCAAATACGGCTTTATGGGCATTGGTTGGCTCATTACCATCTCCGCCATCTTGCAAACCATCTACAACATCGAAGTTGCCCGTTTTACAGTCGCCACCGGTGAAGTTCCCTCGGTGGCGTTTATGCGTCTGCCGCCTGGCAAAGCGCTTTGGGTGCCGCTCACCTTGCTCATCATCTACTTAGGTTGGATTTGGGGCGGATGGGCCTCCTCGGCGGGACAGAGCCTGTATGCTCTCTTGGCTGGTCAGCCTGCCAACATGAAAGACCCCACTCAATTGGAGACCGTGCGCATCATCGGCATCGGATTGATGATTCTCTCGTTTGTCATGTACATGTTTGGCAAGAAAATTGAACGCACGCTAGAAGTCTTCAATACTTTTGCGGTGTGGTTCGTTCTGGGTTTTGTTGTTGTCATGGCGATTGCTGTTGTGCCGCTTACCAAGTGGGGAACGGCACTGGCTTCGGCGGTCATTCCGGCGCCAATTCCACAAGGGATGGACATTACCTTACTAGGTGCCATCATTGGTTATACCGGTTTTGGTGCGGGCTTCAACTTTATGTTGATTAACTACTACCGTGATAAAGGTTACGGCATGGGGCATCGCGTCGGCTTCATCAGCGGGCTGATTGGCGGTGAAAAATCCGAAGTGAAGACCTCGGGCGTTACTTTCCGTGAGAATGAAAAGAACGCCCAACTCTGGAATCGCTGGTGGCGCTTCTTGCAGCTTGACCAATGGGGTGTGTTCTTCATTGGCGCCTTGCTTGGCATGTTCATTCCCAGCTTGCTTGTGGCGCACCTAGCGACTTCCCCCGGTGCGGCAGAAGCCACAACCGCGAACATGCCGGTGTACGCCGCCACCGAGTTGGGACGCCTGTATGGCTCCTGGCTATTCTACTTGACGCTGGCCGTGGGGGCCTTCACCCTTTTCAAGACCCAGGCTACCATTTTGGAAATGCTCATCCGCAACACCGCGGATTCGGCCTATAGCATGTTTCCCCAGCTGCATGAGTGGACCGGCGGCGATGTGCGTAAATTCTACTATCCGGTAGCGCTGGCCTTCATCATCATCATTGGCATCATCATTCACCTGGCCTTGCCCACCGAGCTACTCAAAATCTCAGCCAACATGGCGAACTTTGCGGCCATCATCTTCCCGGCAGCCATGATTTACCTGAACTCGAAACTCCCTAAGCCGGCCAAAGCACCCTGGTGGAGCACCGTGGCGTTGGTGATTAACATCTTGTTCTTTGGGTTTTTCTTCATCAATTTCCTGAGCGTTTTCCTCACCGGCAACCCGCTGGTCAAATTCTAGACCCTTTCTGCCTCAGGCTTGTCCCCTCTTCCATTGGGAGAGGGGTTTTTCAATGCAACCCCTCTCTCTCCCAGAACGAGAGAAAATAGAACCACCAAAAATCGTCTTTTTAACCATGCGCGAAATTTGTAAAACATGCTATAGTGTTTAAGTCCCAAATTTTTTCGCCTAAGTTTTTCATTCAACCGACAGGAGGCAAAGCATGTCCAAAAAAATCCTTCAATTGGTTGGCGATTTCGCCGAAGACTATGAAGTGATGGTGCCGTTTCAGGCCTTGCAAGTGGTTGGACACACCGTTCACGCCGTTTGCCCGGGCAAAAAAGCAGGAGAGAAAATCCGCACGGCCATTCACGATTTTGAGGGTGACCAGACCTACAGCGAGAAGCCGGGACACAACTTCACGCTCAATGCTACCTTTGATACGATTGACCCCGCCAATTATGATGCGTTGGTCATTTCTGGCGGGCGCGCTCCGGAATATATTCGCCTAACGCCGCGCGTGTTGGAAATCACCCGACATTTCTTCGAGGCGAACAAGCCGGTGGCGGCGATTTGTCATGGCGCGCAAGTGCTGACGGCCGCAGGCGTGGTGAAGGGGCGCAAGGTATCGGCCTACCCGGCGGTTGGGCCCGAAGTGACCATTGCCGGTGGCGAATACGCCGACATCCGTGTTGACCAGGCAGTGGTTGATGGCAATCTGGTCACCGCTCCCGCCTGGCCAGCCCACCCGGCCTGGCTCGCCAAGTTCCTGGAGGTGCTTGGCACAAAGATTTCTGATTGAACTGCTGCTGAGTGAAGGGATAACGGTCAATCGGCTCCCTACTTTGTACGTTCTCTGCCACGAATGGCGCGAAGCCAAGAGCATATCGCTGCGACCCCGCTCGCGTCATTCGTGGCGAGATTGTATAAACCCCAACCATGCCCGCTGCGCGTATCATTCGCCGTCTGTTTGTTTTTCTGCGTAATCTGATTCCTGCTGGAGCGGTACGGACTCGGATTGGATTAATTTTTTTTGGCGGCATCTCTCTTCTAGTGGTCAGTACCCTCGCCGCCGCGGCCTGGATGAACCGCAGCGCAGAGCTGGCGCTGGCACAAGTTCAAGCCTTGCAACCGCTGCGTAACGAAGCCCTACCCTCGCCGCGTGCTGCGCAGGTTGTACGTGCACTCTTACAGGGTGGTCAAC
Source organism: Anaerolineae bacterium (assembly GCA_003130845.1). GTDB lineage: Bacteria > Chloroflexota > Anaerolineae > Anaerolineales > Villigracilaceae > UBA5195. The sequence continues at coordinate 11,698 of QEXW01000075.1, forward strand.
TTAACCTCGACCCAAATCGGCTGTTCGTGTTCCCGGCTGAAAGCGACCCCAAGACCGTTGCCTTACTACAGCAAATGCTTGACTTGGCCGAAACGGGAAATCAGCAAACACGCTTCGATTCCATCTTGTCAGAACTCATCGCATATCTCACTGTGCGCCGGGCCGACCAGTTAGGGATGGTGCGTGGTTTGTTTGCCGCTTTGTTCATCAGCACAACGGCTTTTTTGCTGATTGGGCTGTGGTTCACCGAAGAACTGGTTGCCAAACCACTGGAAGAATTCATTCAAGTCACCTCGCGCATTGCCTCCGGTGACTTAGATACCCCCATCCGTTTGCGCGAAAGCCACGATTACCAAGACGCTGCGCGCAGTTTTGAAGAGATGCGCTTGGAATTGCGTGCTGCCCGTGAACGCTCTGCCAACTATACCCGCGAATTGGAACAGCGCGTTGCCGGGCGTACTCGGCAGATTACGGCGCTATCGCGGGTGGTCGCCGCTGCTGGAAGTGCCCAGAACCTGACCGAAATGTTGTTTACCGCACTTGATCAAGCCTTACAAACCGTTGGCGCAGAGTGCGGAGGCTTGTGGCTGACGGACGAATCGGCACAAACGCTTACGTTGGCCGTCTCCTTTGGTTTGAGTGATGAATTTCGCCGTGCCATCAGTGTTTTGGCCAAAGGGGAGGGCATGACTGGACAGGCATTACTACGCGGAGAAATGATGGTCATTGAAGATATACAACAAGAACCGGAACGGGTTAAGCAAGCTGCTCTGCAGGAAGGAATTCGCAGCCTGGTGGCTGTTCCTATCGAAGCCCATGCTTCGATTGTGGGTGTGCTGGATGTGATGACAACCGAAAAACGCACCTTTACCGCTGAGGAATTGACCGTTCTGACCGCATTGGGCCAACAAATTGGCATCGGAATTGAAAATGCCCGCCTGATTGCTGAAATTCGGCGCCAAGCCGAACAGATGGCTGCTTTGCAGGAGCGTAGTTGGATTGGTGCTGGCCTGCACGATGGCTTACTTCAAACCCTAGGCTATCTTTATCTCAAAGCAGACCAATTGGAAGCCCAAGCCCTTGCTCAGGGATTGCCTAGAATGGCGCAAGAACTTGCCCATCAACGCGAAGTATTGGAACACGCCTCGCGCGAAATTCGAACCTTTATCTCTGAACTGCGCGAAACCCCTTCCCCCTCCCGCTCTTTGCGGGTATCGCTAGAAGAGATGCTGGCTGAAATTTTGCCCCAGAACAAATTACAGATTCTCTTTCAATCTCCTCAAGAAGCGGAGATACGTCTGAAGGCGGATGCGGTGGCCCATGTGACCCGCATTGCACGTGAAGCCTTGCTCAACGCCGCACGACATGGTCAGGCACAACATGCCTGGCTCTTATGTACTCGCTGCGATAACCATCTGGTATTAACGGTGCGTGATGACGGTATCGGATTTTGGCCCCAAGCCCTGCCTCAAGAAAGCAGCGAGCATTTTGGCCTGAGCATTATGCGAGCTCGTGCAGCACGGATTGGTGGAGAAGTGAATATTCAATCTTCCCCTGGACAGGGAACTTTAGTGACCCTGACTTGGCCGTTGGAGCAGCCCGCATGAACAAAATTCGCATTTTGCTCGTAGATGACCATGCCTTATTTCGAGAGGGCATTGCCAGTGTGCTTAACAGCCAATCGGATATGGAAGTGGTCGGCGAAGCGAGCGATGGGCTGGAAGCAGTCGTCATGGCACGCAAACTACATCCTGATGTGATTCTGATGGATGTCAGCATGCCTGGCACCAACGGACTAGAAGCCACTCGCCAAATCAAACAAGACCTACCTGAAGCTCGGATTGTCATGCTCACTGTGCATGACGAAGATGAAAAATTATTCGATGCTGTGCGTTATGGTGCGCAAGGCTACCTGCTTAAAACCATCCGCACGGCACAGCTTATCGAGATGATTCATGCTGCCTATCAAGGTGAAGCGGCTATTAATCCTTTGCTGGCCTCGCGCATTCTGGAAGAGTTTCGCCGTTTAGCACCCTCTGAGACTCTCTCCGAGACAGGTGTTTCGGATGAACTGCTCACTCCGCGTGAACGCGAAGTGCTGACTCTAGTGGCACGCGGCTTGATTGACCGTGAAATTGCCCGCCAACTTACAGTGAGTGTTTATACTGTCAAATCACACGTGCGTTCCATTTTGCAAAAGCTGCATGTTGCCACACGACACGAAGCCGCCCGTCTGGCGCGCCAGAAGAGCAGCAAGAACTAGTTCTCAGCAGTGTCTAAATATCGTTCCCAAATTCATCCCCACGCCGAATTGGAAGTCCTTGCGCCTCGTGCTACACTCCAAATTAACGTTTTGACGCACACAAGCGGACTGATTTCGCAGCTTTATCCCTTTCCTGCCGGCTATTCACCGCTTTTTGCTCTGCTGCTATGTCATCCTCTCCCGAAACCCGCACCGGCCTGGCTGCCTGGCAAACTGCTGATTTGCCATCCCCACCCGTGCTTAATGCGTGGAATATCTTCAGTGCTTTAGGACCTGGCGTAGTCATCCTCGGTGTTTCTATTGGGAGCGGCGAATGGCTTCTAGGGCCGGCGGTCTTCGTTAAGTATGGCCTGACCCTGTTGTGGGTTACACTAGTTGCCATCTTTCTGCAAACGGTTCTCAACACCGAACTTATCCGCTACACCCTCTATACCGGTGAACCTGCGCTGACCGGCTTTATGCGCACCTGGCCCTCTTCCAACTTTTGGGCCGTCCTTTACGCCTTGTTCTATTTTGTTCAAGTCGGTTGGCCGGGTTGGGCAGGAACTTCCGCCGGTGCCATCTTCTACCTGTTTATGGGGCGCATGGCCGGCCCGGGCGATAGCGAAACCATTTACTGGCTGGGGACAGCCACTTTTCTGGCTTGCATCATGATTTTGATGGTGGGCCAACGTATTGAACGTACCCTTGAAATCTTAAACTGGATTCTTGTTACGTTCATCCTATTCGGGCTGCTGGTCTTGTGCTTGTTCTTGCTTGCGCCAACCCATTGGGCCGAAGCAGCGTTAGGCTTCTTTGGCTATGACATCAGCGCCCGACAATTTGTTTTTTTGCCTACCGGCGCCGATTGGTTCCTTCTCAGTGCCTTTGCTGCCTATTCCGGCGCAGGCGGTATGGTCAACCTGATGGTCTCGAATTGGGCGCGTGATAAAGGGTTGGGCATGGCGGGCATCACAGGCTTTATTCCGGCTGCATTCGGGGGTCGTAAAGTACAGTTGGCGCACAGCGGCAGTGTCTTCCCCCTTACCATCGAAAACCTGCGACGTTGGAAAGCCTGGTGGCGCATTGCCTCAATTGACCAATGGGCCGTGTTTTTTGCCGGTGGATTGCTCGGCATGATGTTACCTGCCTTGCTCTACCGCGCCTTCCTGCCGCACGGGGCCGATATTCGCAGCACGGCCATTGCTGCGGAACTGGCTTATGCCTTTCAAACACGCGGTGAACCCATCTTAGCTTTTTTGTTGGCCTTGATGGGGGCCTGGGTCTTGTTCAAAACCCAACTAGACATCTTAGAAGGCTTGGTGCGCGCCGTGACAGACATCCTGTGGACAGGCAGTCGGCGCATGCGCCTGTGGCAACGGAACGATGTGCGCTTTGTATATTACGGCATTCTAACGGTAGCGGTCATCTGGGGATTGATTGCCCTGCGCCTGACCGAACCGATTATCCTGCTGCAACTCGGCGCGAACATGGCTGGTATTGCTGCCGCATTGACCTCTTTACACATTCTGTACGTCAACACGACCCTGCTGCCCTCTGCCTTACGGCCTCCGCTCTGGCGGAGATTGACCCTCGTGAGCATGGCGTTATTCTACGGCTTCTTTGTCTATCTCTGGTTAGCCGGTGGTCTAACACCCGATCCGACCAAAGGCTTCTTCTTCAACATCTCACGGTATTTATTTGGTAACTGAAACCGAAATCTGCTGTGTTCAATGTTTTGGCCACCCGACACTTTGTTTTTTGGACGCGAATTCACCTGCAAAACACGAATTTTTCTGTGCTTTCTTGCAACAACACGCTCATTGTCCGCCTTCCTCGGTGGATAGTCTGCGTCTAATCTTAAAACTGCATGATGGCCAATCAATTTTTGTTTGTACGGGCTGCCCGTCACTGATAGGAGATTGCCCATGATTCGAAACCTGGATTTGTTGCGCACTCCCAATTACCAAAAGAAACTCTCCCAGTGCATCCATTGTGGTCTCTGCCTGCAAGCCTGTCCTACCTACGCTGTCTTCGGTGTGGAAATGGATGCGCCACGCGGCAGAATTGCGCTGATGAAAGCCGCCTCCGAAGGCCGCCTGGAGACAGAAGAATTCCGTGAAACCTTCACACAGCACATCTCGCTCTGCTTGGCCTGCCGCGCCTGCGAAACGGCCTGCCCATCCGGCGTGCAATATGGCGCTTTAGTGGAAGAAGCCCGCCTCGTGGTCGAGCGCAACCGACAGCCTGGCCTAGCCGAGCGCTTCTTGCGCTGGCTGGGAACAAAGCAACTGATGGTCAAACCGGGCTTACTCAAGGGTCTCGCGTACCTGATGTGGCTCTATGAAAAACTGCGCCTACAACACCTGATACGCACACTCAACTTCTTACCCAAAACGCTCAAAGCCATGGAAGCCATCTTGCCGCCTATTCAACTCAAATTCACGCCGCTCGGGCGGCTTCTCCCAGCGCGTCAGAACCCTCATGGACGCATTCTATTCTTCACCGGCTGCATTCAAGAAGGCTTCCTCTCCGCTGTCAACGCTGCCACCATCCGCGTCTTACAGCACAACGGCTACGAAGTCCTAGCCCCACCCAACCAGACCTGTTGCGGCGCAGCCCAATTGCACCTGGGTGACAAAGAATTTGCCCGTCAACTCGCTCGCCAAAACATAGACGTCTTCCTCGCCGTCGGAGAATGCGAGGCCATCCTCAACAATGCCGGCGGCTGCGGCGTCTCTCTCAAAGAATACCCTCATCTGCTGGCGGATGACCCCCTCTATGCCGAACGCGCCCGCCAATTCTCGGCCAAAGTGCGCGATGTCAACGAATTTCTGGCCGCCAACTTGCGCGTTCCACCCCGAGGCCGCATCGAAGCCCGCGCCACCTACTCCGATTCTTGTCACTTGCGGCACGGACAAAAAGTCATCCGCCAACCGCGCGACTTGCTCAAAATGGTCCCCGGACTACAACTTATCGAACTCTCGGCCCCCGACCGTTGCTGCGGCAGCGCGGGCGTCTACAACATTGCCCAGGTGGATACCGCCAATGCCATCCTCGATGCCAAAATGGAAGACATCGCCGCCACCGGTGCCGACCTGATTGTCACTTCCAATACCGGCTGCTACATGCAACTCATTGCTGGTGTGCGCCGCGCCGGGCTGAAGGCCCGCGTTCGCCACGTCGTCGAAGTCCTGGACGAAAGTTACGCCGCCGACTAAGTCGTGTTCCCTACAAACTGGAGTTCCTATGCTCGCATCCTTCTCCCAAGCATTTCCCCCTGGTCAGCTCCTCACCCGGCCGGTTGAACTCCTCACGTACGAAGTAGATGCCGCCAACGACCGCGGCACCCCCCATGCCGTCCTGCTCATCCGCTCTGTTGAAGATGTCCAGAAAGCCATCCGTCTGGCGGCAGAACATGGCCTACCCATCGTCGCGCGTGGAGCCGGCACCGGTCTTTCAGGCGGTGCGGTGGCGCACCAGGGCGGAATCATCCTCGAATTTTCACAGTTCAACCGCCTGCTCGAATTCGACCCTGCCGGGCGCAGCGTCATCGTCCAACCGGGCATGGTCAATCTCAAACTGGATGAATTCGTCAAAAAAAGCGGCCTGTACTTTCCCCCCGACCCCGCCAGCGGACGCTCTGCCACCATCGGCGGCAACCTGGCCGAAAATGCGGGTGGTCCGCATTGCTTCAAATACGGCGTCACCACCAACTACGTCACCGGTCTGCAAGTCGTCTTAGCCGATGGTCGCCTCATCCAACTCGGCGGGCGCGCCCTTGATTACCCCGAATACGACTTCTGTGGCCTGCTCACCGGCAGCGAAGGCACGTTGGGCATTATCACTCAAGCCAGCTTTCGCCTGCTGCGTAACCCGCCTGCCGTCAAAACCATGATGGCCGCCTTCGACACCATCGCCGATGCCGGCAACGCCGTCTCGGCTATCATCGCGCGCGGCCTCACCCCCGCCACCATGGAATTTATGGACCAGAGCATGATGGGCATTATCGAATCCTATGCCCATGCTGGTTTGCCCACCGAAGCCGGCGCTGCGCTCATCATCGAGGTAGATGGCTACCCTGCCAGCCTCGACCCGCAAATGGAGGAAATCGTCGGCATTGTGCAGGGCTTCACGCGCCGCGAAATCCGCGTGGCCCAAAGCGCCGAAGAACGCGACCGCATCTGGTATGGACGCAAAAGCGCCGCCGGCGCTATGGCGCGCCTTTCCCCGGCCTATTACTTACTGGATGGCACCGTTCCACGCAGCCAATTGGCCGATGCCCTGCAAGCCATCAACGCCGTATGTCATTCCCTGGGCCTGCGTGTTGCCTACGTCTTCCATGCCGGTGATGGCAACCTGCACCCTTTCATCCTTATCGAAAACCCATCCGACCCCACTCTCATGGAACGAGTTCACCAGGCCGGACGGCAAGTCATGGAAATCTGCGTTGGGCGGGGCGGCAGCATCACCGGCGAGCATGGCGTGGGCATTGAAAAACGCGCCTTCATGCCCCTCATGTACAGCCCGCTCGAATTACAAGTAATGCAGGACATTAAAAACGTCTTCGACCCGCAAAACATCCTCAACCCAGGCAAAATCTTACCCGCTGAGGGCATGCGCCCCGCGCTCGAACCGGCCTCCCCCGCCCCAAACCTTTCTCTGCCCTCTGACCTAGCCCCTGCCACGACCGAAGAAGCCGCTGAACTCTTGCGCGCGCTCACTTCTCAACCGGCCACACTGCGCATTCGGGGCGCCGGCACCAAATCCACCAGCCTTCCCCCTGCCGTCCGAACCCTCGCAACCCACCACTTGCGTGGAATTTACAAATACGCTCTCGAAGACCTCTACATCACCGTCGGCGCCGGTCAACCGCTCCAAGAACTTCAGGCCGAACTAGCCCGCGACAACATGTGGCTCCCACTCATTTCCCCTTGGCCGCAATCCACCCTGGGCGGCATCACCGCCACCAACTACAATGCCCCTCTCCGCATGCGCTACGGTGGCCTGCGCGACTTGCTATTAGCAGCCACCGTCATCCTGCCGGATGGCCGGCTCATCCGCGCCGGGCGCCCGGTGGTTAAAAACGTCGCCGGCTATGACCTGCCCAAACTCTTCGTCGGCTCATTTGGCACGCTGGGCTTGCTCACCGACCTAACGTTCAAACTTGCGCCCCTGCCGCGTGCCCGCCGAACCCTGGCAATTCCCTTCGAGAGCCTGCCACTTGCAATAGAAATGGGGCGTGCCTTGCTCCAAATCGCCCTGAATGCCTCGGCCTTGCTCCTGTGTCACAACATCACTGGACTTTCAACCGCCCCTTGGCATCTCGTCTACTCCGTTGAAGGCCTTCCGCAAGATGTCACAGCCGAAATCGAACAAGTGCACACCATCTTGCGAGAACACAACGCCCCCGCGCCCCTGCCCGAATCGGCTACGCCGCTAGGCAATGACCTATGGGCCGCCTGGATGCGCACGCAAACCCAAATCGCCCAAAACAACCCCGCCGAACGCCTCTTGCGCCTAGGACTGGCTCCCAAAGACTTGCCTGCCTTCCTCCAAAACGGCTCGACCGGCACGCAGCCTTACATGGCCGACCTCGCCAGCGGCCTACTCTACCTATCCTGGCAAACCGCTCTCACCCCCCTTGTGGCCCGCGCGCGTGAACTTGGGGGCTACCTGCTGCCCCTCGCTGGCGAGTTCCCCAGCGAACCACTCTACCAGCCCGAATCGCTTCACTTGATGCGCCGCCTGAAGGCCGCTTGGGATGCAAGCCTGCGCTTTAACCCAGTTCCCTTCTTGCTCTAGCCATGCTCACGCCCGCTGCCTTTCAAACCCATACCCTGCGCCATCATCCACAGGGCGATGCCATTCAGCGCATTCTCGCTGCGGCCATCCAAGCCGTCGCACCGCAATCAGCCGTCCGGCGCTTCGTCCGGCGCGAGGGAGAGACGCTCTGGGTTGCCGACCGGCCTTACGACCTGACCAAAATTGGCGAGATTCGCCTGTTAGGGCTGGGCAAAGCCGCCTTGGGCATGGCCCTACCCCTGCTGGAGTTACTCTCCGACCGCGCGCCCCACACTCTGCTCATCCCCAAAACCTTTTCTGAAGAACAAACCCGCCACTTGCCCCCCAACGTCATCCTTCAGCCCGGTGGGCATCCCGTTCCCAACCAAAACAGCTTGCTGGCCGGGCAAAAAGCTCGCACGTTCGTCTCTGGCCTGAAAGAAAATGACCTATTGATTTGTCTCATCTCCGGTGGCGGCTCCGCCCTGATGAGCGCCCCGCGCCCCGGCCTGACACTCGATGACCTGCAACAACTCACTGCCTCGCTGCTGGCCTGTGGTGCGCGCATTGATGAAATCAACACCCTGCGCCGCCATCTCGATGAATTAAAGGGGGGCGGGGTGGCGCGCCTGGCAGAACCGGCGCAGGTTGTTAGCCTGATTCTCTCCGATGTGGTTGGCAACCTGCTCGAAACCATTGCCTCCGGCCCCACCGCTCCCGACCCCTCCACCCGTGCAGATGCACTGTCTGTTTTACACAAATACCAATTGCTTGAAACAACTCCCCCGGCCATTTTGCACATCCTGCAGACCGCGCCCGAAACCCCCAAACCCGGTGAGCCACTCTTTGAGCGCGTACAAAACGTCATTGTTGGCAGCAACCGCTTGGCAGCCGAGGCCGCGCTTGCTCAAGCCGTTCGTGAAGGTTTTCAGCCCCGCTTTTTGGGGGATACCTGGCAGGGAGAAGCTCGCCAGGTCGCTCAGCAATTATGCGACCATCTTGCGGAAGAAGACCTTTCGCCTCCCTTCTGTCTGATTGCAGGCGGCGAAACCACCGTCACCCTGCGCGGCAGCGGACGAGGCGGACGCAACCAGGAACTGGCCCTCGCCGCCGTTTCATCCCTGAGCGCGCAGCCTGGCGCGTTGCTTGTCACCCTGGCCACCGATGGCGAAGACGGGCCCACCGATGCGGCAGGTGCAGTTGTCAGCCCAGAAACTCTCTCGCGCGGCCTGGCCCTTGGCCTGGACCCTGCTTCTTTTCTCAACAACAATGATGCCTATTCGTACTTCTCTGCCCTCGGCGATTTACTCTTGCCCGGCCCGACCGGTACAAACGTTAACGATTTGATTTTCATCTTTAAGACGTCATAGGCAGCAGGGGATGAAACCCGATGCATCGGTTGTAAAATTATGCATGCTTTTGTTAGTGTCCATCATCGGCACATTCCATAATGCAGATGAACGCGCACAAAAAGCGTGTTTTCCGCTTGAATCTGTGTCTAAAACAAAGTATTGGGTGACCAGCGTAGAGTGCAGAGCGAGGAAAATATGCGCATTCTTCTTCCTTCTGTCGTGGGCGGTTTGTTCAGTGCCGTGCTTGCGCGAATGTGGATAGCCATAAACCTGGCAACCTGGAACTTGCCCGGCGTGGTATCCTGGTTGAATATTCCAGACACGCAACGCGTATGGCTTGAACTCGGCATAATGCTAGCGATTGCTCTCATTATTTTCACTGCCGGCTGGGTGGCGGCGCGTTGGTCATGGGCCACAGGGAAAAATGCTAGCTTCATCAAGGGCGCGCTGTGTGGTTTGAGCATTGGTGCGATTCTGTATCTCTATCCTCTTCAGTTTTGGCTTACGCTTCAGGCACAGCGCTTTGTTCTTGAAACGGCAACGCAATCCCTAACCGAGCCAGAAGGCGTTTGGGCCATCTACTTCATCGCTGCACTGACTTGGGCTGGCATTTTGCAGTGGTTAGGGCTTTGTCTTTTTTGGCCAGCGCTAATCGGTGGATTGGGTGGTTGGTTTTCGTCTGTTCTCGACCAGGAAGGTTGGGGAACCGAACCGGAACCGCAGGGTTGGAGAAACCGCTTGCCAGCTTATGCTTTGACCCTCAACGGTGCGTTGCTTACTGCCTGGGCCTTGTCCTTCATGCCATCCTTTGCAGAAATCTTTTACAGTCAAGTCAGCAGAGTGAACTTTGCGCAAGATGAGTCTGCGTTTGCTCTCTTGGTCACTCAGTCGGCGAACTTAAATTTGGCAATCGCTTTCCGCCTAAATCTTATTTATCTGATTACTTTGGTTCTCTGGGCTATTCCACTAATGGTGACCTTGGGCTGGCTATTGCGCCGGGTAGGCCGCTATCAACCGCTTCACTGGGCGGGGTGGATACTCTGGTTTGCAGCATGGGGACTATTTGCTTTCTTGTTTGCTTGGCCTGTGCTGGAACAAATCATGAATATCGGCCCCTGGCAACCAACTGACAACTTCTCTTTGCCGGTTGAAGGATTGGCCTGGACTTTTTTGATAGGGTTTTCTGCGCTTGCGTTGTTGATGGGCTTGCTGGGCGCGCCAGAAATCCAAAAAGGGATAAGAATTGAGGAAACAGCCGAGGCCAAGTGGGGGGCTGCTTTGACCTTTTCTATCTTGGCAACAGCCCAATCGTTTGCAGGCTTTCTAACCTTTGCCATCGTGGAGCGTGGACAAATTGATTGGCTAATCGGCCATTTGCTGCAGGGTGAGCCTTTCGTGGGGGTTGCTTTCTACATCCGGCAGCTTGAACGGACTTTTCTCATAGCGACCGGGATTGTACTCTTCCTACACTTGATTGGCTTTGGGACATTGGCCGGTTTGACCGGCGGGGCGCGCGCTGTGGGCAGATGGTTGTTGCCATCGCAAGATTAATCTCACGGTCACGGCCCGCAGACCAGCGTCAGCACCGCATCGGCAGGCAGGAGCACCCCGTTGGGGCTGCGCTGCGCCGGGCGGCTGAGCAAACCCTCGTGCGAGAACCAGGCTTGGGACACAACGCTTGTTGAGGGGCAGGTGACCAGGCGGGCTTTGCCTTTGTTATACATCACCAGGACAATCGAGCCGTCGGGATTTTCAAAGGCCAGCGCCAGCAAGTCAGCCGGGGCGGTCACCCCAATGCGCACTGCGCCGGGCTGGATGGCGCGGTAGAAGTGCCGTGACACCGCGTAGCGCGCCGTCGGCTGGTTATCTACCACCAATCCAAACTGCGCGTTGCCGGAAGTCTCCGCCAGAGTCCACCACACCCAGGCCGAGGCATTGCCATAGGCCAGAGCGTTGTAGATGTTGCCAAAGAGCAGGGTCGCGCCCGACCAGGTATTCGGGTGGCCGCTGGTTTCGGTCATCCACATCCGGCGCGGGCGGGTGGCATTCGCCCAGGCGTACATATCAGCCCATTCTTGCGCTCCGGCCCCGCCCACGTTGATTCCATCCGAATCGTAGTTGTGAATGGCGATGATGTCGGTCCCCTGGCTGGCTTCGGCCAGGCGGTCTATCTCAGCGATGTAATCGTCAATCCCTTTTTGCTGGGGCAAGGCTTCGGGGGCGAAGAGTTTCGTCCGCAGGCCCTCGGCTTGGAAGCGGCGCGAGACCACCGCCAGCACCTGCGCCATTTTATCCGCCGGGAGCAGGGCTGAAGCATACGGCTCGTTGAACTGCGGCTCGTTTTGCACGGAAATGGCATACAGTTCAATCCCGGTCTCCTCTTTTACGATTTGTACAATCGCCGCCAGGAACTCGGCGTATTCCTCGTAGTAGCGTTCTTCCACAAAATTCTCGCCCGACCCGCTGATAGCGGCCCGCGTGCGGCCTTTTTTCATCCAATCCGGCGGACTCCAGACGGTGAGAATGTACTTGTCTATGGCGCTTTCGGCCTTCAGGCGGCGCATCCAATCGAGCGGCAGGGCGCGGCGGTCGAAGGCATCGAAATCGGTGACGTAGGGGTTGGCGTTGTCGTTGCGCGGCTCGAAGTCGGTATCAATGATTCCAAAACGGGCAACCGTGATGTTCAGGTCTTGCACGAAGGGCAGGTTCAGGTCTTGCTTATCGCGCGGCCAAACGCCCGAACCGAGAAACGCGCCGAAGCCGTCTATCACTTGGTAGCGGGTGGCGCGGTCGAGGGTCAGGGTCTCGGCGGGGGGCAGGTCGGGGACGATGACATCCACGAATTTTTCGGCGCGGCGGCCATCGCGGGCTTGGACGGTCACTTTCAGGCGGGTGAAGCCGGTTTTCGCGGCGGCAGTTTGGAGCGTGAGCAGAAAGCGCCCCTCGCCTTGCGGAATCAGGCGGGCTTGGGTCAACAGGCCGGGCGCAGCGTCGGTCAATTCGACCGTTTCCTCGCCCAACAGGCCGGAAATGCTCACCGTTTCTGTGGCGGCACTGCCCGGCAGCAGGGTGAGACGCGGCGGGGCTTGGATGGTGAGCGCAGGCGGCGCGGCGCGGACGGCGGCCTGGCTGCCAACGCGCATGTCATCCAGCCAGAGCGTGCCGCGGTGCATTTGGCCCGGCGCAAAGTTGAACAGGAGCGCTTTTAGGCGCGAGAAATCCACCACGCGGCCTTCGGCGTCTAGATTTTTGCCGGAAAAATCGAGCGTGTATTCCTTCCAGTCGGTATCCACAATCACGGTGGCGGTGCCGGCGGTGTTGTAGCGGTCGTCGGCGTCCCACAGGAAGATGAGCATGGCGGTTGGGCGGTCGGCTTTCATGCGCAGGGTGATGACCGGGTTGGCGCTCAGGTCGAGCAAGCCGGGCGGGGTGTACCACAGGCCTGCCCAGCGGTTGTTGGTGGCGTATTTATCCACATCCACCCGCAGGGCGCCGTCTTCGATGGCGAGGGTGTGCGCGCCTTCGCCGCTGCCGGCTAGCGAGGCTGGCACTTGCGGGCCGTCAAAGGGGTCGCGAAAGCCGGTCAACGCATTTTGGAGCAGGCGCACGGTCACTTCGCGGCTGATGGCGGCGTTGCCCTGGTTGCGCGGGCTGCCGCCGTTGTCGGTGGCGGTCAGGGTCAGGCGGGCTTCGCCCGTCAGGGATGGGTCGGCGCGCAGGACGAGCGTATTGCTTTCGATGGAAACCGTCAGGCCGGGGGTGTCGGTTTGTGCGGTAAAGGTCACGCGCTGGCCCGGCTCCCCGGCGGAGAGGTTGGCGATGGGCTGGCGCAGTTCGCCGTCGGCGGGCAGGGAGAGCAGGGCGGGCAAGTCGAAGGACGGCGGGCGGTTGAGTTCGGGGTACACTGTGACGGCAAAGGTTTGGGAGAGGCTCCCGCCGCGTTCATCGCTCAAGGTGAGGGTGATTTGCGTTGTTCCGGCGGCTTTGGCGCTCAGGGCCAGGTTTGCCCAGCGGCTGCGGCCATCGTGTTCCAGGCCGGCAACCTCCACGATGGCCGGGTCGGCGCTGGCGGCGCGCAGGTTGATGGCTTGCGCTGCGGCCGGGTCGCCGTCATCCAGGCCGGTCAGGCGCAGGGCCAGGGTTTCGCCCACTGCCAGGGTTTGGTCAGCGGTTGGGGGCAGGCGGGGCGGCTGGTTTTCGGAGACGGTCAGGTTGAAGGCGAGGTGGACCCTTTTGCCGTCTTTTTCACCCACCAATCGGATGGTGCCGCGCCCGGCTTGGCCGGTGAGGGTGTAAACGAATTGCCCCTCCCGAAACGTGCCTGAAGCCACCAGGTTGGGGGGGAAGATGGCGCGCCAGGTTTGGGCGGTGTCATCGCGGCTGAGGGGGAAGGGGACGACCGGCAGTGGGGTATCGCCAAGCACGACTTCCACATCGGGCAGGGGGGCGTAGGCCAGGGAACGGGCGGCCTCTGCGCCCAGGTGAATTTCGGTGAGGAGAAAATTGGCGCGGCAGGAGGGGCCGCCGCGGTTGCAGGCAATGCGCACGGCACTGACGCGGCTCAGGTCAATTTTGGCGCCGGAGAAGTCGAAACTGTGCGTGAGCGGGTGCGCCCCGTGCGCCATCTCGCGGTTGGCGTAGTTGCCAATCAGCCAGGCTTCTTGGCCCTTGGCGTCCACCAGCCCAAGCGTGATGTTGGCAGAAATATCGGAGAGTGCCGTCAGGCTGGCGTAGGGCGCGGCGCGCAGGTCGAGCGGGGGAAAGACGGCTTCCAGGTAGGCGTTGGCGCTGATTTTGTTGGCCTGCACGCGCAGAGCGCCGTTTTCCACCGTCAGCAGGTAATCGCCGCCACCCTGCCAGAGCGTTGGGTCGGCCAGGCCGTCCCACGAGGGGGGAATCTGCGTGGCAGTGGGAGCAGAAGTCGGCGGGGCGGAGGGGCTGGGGCTGGGACTGGGAGCAGGTTCGGGCGCGGGGGAACAGGCCGCGAGCAGGAGAAGGCCAAGCGTCAAAAAACTAAACACAAAGGATGCAAAGGGGGCTTCCGTATCGCGCACTTTTTGTACACGGAAAACACGGAAGACACGGAGAAACGCGGAAAAATGATTGTCTGAAATGCTTTTTCCGTGCGTTTCTGTCCATTCTGTGTGTTCCGCGGACGGGCTTTGCAAACAAATTCTAGAGAAGCGTAAGCGTCTCATGGCCGGTAATGGAAGATGTAGGCCGTTTCCCATTCGGGGCGCGCCGGGTCGCGCAGGACGAGCGAGAAGCGGTCGAAGGCCAGGGCGGGCAGGGTGAACTCCAGCACCGGGCCGGGCTGGTTTTGCCCGGCAGGTGCGCCGGGGTGCAGCCAGGTGCCCATCAGAAACTCGCTTTCGCCGAAGACCAGCGTGGCTTGGGCTTCTCCGGCGGGCAGGTCGGTGAGCGAATCGTTGAGCAAGAAGAGCTCGGCGCGGAAAATTTCGCCAGGCCGCCAGGAGAACTTCGGCACGCGCGCCGAGAGCAGAGACGGGCGCAGGGCCGCCGCCACCGCCCGCAGCGCCGGTTTGGGGCGCGCCGGCCATCTGACCAGGCTGCCGTTGACCGCCGCCGGCCAGGGTTCGTTGAAACACCAGTTGAGCGCCAACGAGCAGACCGGCTTTTGTCGCCGGGCTTCCTCGAAGACGAAGCGCAACCCCTCGGCTTGCAGCCATTGACCTTGCGCCACCATTTGCTCTAGGCTCTCTGCCGGACCAAAGTACGATTCCTGGCGGTCCAGTTGCAGCCAAGCGTCTTTGCCCCAGGCGTCAAAGCCGTGCCGCACCTCCCAATGCGTGCCAGGGCGTGGCGGGAAGAGTTCCTGTGGCGGAATCAGTTGTCGGATGGTTTCCGAATCGGCCAGGCCCGGCACGCCGAATTCGGTGTAGGCCATGTAGCGCGCTTCGGCGAAATACTGAAAGACCTCGCGCCCATCCTCCAGTTTGAAGGTGTAACCGCCATGCGCCCAACCGCACAAGGGCGAAGTCGGCCAGAAGGGGCGGCCGGGGTCGAGGTCAAAGCAATTTCGGTCAAGCAGGCGCAGGGCCAAATCTTGGTCGGTCATGCGCGACCAGTTGTTGAACAGCTCGTTGCCGCCACACCACCAGGCCAGGCTGGCGCGGTGACGCAGGCGGCGGATGATGGAGCGCGATTCTTGGTCGAGAATTTCCAGGTAATGCGGGTCGTTTTCGTAGCGGGCGCAAGCCAGCGGGAACTCTTGCCAGACCATCAGCCCGCGCTCATCGCACAGGTCATAAAATTCATCCGGCGGTGTGACCGCCCCGCCCCACACGCGAATCAGGTTAAAGTGCGACTCTTGCGCCAGGTCGAGCAGCGGGCGGTAGGATTCGACGCTTAGCCGTCCGGGGAAAATATCCGGGCTGACCAGGTTCGAGCCTTTGCCGAAGACCATCCGCCCGTTGACTTCCAGCGTCAGCGGCGGTTTGTGGCGGCTTTTGGGGAAGACTTCCAGTTCGGGGTCTTCCCACTGACCGGGGTACGTCGTTAGTCGAATGCGCCGGAAGCCGATGCGCGCTTCGGACTGACCCTGCGCCTGCCCCCGTTCATCGAGCAATTCCACCCGGCTGCGGTAGAGCGCCGCCGGGCCAAAGCCGTTCGGCCACCACAGTTCGGGCTGGTCGAGCGCGGCCTTCAGGGTCAGACGCACCTCGGAGCAGGGGGCTTCCTGTTGCAGGACAGGCTGTCCCTGTGGGTCGAAGAGCGTCCAGCGGATGAATCCATCGCCTGGCTGGCTGAGTTCCACATCTACAGAGATTTCGGCGTGGCGCAGGTCCTCGCTCAAGCGATAAAGCGTCTCGGCAGAACGCAGGTGACAGGCCGGGCGAATCTCCAGATACGTCTCGCGCCAAATGCCGAGCGGCACCAGGCGCGGGTGAAAATCCCAGCCGTAACTGACCAGCGGCTTGGCGAACGTCACCACTTTGACCGGCTGAGAAACTTGCCACTGCGGCGCGGGGTGGACGAGAATCTCCAATGGCGCGCCGGGGCGGGCGGCTTCGGTTAAATCCAGTTCGATGGGCGTAAACATGCCCTCCTGGGTGTGGAGCGTGCGCCCATCCAGGCGGATTTCGCATTGGTAATCCACCCCGCTACACACCAAGAACAGGCGTTCGCCGGGCGCGAGGGGCGGGAAATCGAGCGCGGCGCGGTAGAGCCAGAAGGAATGCTCCATCCAGGCGTAATCGCGCGCCAGGACGATGCCGCCCTGGGCGCTGAAATGCGCTTCTTCACCCGCTTCCGTGCGGAGATATTCAACCGGCGGCCAGCCCTGGGCGCGCGCCCAGTCCAGTTGCACCGCGCCTGGCACTTCGGCAGGGACGAACGTTTCAGGCAGGCGGGCGGCTTCGGGGGTCGGGCCGACCTGAAAGGAGAGCGGGATGCGGCGTGGGGGCATGCAGACTCACTTTGCGGGGGGCGGGGCGGTGCTTTCGCGCACCATCAGTTTGGGGAAGATGATGCGCTGATGCGGGGCCTGCCGTGAATTTTCGATGAGCGAGAGCAGATGCTGAACGGCGTTGGTGCCGAGCGCGTAGTAATCTTGCTGGACGGTGGTCAGCGGCGGGGTGCAATGCCGGGCAAAATCCAAGTCATCGAAACCGGTCACGGAAATATCCTGCGGCACGCGCAACCCGGCCTCGTGAATGGCATGGATAGCGCCCAGCGCGGTTTCGTCGTTAGCGCACACCAAGGCGGTGAAGGGGGCTTTGGCGCGCTCAGCCAACATGCGGCGGGTGATTTCGTAGCCAACATCCATCGTGAAGTTGCCGCTCTCGCTCAGCAGGGGCTGCAGGCCCTGCGCGCCGAGCAGTTCGCGCAAGGTTTCGTGGCGGATACGGGCGTCTTCGTATTTATCAATCGTGCCGCTGATTTCGGCAAAATGGCGGTGTCCTACATCGAGCAAGTGTTTCACAACCTGACGCATGCCGTATTCCTGGTCTATCAGCACCGAGTTGGTCTCGTAGCCCATGCTGCAGCCGACAATCACGACCGGTGTGCCGGAGACGATTTTGAGCAGTTCGGCGTACGACATTCCGCGCCAGGGCATGACCAGCAGCAAGCCATCCACCTGGCTGGCGATGATTTCGCTCAACTTTTGGCGCAGTTCTGGCACGGAGTAGGTCTCGTGCAGGGTGGTCAGCCGCAATTGATAGCCGGCGGTGTAGGCGGCTTCTTCCATGGAGGGAATCATGCGCACGTTGTATTTATCGCACACTAGCACATGCACCGCGTGCGAGCGGCCGGTCACCAGGCTGCGCGCGGCGCGGTTGGGGCGGTAGTTGAGTTCTTCGATGGCTTTCCGCACCTTTTCCAGCGTGTGCGGGGCCACGTTGGGCATGTTGTTGATGACGCGCGAGACAGTTTGATACGAAACGCCGGCGCGTCGGGCAACGTCTTCGAGGGTGGGGGGAGCGGAATCGGGTTTAGGAGGCATCATTTCTTCCTGTTTTAGAATGAAAAAAACATAAGAGCGTTCACACAATAGTATAGTACAATTCACATAGAATGACAAATTTTTATTCTTTATGTCGTCAAAATTGGTTAATTCTACCCAAATCTGGCGTATTTTTTAGAGAATTTAGATGGTAGTGCTTAAAAAAGCTGATGAGCGTTCACACCCTTTCTAAATCCTTCTCGGATGTGCGCCCCAATATACTACGGTTTATAGCACCCTTTCAATCTTTTTCTTTGCAGGAGTTTGCATGTCTCATCCTTGGCCCTATCTTGACCCAAATCTACCGGTCGAAGAGCGCATCGCCGATTTGCTGGCGCGCATGACGCTGGCCGAAAAATGCGCCCAACTGCATAGCGATTTTGGCTTGGAAATGCCCGGCAATCAACCCTTGCTGAACCGCTTGCGCCAGAATTTTCCGCATGGGGTGGGAATTGTCAATTCGTATCATCGCGGGTTGGATACCCGTCAGAGCGTGCGGTTTGTCAATGAAGTGCAGCGTTATTTGCGAGAAGAAACCCGCCTGGGCATTCCGGCCTTGATGTTTGGCGAAGGGTTGCATGGTTACATGGCAAACGAAGCGACCAGTTTTCCGCAGGCCATTGGGCTGGCTTCGGCTTGGGACCCGGCGTTGCACGAGCGCATTTTCAGCGCGGTAGCGCGCGAAATGCGGGCGCGCGGGGCGCATTACGTCCTTTCGCCCGTGCTGGATGTGGCCCGCGACCCACGCTGGGGGCGCACCGAGGAAACCTACGGCGAAGACCCTTATCTCATCGCGCGGCTGGGCGTGGCGGCGGTGCGCGGCTTTCAGGGGGAACGCTTCAGCGGCGCGCCCGATAAGGTGCTGGCGACCGCCAAGCACTTCTGCGCACACGGCCAACCCGAAGGCGGCACGAACTGCGCCCCGGCCAATTACGCCGAGCGCACCCTGCGCGAGGAACTCTTCGCGCCCTTCGAGGCGGTCGTGCGCCAGGCGAACATCGGGGCGGTGATGGCTTCGTACAACGAAATCAACGGCATCCCCTCGCACGTCAACCACTGGCTGCTCAAAGACCTGTTGCGCGGCGAATGGGGCTTTGAAGGCTTCGTCATCTCCGATGGCTGGGGCGTGGACGACCTGTACCGCCTGCACTTTGTGGCCGCCGATGCCGCCGAAGCGGCGCAAAAAGCCATGCTGAGCGGCGTGGATGCCGAACTGGGGCAGTGTTTCCGAACGCTGGAGCAGGCGGTCGAGGCGGGCAAATTCCCGCTCGAACGGCTAGATGCGGCCGTGGCAAACATCCTGCGCGTCAAGTTCCTGCTGGGGCTGTTCGAGCATCCTTTTGTGGACGAAGAAACCGCCGTCCGCATCACCAACTGTCCCGAACACCGCGCTCTGGCGCTGGAGGCCGCTCGCAAGTCCATTGTCTTGCTCAAGAACCAGGGCGGCTTGCTTCCCCTCGATAAGTCGAAACTGCGCTCGCTGGCTGTCATTGGGCCAAATGCCGCGGCGGTGCGGCTGGGCGGCTACAGCGGCAACCCGCTGCAGCCGGTTTCGGTGCTGGATGGAATCCGCCAAAAAGCAGGCGACAGCCTCGAAATCCTGTACGCCGAAGGCTGCGGCCTGACCCAAGCCGCCGGTACGGCCGCAGAACTGTGGGTGAAGGATGAAGTCCTGCCCGTCGACCCGGCGCGGGACGCGGAACTGATTGCCTCAGCCGTGCAGACCGCCCAAAAAGCGGATGTCGTCCTGCTCGTGCTGGGCGACAACGAACAAACCTGCCGCGAGGGCTGGTCAGTCAATCACCTGGGCGACCGTGACAGCCTAGACCTGCCCGGCAGGCAGGAGGAACTGCTGCGGGCGGTCTATGCCACCGGCAAGCCGGTCATTCTCTTGCTCATCAACGGGCGCCCCGCCAGCATCAACTTTGCCGCCGAACACGTTCCGGCCATTCTCGAAGGCTGGTATCTTGGGCAGGAGGGCGGTCATGCGGTTGCTGAAGTTTTATTTGGCGAGACCAACCCCGGCGGCAAACTGCCCATCACTTTTCCGCGTTCGGTGGGGCAAATCCCGGCCTATTACTATCACAAACCCTCGGCGCGGCGCGGCTACCTGTTCAGCGAGATACAACCGCTCTTCCCCTTTGGGCATGGGCTGAGTTACACCACCTTCGCCTATGGCGAACCGCGCCTGGATAAAGCCACTCTCCGCCCCGGCGAAACCGCCACCCTGACGGTGGAAGTGACCAACACGGGAGAGCGCGCCGGCGATGAAGTCGTGCAACTCTACATTCGGGATGTCTTAAGCGAGCGCGTCACCCGTCCGGTGAAACTGCTCAAAGGCTTCCAGCGCATCACGCTCCAGCCAGGCGAGACCCGCGCGGTATCCTTCCCGGTCGGCCCGGAACAGTTGCAATTCCTGGGCGAAGACATGCGCCCGGTGGTCGAACCCGGCGAGTTTCTCTTGATGGTCGGTGGCAGTTCTGAAACGGTCTGCCAGGTTGCTCTGCATGTGATTGCTGGCTGATTCGCGATGAACCGCCCATTTGTGCTGGCTTTGGCCGATACCGCGCCAGCCCGACCGAAAGTATTCTCTGTCCTGCTATGTACGACCTGGCCGGAGAGAAAACGCACATTTGTAACATGACCTCTCTATTCAGAACATAACATGACCTACTACGGCTTCAACTTCCTATGGATGTTCTCCTCCTGGCGCGGCAGGCCTGCCCAG
Organism: Anaerolineae bacterium; assembly: GCA_003130845.1. GTDB lineage: Bacteria > Chloroflexota > Anaerolineae > Anaerolineales > Villigracilaceae > UBA5195. The sequence continues at coordinate 32,271 of QEXW01000075.1, forward strand.
CCGCCCGATGAGCGCGCCCTCGACTTCCTGGCTGCCTTTGGATTCAACTTCGTGCGCATTCCCACCGATTACCGCTTCTGGACGCGCGATTTCGACTACTTCCACCCCGACGAATCGGTCTGGGAGAAAATCGATTCTTACCTGACCGCCTGCCGTGCGCGCGGCTTGCACATGAGCCTGAACTTTCACCGCGCGCCCGGCTACTGCATTAACGGGAACAACCTTGAAAAGCACAACCTGTGGACGGATGAACTGGCCCAAGACGCCTTCGTCTTCCTGTGGGAATGCTTTGCCCGCCGCTACCGGGATGTTCCGGCCTCCGATTTGAGTTTTGACCTGCTCAACGAACCGCCCAACCCCGGTCAATACGGCCTGACGCGCGAAAATCACGCCGCCCTCATGCGCCGCACGGTGGCCGCCATCCGCGCCATCAGTCCACACCGCCCGATTCAGATTGACGGCCTGGGCGGCGGTCACCTGGCTATGCCCGAATTGGCCGACCTGGACGTGATTCACAGCGGACGCGGCTACCAGCCGATGAACCTGAGCCATTGGGGCGCACGCTGGTGGCGAGGCTGGCAGGTCTGCCCCGCGCCGCCCACCTACCCCGGCGCCGTGTGGGACGGCAAAACCTGGAACCGTGACACGCTGCGCGAGTTCTACCAACCCTGGCGCGAAGTGCAAGCCGCCGGGCGCCCGATTCACATCGGCGAGTTCGGCTGCTACAACAACATCGAAAACGACATCGCCCTGGCCTGGTTTGCCGATTTGCTCAGCCTATATCGCGAGTTTGGCTGGGGCTACAGTTTGTGGACCTTTGAAGGCGCCTTTGGCATTGTTCATCACGGACGCCCCGGCACCACCTACGAAAAAGTGGGCGGCTACCGCCACGTGGACCGCCGCCTGCTCGATTTGCTCCTCGAAAACCGTATTCAGAACTGATTCCTTGCTCTCTCTTGCCCCTCTCCTAGCGGGACGCGTGCCACACAGTGGTAAAGGGGCAGGGATGAGGGAAACCACTCGCTATGAACTACTTCCATGACCTTTCCCCCCGTCTGCGCGCCGAACTGACCGAGAACATCCTCCCGTTTTGGATGAAACACGCCCCAGACCCTGAACACGGCGGCTTTCACGGCGCCATCGCCAACGACCTGCGCGTTTTCCCAGAAGCGCCGCGCTCGGCCATCTTGTGCGCCCGCATTCTATGGACTTTTTCCGCCGCCTATCGGCATTTTGGCGCGCCGGAATATCGCCAGATGGCCGATTACGCCTACCAAACCCTAACCGGCCCCTTCTGGGACCTGGAATGCGGCGGCGTCTATTGGAGCCTGAAGCCGGATGGCACGCCGCTCGACCCGCGAAAACACCATTACGCCCAGGCCTTTGCCATTTACGGGTTGAGCGAATACGTCCGCGCTACGCAAAGCGCACAGGCCAAAGCGCTGGCTTGCGAACTGTTTGACCTGCTGGAAACTCACGCCTTCGACCCCGTTCACGGCGGCTACACCGAAGGCAGCAGCCGCGAGTGGGGCGCGCTGGCCGATATGCGCCTGAGCGCCAAAGACCTGAACAGCCGCAAATCCATGAACACCCTCTTGCACATCCTAGAAGCCTACACCAACCTGCTGCGCATTTGGGATGAGCCGCGCCTGAGACATGCGCACCGCGCCCTGCTCGAAACCTTTGCCGAAAAAGTCTATGACTCCCAAACCGGCCACCTGCGCCTGTTCTTCGATGACGCCTGGAACTCGCTCCTGCCGCTCGATTCCTATGGCCACGACATCGAGGCTTCCTGGCTGATGTGGGAGGCCGCCACAATGCACCTCGACCCGGCCCTGCACGAGCGCATTCGCCCTGCAGTGCTGGGCTTGGCCGAAAGCGTGTACCGCGAAGGCCGCGATTCGGATGGCAGCCTGCTCTACGAAGGACTTCCCGGCAAAATTCACGATGATAGCAAGCAATGGTGGGCGCAAGTCGAAGCGCTGGTCGGGTTCGCCAACGCGTACGAGTTGACCGGTGACTCAAAATTTGCCGCCGCCGTCGAGCAGGTCTGGCGCTTCATCGAAACCCATCTCATAGACCGCGTTCACGGCGACTGGTTCAAAGAGACCGACCGCGCCGGGCGGGTCAACCCCCGTCACATGAAAGCCGGTTTTTGGGATTGCCCCTACCATCACAGCCGCGCCTGTTTCGAGTTAATCGAACGCGGCGCGAATCTCTGATTTGTTACAGACCCCGAAAGGAACTCATCCCATGTCCTCCCTCCCCCGCATCCGCGTCTCTGAAAACCGCCGTTTCCTCGTCACCGAGACGGGCGAACCCTTCTTCTGGCTGGGCGATACCGCCTGGGAACTCTTCCACCGCCTGACCATGCCGGAAGCCGAACACTACCTGGAAGTGCGCCGTCAGCAAGGCTTCAACGTCATCCAGGCCGTCATCCTGGCCGAACATGATGGCCTGCGCACGCCCAACGCCAACGGCCACATCCCTCTGCTGGGCGACGACCCCACCCGCCCCAACGAGTTCTACTTCCGCCATGTGGACGCGGTCATCCGCCTGGCTGCCCAAAAAGGACTGTACATCGGCCTGCTGCCCACCTGGGGAGATAAAGTCTGCGGCGAATACTGGGGCACCGGGCCAGCCGTCTTCAACCTTGAGAATGCCCGCATTTATGGCAAATTTCTGGGAGAACGCTATCGGAACGATACCAACATCCTATGGATTTTGGGCGGCGACCGCCCCGCCGAGGGCTATGAAGACATTTGGGCGGCGATGGCAGAGGGGATTACTGAAGGACTGGGCTTTAAGCCTTTCATGACCTACCACCCGCGCGGTGGAGCCAGTTCCTCCGCCTGGCTGCACCAGGCCGAATGGCTGGATATGAACATGCTGCAATCCGGCCACTGCCTGGTGGACGCGCCCAACTGGGACATGATTCGCGCCGACTACGAGCGCCAACCCGTCAAACCGGTGCTGGACGGCGAACCGAATTATGAACATCACCCGATTGACCCCTACATCCGCCCCTGGAAGCCCGAATATGGCCGCTACACCGATTACGATGTGCGCAAGCAGGCCTACCGCGCCGTCTTTGCGGGCGCCTGCGGTCACACCTACGGCAGTCACTCCATCTGGCAGATGTACGCGCCGCGCTACGCTCCGACTACCTTTGCCTCGCCCTATTGGGATGAAGCCATTTATGGGCCGGGCGCGCGCCAGATGGTTCACCTGAAGAATCTCATGCTCTCGCGCCCGTATCTCACCCGCATCCCGGCCCCCGACCTGCTGCCAAACGTCACCCCGCCGCCCCCGCCCGCCGACCTGACTCAGCAAGATGACCGGGTCAACCCCCTGCGGGCCGCTTACCCCGTCGCCACCCGCGATAGCGAAAGCCGCTATGGGCTGGTTTATTTCCCGTTGGCGGGACAAAGCCTCGAGGTGGATTTACGTCTGCTGGCCGGGCCGGTCAAAGCCCAATGGTTCGACCCGCGCGAGGGCAGGTATCACTTCGCGGGTGAACATCCCCAAGAAATTGTCACTTTCACCTCCCCGCTCGGCGGCCCCGATTGGGTGCTGGTGTTGGATGTGCAGCCATGAGCAAAATCCCGGTCATCCTCGATACCGACATCGGCACGGACATTGACGACACCTGGGCGCTGACCATGCTCCTGAACTGCCCGGAGCTTGACCTGCGGTTGATTAACACCGTCAGCGGCGACACAACCTATCGCGCGCATCTCACCGCCAAATTCCTGCAAGCCGCCGGGCGGACGGAGATTCCCATCGGCATTGGCCTTGGCAGCCCTGAAGGTTCGCTCAACTTCCAACAGCCCTGGCTGGATGGATTTGACGTTGATTCCTACCCAGGCACGATTTACCCGGATGGGGTGCAGGCCATGCTGGAGGTGATTGCCGCCTCCCCGCAGCCGGTGACCGTTATCTCGATTGGCGTCGCCACCAACATTGCCCGCGCGCTGGAACGGAATCCTGATATTGCCAGCAAGTGCCGCTTTGTGGGCATGCACGGCAGCGTTCACCTGGGCTATGGCGGCGCGCCGGGGGCTGTGCCAGAAGCCAACGTGCGCTACGATGTCCAGGCGCTGCGCAATGTGTTCGCCGCGCCCTGGCTGGAGAAAATCATCACCCCGCTCGATACCTGCGGCCTGGTCGTGCTGGAGGGTGAACGCTACCAGAAGGTGTACCGCTCTCAAAATCCGGCGCTGCGCGCGCTCATCGAAAACTACGAAATCTGGTCAAAGTTGGTCACGTGGATGACGGTGGATTACACCGACTCGAAATCCTCCACCCTGTTCGACACGGTCGCCATCTACCTGGCCTACAGTTTCGACCTGCTCGAAATGGAAAACATCCGCCTGCGCATCACCGATGACGGCCTGACCCTGCCCGACCCCGCCGGTGACGAAGTGCTGGCCGCCCTGCGTTGGCGCGACCTGGACGCCTTCTACGACCACCTGCTCGAAAGGCTGAAGCCATGAGCCTGCACAACCCTCTTGATTTTGGCGCCGTTGGCGATGGCAAAACCGACGACACCGCCGCCCTGCAAGCCGCCATAGATACCTGCTCGGCCGGCGGTGGCGGGCGCGTGCTGCTCGCGGCGGGCAAGACCTTCCGCGCCGGGTCGCTGGTGATGAAATCAAACGTCGAACTGCATCTCGAAGCGGGCGCGGTGTTACAGGCCAGCCCGAACCCGGCCGATTACCCGCGCAAACTGTATGCCGGGGCGCTGACCGGCGGCGCGGTGGACGAAACGCACCCCGGCGAAAGCCTCTTCATCACTGCCGAAGGCGCGGAAAACATCGCCTTCACCGGCCTGGGCGTGATTGATGGCGGCGGGCGTTTCTTCGTGCAGGAAGACCTGGGCTACATCTACAAGATGAAACCGCAGCGGCCTTTCACCTTCTGCCTGTTCGGCTGCCGCAACGTCACCTTCCGCGACCTGACCATCCGCGACGGCGCGCTGTGGACGGTGCGCCTTTCGGGCTGTGACGACATTCTGATTGACGGAATCCGCATCCTGAACGACCTGAAACTACCCAACAGTGACGGCATTGACTTGGACCGCTGCCGCAACGCGCGCCTCAGCAACTGCCACATCATCAGCGGCGATGACTGCATTGTGCTGAAAACCTGCCAAGAAACGGCGGCTTGGGGTGATACCTGCGAGAACATCGTGGTCAGCAACTGCACCCTCATGTCCACCTCGATTGCCTTGTGCGTCGGCGTGGAATGCCGCGCCCCCATGCGCGACATTATCTTCGACTCGTGCGTCATCCGGGGCAGTCATCGCGGGGTGGCGGTGCGCCTGGGCGAAGGAAGTGACGTGGAAAATGTGATTTTCTCGAACATGGTCATCGAAACACGCCGCTTTCACCCGGCCTGGTGGGGCAGCGGCGAACCGATTTGCGTCAGCGCCGTCCCCTGGGACAGCGAGCGCGGCATCGGGCGGGTACGCAACATCCGCTTCGTCAATCTCCTATGCCGGGGCGAGACCGGAGTCTATCTCGAAGGCTGGACTCCCGACCGCGTGCAGGACATCTTGTTTGAGAACGTGCAAATCGAACTGGCGCGGCATTCCAAGTGGCCGGGCGCGCGCTACGACCGGCGTCCCTGCCCGGCGGATTGGGCAAACGACCTCGAAGCGGGCTTCCTGCTCCAACCAACCGATGGTTTCTGCCTACGCAACGCCCAAAACGTCACCCTGCGCAACTGCGCGGTACGCTGGGGCAAGAACCCTGCCCAAGAATACCGGCACGCTCTCTCCAGCCGGGGCGTGAGCGGCTTGGAACTGGAAAATTTCCGGGGTCAGGCGGCCTTCCCGGAGCAGTACCAGGCGATATTCACTCAGGACTAGAATACCCTAACCTGCTTTGCCCCGAAACCATCCACCTCGTTGCCTGATTCGTTAGCGGAGCATACCCGATGAAAACCCCCTTTGACCTTGAACTGGCTTTTACCGAAACCTACCAGCGTTATCTGCGCGATGACCCTGCCCTGCGCGAAGCGCACTGCCTGTGGGTGCTTCTGCCACCGCTCTTTGACCCGCCCCAGCCCGGTGACCTGTTCGCGGGGCGAATGCATTACCCAGCGGTCGGATTCAGCCTGGAACTGGCCTCCGGCGGGCCGCTGTATTACTGCCACGCCGAGCGGATTCTCCCCCATCTCGATGCACTCCACCCCGAAGAACGCGCCCGCGTCCAGGCCATGCTCGACTTTTGGAAACGAGAAGCCACCATCGAAGGCCACCTGCTCAGCCGCCTGCCGGAAGAAACCCGCCGCGCCACCTCCAATCACGTGGCCGAAATGGGCGGACGCCTGGCCGGTACGCTGCTGGATTTTGAAAAACTCGTCCGCTTGGGCATTCCGGGCCTGCGCGCCGAACTCGCCAAAGCCCGCCGCGCCAACGGCGACTTGCCGCTCTACCGGGGCATGGACCTGGCGCTCGACCTGTTCGTGGAGATTATCCGCATGTACGCTGTGCAGACGGGCGGCGAAATGCGCCAGGTGCTGGAAAATATCGCCGTTCGCGCGCCGGAGACCTTCCGCGAGGCCGCGCAACTGGCCTGGCTGTACGCCCTCGTCTCCGGCACGGTCAACTACGGGCGCATGGACGTGTACCTGGGCGATTTCTATGCCGCCGACCTCGACTCGGGGCGCCTCAGCGAAGCCGAAGCCCTGGCGCTCACCCAATCGCTCTGGCGGCTGATTGCCGCCCGCCAAACAGTCTTCAACGGGCGAGTTTACCTGGGTGGGCGCGAACGCCCCAACGAAGCCAACGCCGACCGTTTCGCGCTGGTCGCCATGGAAGCCACGCGCACCGTCATCGAGGTCGAGCCGCAACTGACCCTGCGCTTTTACGAAGGCCAAAACCCGGCCCTGATGGAAAAAGCGCTGCAAGTCATCGGCGAGGGGCGCACCTTCCCCATGCTTTACAACGATGATGTGAACATCCCGGCGGTAGCAAATGCCTTTCGCGTGCCAACCGTAGAAGCCGAACACTACCTGCCCTACGGCTGCGGCGAATACGCCCTCGACCATCGCAGCGTCGGCTCACCCAACTGCTCGCTCAACCTGCTCAAAAATCTGGAAGTTGTGCTGCACAATGGGCGCGATATGCAGACGGGAGAAGTGATCGGGTTTTCCTTCACCCCCAACCCGTCAAATTCCCCTCTCCCACAGGGGGAGGGGCTAGGGGTGAGGGGCGAAAGCGCGTTCCCCACGTTCGACTCCCTCTGGTCTGCCTACGCTCGTCAACTGGAATATTACATCGAAAAACTGGCCGAGCGTCACCGCCTGGAAGTGGACACCGAAGCCGAACAGGCCGCCTTCCTCTTTTGTTCCATGCTCTACGATGATTGCCTTGCGCGCGGCAAATCCCTGCTGGGCGGGGGCGCGCGTTACCGGGGCGGACTGATCGAAACCTATGGCATGGTCAACGCCGCTGACAGCCTGACCGCCATCAAACGCCTGGTCTATGACCGTAAACTGCTCTCCCTGGAAGAGTTGGTCGCCGCGCTGGACGCCGATTTCGAGGGCTATGAGCGTGAACGCCGCCTGATGTTGGCTTGCCCCAAATTCGGCAACGATGACCCCGAAGCCGATGAGATGCTCTGCCGCGTCTCTGACCATGTTGCGCTTGCTACCCTGCGCCAGGCGGAGCGCGTTGGGCTGGATTATTTCCTGATTGTCAACATCAACAACTACATGAACGTCACCCTGGGCGGGCAAACCATCGCCTCGGCGGAGGGGCGCCGGGCGGGCAAGCCGCTTGCCAACGGTAACACCCCCACCGCCGGCAATGACACCCAAGGCGTGACCGCCATGCTCAACTCGCTGGTAAAGGCCGACCCGTCCGTCCACGCCGGATACACCCAGAACATGAAATTCAGCAAATCCTTGTTCCGCGAGCAGTTACACAAAGTGCAGGCCCTGCTTCAAACCTACTTCCAGAACGGCGGCGCGCAGGCTATGATTACCGTCGTCGGGCGCGGCGACCTGGAAAACGCGCTCCGAGACCCCGCTTCGCATCGCAATCTCATCGTCCGGGTGGGCGGCTTCAGCGCGCGCTTTGTGGAACTGGCCCCGGAAATTCAGCAGGATTTGTTGATGCGGACGCTGTATTAGATGATTTTCGACCTCCAGCGCACCTCCCTGCACGATGGCCCTGGCATTCGCACGGCAGTCTTCCTGAAAGGCTGTCCGCTGCGTTGTTTGTGGTGTCACAACCCCGAATCGCAATCGCGCGAGCGCGAGATTTCCTTCCGCCCCAAACTCTGCGCCTTGTGTGGGGAGTGCGTGCGCGTGTGCGAGCAGGGAGCGCATGAAATCTTGCCCTCTCCCTGCGCCCTTTCCCTGGGAGAGAGGGAACTTCACCGCTATCACCGCTCGCTCTGCCAGCAATGCGGTCGTTGCGTGGATGCGTGCCTATTCGACGCGCTCAAAGTGGCCGGGACGGAGATGAGCGCCGAGCAGGTGATGGCCGAAGTGCGCAAAGACCGCCGCTTTTACGAATCCTCCGGCGGTGGGCTGACCATCACCGGCGGCGAACCCATGCTTCAGTTGGAATTCACCCTCGAACTGCTCAAAGCCACCCAAGCGGAGGGGATTCACACCTGCCTGGAGACTTGCGGCTGGGCTAGCCAACGCGCCTACCAGAGCGTGCTTCCGTTTGTAGACCTGTTCCTGTTCGATTACAAAGCCACCGACCCCGTCACGCACCGCCGCCTGACCGGCGTGGATAACGCCCTAATTCTTGCCAACCTGGATTTTCTCTACCAAAACGGCGCGTCCATCCTCTTGCGTTGCCCGCTCATCCCCGGCGTCAACGACGACCCCGGCCACCTAGCTGGAATTGCGGCCCTCGCCCAAAAGTATCCCAACCTGGCGGGCATCGAACTTCTGCCCTATCACAACATCGGCAATTCCAAATACGAGCGCTATGGCCTGGTCAATCCCCTGCCCGGGCTGGAAACCGCCAGTGAAACGGTCAAACAAGCCTGGCTGAGCGCGCTGCGCGGCCTGGGCTGCCAAAAAGCGCGCCTCGGATAAGGCAATTTTTGGTTGCATAGCAACCCGATTCTGTGCTTTAATTGGGCGACGAATAGGAGGCACGTTTCATGTGGACTGAATATATCAATGCGGACAGCATCGTGCAGGTCACGCACATCTTGGCCCAAAAAGGCCGCGCCGGGGTCGAAACTGTCTTTGAAATCAGCCATATCCCCAGCCTGAATAGCCTCAGCCTAGATGAGACCGGTGGTCTTCGTCAAGTTATGGGTAAAGATGGCATATTCGGCTGGCTGGGGTTGGGGAGTTGACCTATGGCCTCGAAATCTTTGATTCAATCTGTCAAAGGGACACGTGAGTTTTATCCCGAAGAAATGGCGCAGCGCAACTTCATCTACGAAAAGGCGCGGCAGGCCTCGCAGATGTTTGGCTATCAGGAATGGGATGCACCCTTTTTGGAGACAATCGAACTGTATGCTGCCAAATCGGGCGAGGAATTGGTCAAAGAGCAATCCTTCGTCTTTCCAGACCGGGGTGGTGACCTGATTACCCTGCGGCCAGAATTGACGCCCTCGCTCGCGCGTATGATTGCCCAAAAACAAAACGAATTGGCTTTTCCGGTGCGCTGGTGGTCCTTTGGCCCGTTTTGGCGCTATGAGCGCCCGCAGCGCGGACGCACACGCGAGTTTTTCCAGTGGAATGTGGATATGCTGGGCGTTAACTCGCCTGAAGCCGATGCGGAACTGGTCGCAATCGCGGCTACCTTTTTGCGTTTGGTGGGGCTGACGCCACAGCAGGCTGCCATTTTTGTCAACAATCGCCGGCTCATGGATGCCCAGTTTGATGCTCTCGGCATTCCGCCCGAAAAACGATTGGATGTTTCCAATGCGGTAGACCGCCGCTCGAAAATGGAACCTGCCAAATGGGATGAATACGCTCTAGAACTTGGTCTATCCCCGTCGCAACTGACCGGTCTCAAACAGATTCTCGCCGATTATGATTTGTGGCAAAAATCCGATGAATTGGTGCGTCTCTTCCGTGCGCTCGAGGCGCTCGGTGTCAAAGACTATGTCCAGTTTGACCCGAATATTATGCGCGGCTTGCTCTACTACACCGGCACGGTCTTCGAGGCGTTCGATGTCTCTGGCTCGGTGCGGCGTGCCATTTTGGGTGGCGGCCGTTATGACAATCTCTTACGTGATGTGGGCGGTGACCCGCTTTCTGGCGTCGGCTTTGCCATGGGAGATGTGGTGGTGGGCATTTTGCTCAAAGAAAAAGGACTCATTCCGCCCTTTGTGCCGAGCCCGGCGCCGGTGCTGGTCACCGTTTTCGATGACTCCCTCTGGATGCAAAGTTATGCCTTGGCCGCCGAATTGCGTGCCGCTGGCATGAACGTTATCACATACCCTGAGCCGGCAAAGTTGCCCAAACAGTTCAAGTTTGCAGACCGGATGGGTGTCAAAATTACTCTTGTCCTGGGTCCTGATGAAGCCTTGGCCGGAAAGGTAACCATTAAACATTTGGTAACAGCCACGCAAGAGACTGTCTCCCGTGCGCAAGTGGTTCAAGCGGTGCAGCGTCTTTTACACAGTACCTGAAAATTCAAAAAGCCGCCCCTGCGGATGAAAGGGGTGGCTTTTTTATCCAATTTCGGAGTAAAAGGTCATAATATATCCGTGACGATGGTCACTTGTGAAAAGGGTCATCTTCCCTGAAAATATGGTATATCCAGGTGAAATTTACCTTTTTTGGAGAAGACACTATGCAAATTACTCGCCAGGCCGATTACGCCATCCGTGCTGTTTTATACGTTGCGAAGTTGGGGCCCAATCAACGTGCTGCGACCAGCCAGATTGCGCAAGAACAACATATTCCCCCCTCGTTCCTGGCGAAAATCATCTCGCAGCTTTCGATTGCTGGCTTGCTTCAAACCTCGCGTGGTGCGCGCGGAGGGGTCATGCTTGCCAAGCCAGCCGAGGAAATTACTCTGCTGGAAGTGGTAGAGGCAATTGATGGCCCGATTGCGCTGAATGAGTGTGTGAATGACCAGGGCGCTTGTACTTTTGGAGAAGAATGTCCATTGCGTCCCATCTGGTGCGAAGCACAGGAAGACCTGGTGAAACGGCTGAAAGCTACGAACTTTGCCCAATTTGCCAGTATGAACTGACCGGTTTGTCTTGAGGGAGACACCGCCGAACAATCACCCCCTGGCCGCGAGCACAGGGGGTGGTTGCTTAAAAGGCTATTCTTTTTTGAGTGACCAACATTGCTGATATTCCTGGCGTATAATTGCACTGTTGGTGTTGTTCTATTCCCCACCACTATTCAAAAAGGAGAGATGGTATGGCCGGTCCTCGCGTGGTTCGCGCACCGCGTGGTACACAACTGACTTGCAAGAACTGGCTCAGTGAAGCCGCTTATCGCATGATTCAGAATAACCTTGACCCGGAAGTGGCTGAGAAACCCGAAGATTTGGTCGTATATGGTGGGCGTGGGCAGGCGGCCCGTTCCTGGGAGGCGTTCGATGCAATTTTGGAGAGCCTGAAAAATTTGGAAGAAGACGAAACGCTGCTTGTGCAATCGGGCAAACCGGTGGTCATCTTCAAGACTCATGTTGACGCCCCGCGCGTTTTGATTGCCAATTCTAACTTGGTGCCACGTTGGGCCACGTGGGAACATTTTGATGAATTGGCACGCAAAGGACTCATCATGTACGGTCAGATGACCGCCGGCTCGTGGATTTACATCGGCACGCAGGGCATTTTACAAGGAACGTATGAAACCTTTGGCGCTTTGGCCAAACAAAAAGGCTGGGGTTCGCTCAAAGGTAAGTTTTGTCTCACGGCTGGGCTAGGCGGCATGGGAGGGGCGCAGCCATTGGCAATTACCCTGAATGAAGGGGTGGGCCTTATAGTAGAAGTAGACCGCGAACGCGCTGAGCGCCGCCGTGCCATCGGCTATGTGGATCGGGTGGTGGACGACTTGGAAGAGGCGATGACGCTGGTGGAGGAGCATCGCTCAGCGCACAAGCCGATTTCCATCGGGTTGATTGGCAATGCTGCGGATGTTTATAGCGAGCTGGCAGCCAAGGGCGTTATTCCTGATGTCGTCACCGACCAGACCTCGGCGCACGAGGCGCTGATGTACATCCCCTCTGGCCTGACGGTGGAAGCCGCCAATCAACTACGGGTGAGTGACCCGGCGCAATATAAGCAACGGGCGATGGCTTCGATGGCGCGTCATGTGCAAGCCATGCTTGAGTTTCAGCGCCGCGGGGCAGAAGTCTTTGACTACGGTAACAACATTCGTCAGCAGGCGTATGATTACGGTGTAAAAGATGCCTTTGAGTTCCCTGGTTTTGTTCCGGCGTATATCCGTCCGTTGTTTTGCCAGGGCAAAGGGCCGTTCCGCTGGGTGGCGCTTTCCGGCGATCCTGAAGATATTTACACGACCGACCAGGCGATTATGGACTTGTTCCCTGAAGATGAGCATTTGCGTCGCTGGCTTGTCATGGCGCGCGAGAAAGTGCCGTTCCAGGGATTACCAGCGCGTATTTGTTGGTTAGGCTATGGGGAACGTGTAAAGGCTGGGTTGAAATTCAACGAGCTTGTAGCAAGTGGCCGAGTGAAAGCCCCCATTGTCATTGGTCGTGACCATTTAGATAGTGGTTCGGTCGCTTCGCCCAATCGCGAAACCGAAGCAATGCAGGATGGTTCAGATGCGATTTCGGATTGGGCGATTCTCAACGCTCTGATTAATGCTGTCGGCGGCGCTACTTGGGTCTCTTTCCATCATGGTGGCGGGGTTGGCATGGGCTACTCGCAACACGCCGGACAAGTGATTGTGGCCGATGGCACACCTGCGGCAGCTCGTCGCCTAGAGCGGGTATTGACTACTGACCCTGGCATGGGTGTTGTGCGACACGCTGACGCGGGCTATCAAATTGCCATCGAAACCGCCAAACGACACGGGCTCAAAATACCGATGCTGAAGTGAAACTTTCGTTTCGCCCGCAGACCTTCTGCGGGCGCAGTTTTGAAGGAGTGCAGGATGAAAACCGACCAGAAACCACATATTTTGTTTTTGTTCTCTGATACCGGCGGAGGGCATCGCTCGGCAGCCGAAGCGATTATTGAGGCCTTGAATTTGGAATTCGGCGATGCGGTGACGACTGAAATGGTAGATTTTTTGAAAGAACACATGCCCTTGCCGATTAATCGCCTGCCTCAGTGGTATCCGTATATGGTGAAAGTGCCGCAATTATGGGGAGCCAGTTTTCGCATCAGCGATGGGCGTGCCCGTGCCCGTGCGATTACCGCAACCCTCTGGCCAGCGGTGAGCCGCTTTGCGCGCGGTATTGTTAACCGTCATCCGAGCGATTTGATTGTCTCTGTGCATCCACTGGCTACTTCGTTTATCTTGCGCGCTTTGGGCAAAAACCGGCCTCCGTTTGTGACGGTGGTGACCGACATGGTGACGACACATGCCTTGTGGTTTGACCAGCGCGCTGACTTGATTTGTGTGCCAACCGACATTGCCCGTTTTCGCGCCATTGAATACGGCATGGAACCAGAGCAGGTCGTCACGGTTGGACAGCCCATTGCTGCCCGCTATTGTGTGCCGGTGGGCGATAAAACCGAATTGCGCCGAAAACTGGGTTGGCCGGTAGATAAATTCACGGCTGTGCTGGTGGGTGGCGGCGAGGGGATGGGGCCGCTGGCACAAACCGCGCGTGCCATCAATGAATCGGGTTTAGATTTGTTCTTGGCAGTTGTCGCCGGACGGAACGAGCGGTTGAAGCACAGTTTGGAAGAATATTTTTGGAATATTCCCGCCCGAATCTATGGGTTTACGCGCGATATGCCTGATTTTATGCGCGCGGCCGATGTGCTGATTACCAAAGCCGGCCCAGGAACTATCGCTGAGGCGCTTAACGCACACTTGCCAATCATTTTGTATGCCAAATTACCCGGGCAGGAAGATGGAAATGTGACTTACGTGCGTGAGACCGGCACCGGCGTGTGGGCGCCAACTCCCCAGCGTGTTGTTAGCACGCTGCAAGAGTGGATAGAACAACCTGAAAAACGAAAGAAGTTCGTAGAAGCTTGTAAAAAGGCAGCGCGCCCGGATTCATCTCGTACCATTGCCCGCCTGATTGGAGAGAAATTGGGTTTAAAGGTGGAACAAGAGGGCTAAACATATCCACCTTCACATACTGAGAGGCATAAGCGTGCGTTAGCCGTTATGTTCACTTCCTAGCCACCCGACACTTGGTTTTTTGGAAGCGGAAAACACGCCTTTTGTTCGCATTTATTTGTGTTGATTTACGTCTAATGAAACTGTACGATGGCTAGCTCACTTCTGTTCGTGGCTTTCGATTTGGCTTACGTGGGAGGCGGGCAAAACAGTTGCTGGTTGTGCCGAGCGTGCCAGTTGCTCATCTTTGATGATACGGGCCAGATGCTTAACCATGACTGCCTGGCGCGGTCTGGCTGTTGCCCCTAAGTCTTCTAGCACAGGTTCTAGCCAGGCCTGATAGGAACGCACACACAGGTACACCGGGCGGTTGCGTCGGTTGGCAAGGTGGCTCAATAAATCAGCAACCTTTTCGGCCACCGCCAAAGTTTCTGGGTGAATGAGCGGTGTTAGTAAAATACCATACACCCCCGAAGTCACGTTAACGTAACACCGCCCCCCTTCCGGGCAAATCCAACCGTTGGCGCGACGCGGGACCGGCTCGATCGGTTGTAACAGTGGCGGGACGATTTGGTGGTGAAGCGCTTGCACCGCAACGAAATCCGAAGCAGAAGCTTGTCGCCAGACCTTGGAAAAGGCTTGGTTGGCAATTCCGCTCAAATCCCAAATTCGCTGCCAGGCGTATACCGAAAATCCGCTGGCTCGCAACGCAGGAAAGGCCTCGCTCTGTTCATCTACTTCGGCTAGGATGTGAAAACTGCCCCACTCGGCGGCTTCCAGTGCCAAGTGTTCAATCAGCAGCGGTAGTGCAACATGTGCCAACTGACCCGCCGGAGCCAGATAGAGCAGTTTGGCGAATGTGTCTCCATTGCTTTGGCTAATTCCACCTAACAGGGTGATGCCACCGCTGCTGGCGACGGCGGAATACAGATGCCGCTCTGGGTTGAGATAGGCCATCAACCCAATCGCACCTAAAGGATTGCCACGTGTCAGCAGGCGGGTGGTATCCAGGCTGAGTACATCAGCGCGATAGCGGTAGAGCGTGGGTAAATCCAGCAAGTCGAGGGGACGGATGTTCATCTTGGTTAGTTGGCCAACTTAAAATTCACCGGTTGCCCAGGAATCGTACCACAACTGGGCAACCGGTCAACCATCTTGCCGAATCGAGCGTGAACCGATAATCAGGGCGATTAACGCACTAAGGAAAGGAAGTATTCATGAAAGCGTGTATCCGGCGTTAGTTCGGGGTGAAACGCCGTGGCCAGCAACTTTCCTTGTTGGGCAGCCACAATCCGACCATCCGGCAGAGCAGCAAGGATTTTTGCCGTACCAGAGACCGATTCAATCAATGGTGCGCGGATAAACACGGCATGGTAAGGCGTATCGGTGTGTGTGGCTGCTTTAAGCTCCGGAATGTCCAGGTCTACCTCGAACGAATCGACCTGTCGGCCAAAAGCGTTGCGCTGCACGGTGATGTCCATCAACCCCAGCAGGGGCTGGTCTCGTTTGGCATCTTTGGAGAGAAAAATGGCCCCGGCACAAGTACCCCAAATCGCTTTTTCGCGCCCAAAGTCGCGCAGGGGCTCCATCAGCCCAAAGGCGATGGCGAGTTTGGCAATGGTAGTGGACTCGCCGCCGGGGATGATGAGTCCATCCAGGCCATCGAGATGCCCCGGCAGACGCACTTCAGTGGTCTCTACGCCGAGCCGCTGGAGGGTGTGGATATGTTCGGCGAAATCGCCTTGGAGTGCAAGGACACCAATTTTCATAGTTCAACCCAGTTCTCTGTTCACCAGCCCCGCCCGGCAATGCGTTCGAGTTCAGGCATGGTGGAAACATTACGGCCTACCATTGGCTCACCGAGGTTGCGGCTCACTTCGGCCAAGATGACGGGGTCGTTGTAGTGTGTGACTGCCTTGACGATGGCCGCGGCGCGTTTGGCCGGGTCGCCGCTTTTGAAGATGCCAGAACCCACAAAGACCCCATCCATACCGAGTTGCATCATCAGTGCCGCGTCGGCCGGGGTAGCCACACCGCCGGCGGCAAAGTTAACTACAGGCAGGCGGCCGAGTTGTTTCACCTCGCGTACCAGTTCAATCGGCGCGCCGATTTCTTTAGCATAGGTGAACAGTTCCTCTTCCGCCATGGTTTGAACACGCCGAATCTCGCCCATCACAGCCCGGGCGTGTTTGACCGCCTCCACCACGTCACCGGTGCCGGCCTCGCCTTTGGTGCGAATCATCGCCGCCCCTTCGGCAATCCGTCGTAGGGCTTCGCCTAGGTTGCGTGCGCCGCACACAAACGGTACTTTGAACTTGTGCTTATCCACGTGATGTGCGTCATCGGCGGGGGTCAACACTTCCGATTCGTCAATATAATCCACGCCAATCGCTTCCAGAATTTGCGCTTCAACGAAGTGTCCAATCCGGCACTTGGCCATCACTGGAATGGTGACGGCTTTCATGATTTCTTCAATGAGACCAGGGTCACTCATGCGCGCCACGCCACCGGTTGCGCGAATATCGGCCGGCACACGCTCCAGCGCCATCACCGCGCAGGCACCTGCATCTTCGGCAATTTTGGCATGTTCTGGCGTCACCACATCCATAATGACGCCGCCTTTAAGCATCTGCGCTAAACCTTTCTTCACTGCGAAACTGCCGGTAATTGATTCCATAGAACGAATCTCCTTGGGGGTTGGTTTGGTTTTCTATGGTTGAATTCTAGTCTAAAATTGGCTTGTGTAAAGAGCCAATAATCTCGAATATGAACCAGGCCAATTTTGTTTTTTTTCTTGTTTTTTGTGTGAATTGGCTCGATTTTCTCTCAAAAATAGTGATATATTCAGCCCGGCCATTTTTTTCGTTTGCCTTCTCGTGTATCCGCTTGGTATGTATGCGCTTCCCTCTTGACCGTGCTTCTTCGTCACCGCTCTATGAGCAAATTGCATATCACTTGCGTCAGAGTATCCTTTCAGGGAACTTGGCGCCTGGTACGCGCTTGCCTGCCAGCCGAGTCCTGGCACGTGATTTGGGCGTGAACCGGATTACGGTGGAAAGTGCCTATGCTGCCCTAGAAGCCGAAGGGTTGGTCGCTGCGCGCGTGGGCAGTGGTACTTATGTTCTTTCTCCGCCGGCCTTACCTGTGCTGCCTGCCAAAAGTCCAGAAACGGTTTGGCCGCTGTGGCAGCAAAACCTGCCCGTGCGCAGCCTGGGCGCGCGTGCTGCGGTTGAGCAACTGCGGCGGAATGCTGCGCATGCTGACCTGATTAGCTTTGCGGGTGGCATTGGTGATTCGCACCTCTTTCCGGCCGAAGAGTTTCGCAAAGTGTTGCAAGCGGTCATGCGGCGTGATGGCAATCAAGCCTTGGAATATGGCGACCGACGTGGCTATGCCCCGTTACGAGAGACGATTGCGCATGTTCTGACAACCCAGGGATTACACACCAGCCCAGAGCAGGTTCTCGTAACCGCTGGGTCGCAGCAGGCGTTGGCGCTGGTTTCCCAGGTGGTGCTTGCCCCAGGGGATACCCTGCTTGTTGAAAATCCAACCTATTATGGAGCGCTTGACCTATTCCGTGCGTTGAATTTTCGTCTTATCGGTGTGCCGCTCGATGCGCATGGGATGCGGGTAGATTTGCTGGAGAAACAATTACAACAGCATCACCCCAAGTTAATCTACACCATTCCGAATTTTCATAACCCAACCGGCACTTGCCTGACCGAAGCGCGGCGTCGTGCGCTTATCCTGTTGGCTGACCGCTATAACGTTCCTATTTTGGAGGATGATTTTGTTGGCGATTTGCGTTATGAAGGCCGCGCGCAACCGGCGCTCAAGGCGCTTGACCCAGGCGGGCGGGTGATTCACGTCAGCACTTTCTCCAAGATGCTTATGCCGGGCTTGCGCGTAGGATTCATTGTGGCCGACGGACCGATTTATGATGCCCTGGTGCGTTTTAAGCGAGTCAACGACCTGGCAACCTCCAGTCTCATTCAACGAGCGCTGCATGATTACGTCACAGTGGGTCGCTACCAAGCACATTTGCGCCGTTCGATGCAAATTTTCCGTAAACGGCGTGATGCCATGCTGGCAGCGTTGCGGCGTTACTTGCCGCCTGGTTGGCTGGCCGAAATCCCACAAGGTGGCCTATTTTTGTGGCTAAAACTACCGCCGGGTCTTTTGGCGGGTGAATTGCTCTCACTTTCTGTTCGTCATGGCGTGGATTTTATGCCGGGTCATGCGTTTTTTCTGCATGCTTCTGAAGGACAAGATTGGATACGGTTAAATTTTGTGGTGCAGGACGAACGCAGAATCGAAGCGGGGATTCAGCGGCTGGGTCAGGCGATGAGAGCGCTGGCTTCTACTTCGAGCGGATGAATCTCATTGGCCAATCCCATGCCCGAAGGGGTCGCGCTCGTCTATCAGCAAGTCACCCTCGGCCATCACCCATGCTTCGCCGGTGATGGTGGGAATTAAGTTGCCTTGCTCGAATTGAATTGACCCTTCGAAAATGCTGCCAATGACCGATTGCTGGCGCCAGACTTGTCCTTCTCGCAATCGGCCATCTGCCACCAGGCAGGCAAGTTTTGCGCTTGTGCCGGTTCCGCAGGGCGAACGGTCGTACGCTCGTCCTGGACATAGCACAAAACTGCGGCTATCTGCCTGGGTGGAAGGGCCGAATAATTCCACATGGTCAATTTCGTGTCCATCGGGCGCGGTTAAGCCCAGACGGTTGTAGGCTTCGCGCACGCGCCAGGCAAAATCGGTGAGCTGCTCCAGGTTGTGCGGCGAAATCTCCAACTGATGGTCATGGCATAGAAAGAACCAATTACCGCCCCACGCCACATCTCCGTGAATCGTGCGCCCATCTACTTCGATTGCCACATCTTTCAGCAGGCGGTACGCCGGCACATTACGCACCGAGACTCGGTTAGGATAGGCACCGCTTAATGCTGGATGGAGTGTTGCCTGAACAATGCCAACCGGCGTTTCCAGGCGATATGTGCCGGGTTCGATTTGGCCGCGATACGCCAGGGAGGCCATTAGGCCAATTGTGCCGTGTCCACACATCCCTAAATAGCCAACGTTGTTGAAAAAGATGACTCCCAGCTGACAAGTCGGGTCAGCAGGCTGGACCAGATAGGCGCCAACCAAGACATCCGAGCCGCGTGGTTCGTTAAGAATGGCCGTGCGGAAGTGGTCAAATTCCTGTTGCAGTTGAGTCAACTGTTCCGAAACGGGCGCAGGTGCCAGGGTGAATGGCAGTTTTTCAATCAACCGTGTGGGCTCTCCGCCCGTGTGCGAATCAAGAAAAGGGATACGGTTTATCATTTTCTCCATCCAAACAAGGCTGAACCAGGCGAGATACGAACAACTGATTTTAGCACGAAGAAAATACACGCACTGTAAGATGGTAAAATGTTAAAAATTATAGAGCCTGGTTTTTCAATGAGCTTGGTTGCCTGGCTTATTCTGTAACTGAAATGCACTTTTTACATCATCTATGCCTCGTTATACTGGACATTATGCAACCAGAGAAGTTCAGCCGTTATGAAATTATCCGTGAACTTGGCCGAGGGGGAATGGCTACAGTTTACCTTGCGTACGATCCGCTTTTTGAACGTGAGGTAGCGCTCAAGCTCTTAAAACGGGAGTTGCTTGACGACCCTCAGGTGCGCGAACGCTTTGAGCGTGAGACCAAAATTATTGCCAAACTGGAACATCCGGCCATTGTGCCTGTGCATGACGTGGGCAAAGATAACGACCAGATGTTTTATGTCATGCGTTACATGACGGGTGGGTCACTCTCTGACCGGATGTCCAATCATCTCTCACTCGAAGAATCTGTGCGCATCATCCAGCGCATTGCTAGCGCGCTGGATTATGCCCATGCGCGGGGGGTGATTCACCGCGACTTGAAACCAGGCAATATCTTGTTCGATGATGATGGCAATGCCTTCATCTCCGATTTTGGGATTGCCAAATTGGCTTCGGGACAGACGCGCCTGACCTCTTCGGGCATTATTGGTACGCCCTCCTACATGAGCCCAGAACAAGCGGTAGGAGAAAATGTAGACGGGCGCAGCGATATTTATTCTCTGGGGATTATTTTGTTTGAGATGCTGAGCGGGAAACTGCCTTACGAAGCCACGACACCGCTCGCAATGGTCATCAAACACACCAACGAACCGATTCCACACATTCTGGACATTAATCCCAACTTGCCGGCAGGCATCGAAGATATATTGGAAAAGGCGATGGCCAAAAACCGCACCTTGCGCTATGCAACGGCCTCGGCCATGGTGGCTGACTTGGTCAAACTGCTTCCTGAAAACAATCCACCGACGACCGAATATACGGTTCCGGTCCGCAGACGTGTCTCAACACAAGCCTCAACCGTTGCTGTTGCCGATGATGAACACAAGGTTACTTTACGGCCTTGGCTGGTTGGCTCGCTTCTACTCATGGTGATTGTGCTTGCGCTAGCGGGTTGGCAATGGTTAACTGCTCGTTCCGTTCCACCCCCTCTACCAACGTTGACTCTTACCGTGGCTGTCACCCAGCCCGTTATCGCGCCCTCCGCCTCCATCCCGCAGGAAGCAACCTCTCCAACACACACGGCTGAACCGTCTCCTACGGTTGCACCAACGTTTACCTCTACGCCGGTGCTGGGTGTGGGCGGGGCCGACAAAATTGCCCTCGTTACCAACAAAGATATTTGGGTGATGGATGTCAATGGAAGCAATTTGCTGCAGGTGACGAACAGCGACCAGCCCAAATTTGATGTTCAGTGGTTACCAGGCGGCAAAGAAATTTTATACGGGGAAGGGAAGTGTATCAAAACGGTCAATATCGAGACGTTTGAAATTCGCAACCTGACCTGTCTCGAGGCTGCCAACTTCACCGGATTTCGCATCTCACCCGATGCGAGGCGCGTGGCACTCACCGTCCAGCGCCGCGTGATTGTCATTCCCTTTGACCAAGAAGCACTGGCGCGTGCCAAAAATCCGTTTGAGTTGCAAACGTTGCCGGAAGCTTGCCTAGATTACACGGGCGTTACCGCTAAATTTGCCCTTTGGTCTGCCGATGGCCGGAAACTGGCCGTCTTGCATCAAGATATTCGTGGCCAAACCTTTGCAGATATGGTGCGCGTACTGGACATCAGCCGGTGTAAATCGGCTGACCCATTGGCTTTAGATGAATTTCCAAACAGAAATTTCGTTCCTGATGGCTACCAGACCTATCCGGTGATTCCGGCTTACGATTGGGATGGCCGCGATTTGTTCCTGTTAAACACCTTCGTGCGCAACGGCGGCTATGGCGATTTATACCTTTACAACACGAGCACCGGCGAGGCGCGTTTGCTCAACCCGGTAGAAAACACCTGCTGTTATCGCGATGCCCGCTTTAGCCCCGATGGGACGCACATCGTATTCGCTTTTCAGGACTTTCGTCAAGGCGCACAAAGCGAAACGTTGCTGTATTACATCCCCGTTGACCAGATAGGCACAGGGGCTAGGTTCCGTCCTATCAAATTGCCGCCACTCTTTTTCCCGAATGTGCGCGAAGTGATTATGCCCGTCTTGCGTCCGGCGCAATAGTTTTACCTTATGGACAGCCTGTCAGCCGAAACAAGTTGGTTCCTGGCAAGGCAAGTTCAAGTGTATACCATTCCGGCTTGCTCTGTAATGCGCTCAGGTCAAATCGTTCTGCTGTGCTACCCACATAAATGTGTGTAATGCCGCGCTCACACAGGCGGTAAAAAAGAGGCGGAGACCGAAAATCAAAACTCAGATGTTCTAAAGAGACCTTGCGGCCTGTAAACAATGGCAGCCACACCCCGCCATCGGCCCCGCGCAATTCGGCCGAATCTGGGACATCGAAGACATTCAGGGTATTTCCGGCGATTAAAATGTGCGCATCGGGCGCAAGGTGTTTCTGTATCCAGTCGAAAGCCACTGCGTCATCGGCTTGGAACAAGATGCAGCAGGGGGAGGCCGAAAACGGATACCCTCGTCCGATGGAGATAATCGCTGCACACAGAATAGCCCCGCTGACTAGGGCGGTTTGCCAGCCTGGAAAGGCTTCTTTTCGTAACCCGGCTAGCCCCAAACCGGCCAAGATGGCCAACGGCAGGTAGAGCGTCATTTGCACGAACGGTCGGTCTAACACGGTCTGAAATGACTCGCTCGGAATAGGCAAAAGCAGAGCGACCAGTAACCCCAAAATGACCAGCAAGCAAGTTATGGTAAGCAGCCTAAAATGCCGCACCGCAAACAGCAGAAGCGCCCCCACCAGGGCGGTAATCCATACCCCAACGCGCAAATACGGGTCGAAGACCAGCCGCAAAATAGGTCGTGTCTCAATATATGCTGTTATAGCGATAATACCACTTACAAGCACAGCCAAGCCAACCCACACCCACGCTTGGGGCTGTTTTTCCAGGAAGCGGGCCATCAAAAAGCTGAGAATAGCAATCAGAATGAGTACCACAGCCCGCGAGTGAATCAATGTAGCAACCAGCGTGCTTGTCACCCCAAGAACCAGCAAAGTCAACTTTGCGCGGCGTGTCACCAAGCCGACCGCTGTAAAGGCGAGTGTCAGCACGAACTGGGCCGCTAGTAACCCGAGTACTGCTGGGTATTTACCCCAGTTGAGAGCATGCGCTGGCATATCCCAGCCCCAACCCGCCAGTAATAAGGCGAAAATGGCTGCCACGGTTGAACCGGTTGCGCGGCGAACAAACAGCCACACAGGGAATGGCACAAGCGCCAGCACGAACGCCCCTAACAGAAGAATCACCTGAATCACATCTTGATTTGTTACAAAGGCAAATGCAGCCGTCAATAGATGAAAACCGATGTGATAGTAGCCACTAACCGGTGCAGAAGACATCTCCCAAGGCCATTGACGAAAATTTTGAAGGAGAACCTTGCTGATTTGATAATGTAGGACGCCATCGAAATACGCAGGCACCAACAAACCCGATAAAGACGCCAGACGAGTAAACAGGGAAAGCAGGAAGATGCCAAAGCAGGCTGCTATGAATAGGGGGGAAATCAAACCAAACGGTGCAGGCATCTTTTTCCATTGCGTAATGAGCATAATGCCCAGGAGTGAAAAGACAAAAATTGCCCACTCTGTTCCAAATTCTAGCCAGCGATTGATGAAAAAACCCAACACCGCCGAAACAATCCAAAAGAACGGCCAGCCGATTAGGGATAGGACAAAGGTCTCGTTGGGATTCAGCACTTCCCCCAAGGTTTGCCGCAACAGCCCAAACATGAGCCAGCCCCCAATGCTCGCTGCGGTTAGGATGAGCAACAGGCCGCTCCCTTGTTCGCCCAGTACACTCAGGGAATCTCGTATCCAGGGCATATACAACTTACGGATAAGATGGGTACGATGGATAGGATGGGTAACTGGCAGGGGTTCTCACCGGGGAGGGAACTTGTGTTGCTATTGGCAGAGCCATTGTGGAGGCGGGCGGCACAGTGGTTGTGGCACGCGGCAGCAGCGACAGGGCGGATGGCACCAGCAAACCCGAAGCCAATAGGTCGCCGGTTTCGGCCTGATAGAGTTCTACATTAACAGCGGCCACGTTCCCTTCAAAAGGTCCCAGGCAATACACCAGGCGGGGCGAATTTTCTACGACTTGGCAATCGAACCCAATCTCTGTTTTTCCCTCTCGCAAAATGGCGTACACTGCAGGCACAGGCTGAAGCGCAACTTTTAAGCTGATGAGCAGATTGCCCTGTGCGTCATAACCGGTGGAAAGAACGCAGATTTTTTCCGGGCTTTCTTCGCAAACTGCCAGGGGAATGACCGGCGCAGGCGAAGTGCCTGGCGGAGTGGCTGCTTCGGCGGTGGGTGCCTTGGCTCGATTTGCTAAACCAAAATACCCGATCACCCCCAGGGCTGCCAGCAGGGCGATATAGAAAGCAATTGGGAGAATCTTTTCGGCTGAGAACTTCTGCATACGTTAGGTGCGCGCTGCGAGTGCCAGCTCTAGGGCGCGAATCCCGTCATGCAATGTGCAGAGTGGCTCGGCCTCTCCAGCCGCTACTTGCAAAAAATGACGAGTTTGTGCCAGAAACAGGTCGTTTCGCTCGAATCCGCTTGGAGGGGCATAGCGAGTTTCGACCGGTGGGGTGGGATGGGAATAAATGCCGCCAAACGAATCCGGTATGTGCAAATGAATCAGAACGCCATCGGCATTGTCCCACCGCAAGGTGCCATTGGTGCCGACAATTTCTAGCCGGTGGACGGTCGGGCGTTGAAAATAGTTCAGGTGCAAGCCGCCAATTGCGCCGTTGTGGAACTTGAGCCCAATTTCAGCCACATCTTCGACTGCCGTCAGTTCCAGCGGGGAGATATGCCCATGCAATGATTGAAGTGTTTCAATCTCACCGAGCAAGTAGCGCAGATAGTCGAGCGGGTGCGTTAGGGTGCGAATTACCCCACCGCCTAAATCCTCGCGTGCGGCATACCCGGCGCGGTAATCTTCCCAGGGGTGCCAGTTGGGCAGATATTCTCCCCAATGGGCATGCACCGTCAGAACCTTTCCCAAGGCGCCGGACTGAATCAACGTTCTGGCTTGGTTGAGGGTCGGGTGATAGCGGAACTGAAATCCAACCAGAATGCGGCTGCCGCTCATTTCGGCGGCGCGGCGTAGTTCGTTGACGCGCGAAAGGTCTTCAGCGATGGGCTTTTCTAGCAGGATGGCACAGCCCGCCTGAGCCGCCGGGATGGCAACTTGCATGTGAATGGAGGTCGGGTTGGCGACAACAACTGCCTGTGGACGGTGCTTGTGCAACGCTTCGTGCAAATCCGTTTCAATCGGATACCCTGCCAGCTCATCTTCGGGCAGGGTGGCTTTATGGGTGCGGTATAGGATGATGTCGCGCTCGCCGAGGGCAACGAGATTACGAAAGTGTCGGCGTCCAATCGAGCCGAGTCCGGCAATTAGAATTTTCATGGTTGTATTGTATCAAAAGACCTCCGCGTTCTACAGAGAACGGGAGGTCTTTCTTGCTTAAGGTTTGTGAGAAAAAAGGTTAGCGCACGACGACCACTTTGCTGGCCTGCAGACCTTTGGGGCCGCGCTCTACCGAAAATTCGACCTTTTGGCCTTCATCGAGGTTGCGGAAGCCATCGCCTTGAATAGCGGAAAAATGCACGAAGACATCTTCGCCGCCCTGGCGGGAGATGAAGCCATAGCCTTTGCTCCCGTTGAACCATTTGACTGTGCCGGTGATACGTTCAGACATTAGATTTGCTCCTTGTTGCAAAAAAACAGAAATCGGTTTGGGATGCCGGGTTTGTTCGAGAAGAGAAAGAAAAAAGCCCACGGAGTTCAACCGTGAGCCACATCTGTACAACGCGAACCAACTGGTATCCTTCGCCGCTTATAATACCACAGGGGGTAGGATACGTCAAGGCGTTTGGTTTTGTTTCGTTGGGTTTGCTTGTCTTCAAAATTCAGCCGTTGAATTTTGGTTAGGGATTGGGTATAATCACCAACGTTTATATTCTGCTGGGTTTGCCTGTAAGCCGACGGGTGAGCCACGTAACATCAAAATATGGCTATAACATGAGACGAAGGAGAGAGCAAACGATGGAAATTAATTATCAGGAAACCAGCAAGGACTTGTTGATGCGCATTTACATTCACGAAACATACGGTGCGCGTAACATTGACCGATGGAATATTGAAGTCTTAAATCCACAAGCGGGGCAGAAGATTCTCGATGTCGGTTGTGGCACGGGGAAGCAATGTTTCTTGTACAGTGACCACACCAACGGTCAGGCTGAAATTATTGGGGGCGATTTTTCGGAAGATTTGCTAGAAAAAGCCCGCGCCAAACAAGCCGAACGCGGTGATAAGAACATTACCTTCCAATTTTTAGATTTTAACAAGCCGTTCGCATTTGCCGATAACACGTTTGATATTGTTTCGAGCGCTTTTGCGATTTACTACGCGGCCGATTTGAAGTTTACCTTTGGTGAGGCGCATCGTGTGATTAAACCGGGAGGGCGATTGTTCGTCACCGGTCCGCTGCCTGAGAACAAGAAAATGTTCTACGATATTATCAAAGAAGCAACCGGCAAGCCGATTCCACCCATGCCCGGTTCTAGCCGCTTCAAAGGCGAAATTTTCGATACGATTAACAGCTTGTTTGCCCAGACAGAACTGCTTGTTTTTGAGAATCCCCTGACCTTCCCCGAAGTCAGCCCGTTTATGGATTATGTGCGTGCTTCACTGAGCGAAGACCGCAAATTATGGACGAGTATGTTTAGTACACGTGAAGAATATGAGGAAATTTTGCGTAACATCGAGGCGGTCGCTACTCGCTGGTTTGAGCGTGATGGCAAGCTGGTGATGACTAAAGTGGTGGGTGGCATTTTGGCAACCAAATAGCGCTATTTGTCATTGCGAGTCGGTTATTCTACGACGAAGCAATCGGTCTTGAAGAGGAGATTGCTTTGAGCTGATGGAACTCGAACCAGGCTCTCGCAATGACTCTCTTTTTATTAAGGTGTTTTATGAATTTTTACGGCAAACGAGTTCTCTTTATTGGTGCACATCCGGACGATATTGAACTGGGCTGTGGAGCGCTGATTCATCAAATCGTCCGCAAGACGGACATCTTGTGCGTTACGCTCTCTGATAATCAGAAAAACCCGCTCTTGACCAACCTGGTGCAAGAGCATTATCGCAGTATGAGTGTGTTGGGTGTGCCACGTGAACAAGTTGTTTTGGGGCCGTTTACTACCCGTATCTTCCCCGATTCACGCCAGGAAATTTTGGAATATTTTCTTAAACTCCGTCGTGATTTCGCCCCCGACCTGATTTTTGTCCATTCTCGTGCCGATGTGCATCAGGACCATAATACTATCACGGAAGAGGCCCTGCGTGCGTTTCGTGGAATTACTGTGCTTGGCTATGATGTCGTGCGCTCCTCCTATGGTTTCTTCCCTCATTTTATTGTCGAAGTGAGTGAGGAGGATGTGAACAAAAAAATCGAGGCTCTGGCGCAGTATGAAACGTATCGTGATAAATATTATTTCAATCGGGAACTAACCCGCTCCATTATGATACGACATGGTGCTTTAGGCGAAGTGCCGTTTGCCGAGGGGTTCGATATTTTGCGGATTGTGGGTACGTTTGGGCTGGAATGAGGCCAGCCGATGAAATCAACGACCGGAGAACGAAGGCTGTGGCACTCGTTCTCCGGTCGTTTTCGGTGAGTGGATGTTTATTCTTTCGGAATTCCGATGAGCAGTTTGCCGTCTTGTACGCGCACCGGGTAAGCAGGGATATCTACCACGGCAGGCATGCTCATCACTTTGCCGGTGCGCACGTCAAATTCTGCGCCATGTCTGGGGCAGACGATGTTGTAACCTTCCAGGTCGCCATCGCCTAGCGGGCCGTCATCGTGGGTGCAGAGGTCGCCAATCGCAAAGTATTGTCCAGCAATGTTGAAGACCACAATCGGGCGTTCGCCAATTTCTACGAATAACCGTTCTCCGTTCGGCAAGTCGGCTGGACCAATTTCGTAAAACTCTGCCTGAGATGGGTCAAAGGCGGTGTAGTTGAACACAGGCTATCACTCCACAAGCGAATCAGGGGCTTCGCCCAGGCCATATACCCCCGCTTTTAGCACTTTGAGAGAGAGCAGGGCGCATTTTAGTCGTACGGGGCCGAGGTCTAGGCCAAGCAAGTCAAGGACATAGTCTTTATCGAGATGTTTGACTTCTTCGAGTGGTTTCCCAATAATCGATTCGAGCAGTAAATCGGCTGAGGCTTGCGAAATGGCGCATCCATGCCCTTGAAAAGCGGCCTGGCTGATGCGATTTTGGTCATCTACGCGCAGGGTGATTTCGATATGGTCGCCGCATAAGGGGTTGCTATCGGCAAAAGCGTAATCGTGTGGGTCTAGGTAACCCCGGTAGGAGGGGTTTTTGTAGTGTTCGATAATGACTTCGCGGTAGAGGTCGTCCATGTCAATTCGATGTATTTAGCCAAAGTATTTTTTGACTTTGTAGATGCCATCTACAAGGCGGTCTACTTCTTCTTTGGTGGAGTAGAGGTAGAAAGAAGCGCGCGAGGTGGCGGGGATGTGGAATTTTTCGTGCAAGGGTTGGGCGCAATGGTGTCCGGCGCGAACAGCGATGCCGTCTTGGTCTAAAATTTGTGCTACATCGTGAGGATGAACACCTTCCAGCGTGAAGGCAGCCACGCCGCCTTTATGTTCTGCGCTTGGCCCAAATAATTTTACCCCAGGAATTTCTTCCAGACGCTCTAGGGTGTATTGGGTGATTTCGTGTTCATGCGCAGCGATGTTTTTCATGCCGACGCGGCTGAGGTAATCTATGGCTGCACCAAACCCAATGGCTTCGGCGATAGCGGGTGTGCCGGCTTCAAATTTGTGTGGCAGGGCATTGGGTTTAAATGAGCGTAGTTTGACCTCCCGAATCATGTCACCACCGCCTAGGAAGGGTGGCATGGCTTCGAGCAGGTCGGCTTTGCCATACAGGACGCCAATTCCCGTTGGGCCGCACATTTTGTGTGCGGAAAAGGCCAAGAAGTCTACTTCCAGCGCTTGAACATCCACTGCAAAGTGCGGAACAGATTGCGCCCCATCCAGCAAGGTGACTGCGCCGGCTTGATGTGCCAGCCGGATGATTTCTGCCGCCGGGTTGATGGTGCCAAGCACATTCGACATGTGGGTAAACGCCACCAGTTTGGGGGTTTGTTCCAAGAGTTTGTGATAGGCTTCTAGGTCGAGCAGCCCGTTTTCGGTGACTGGGATAAATTCCAGCCGAATGTCTCGTTCCATGGCCAGCATGTGCCAGGGAACCAGGTTGCTGTGATGTTCCATTTCGGTCAAAATGACCAGATCGCCAGGTTGGAGATTGGCGCGTGCCCAGCTGTATGCGACTAGGTTAATCGATTCGGTAGTGTTGCGGGTGTAGATAATCTGCCGAGCGGAGGGGGCATTGATGAAGCGGGCAATTTTCTCTCGCGCTTGCTCGTAGAGTGCGGTGGCTTCCTCAGCCAGGGTGTGAACTCCGCGATGAATGTTGGCATTGGAGCGACGGTAGTAATCGTCCATCGCCTGAATCACCGCCAGCGGTTTTTGGGCTGTGGCCGTGGAATCGAGATAAACGACCGGCACGCCGGGGCGCACTTCACGCTGTAGGATGGGGAAATCGGCGCGGATTTGGGTAACGTCGAAGGTCATAAGGAGGGGCGAGGGGCTAGCAGGGAGGTCTCAGGGGAGCGGTTAGTAATCTGGAATATCGTCTTTGGGCAGGCTTTTCTTGATGATGGGTGGAGTTTTTTTGCCGGTGCCTGCTGGGCGAATTTGGTCTGAGTTGACGGGATACCAAAGGATGCGGTCAGGAACCATCCAGCCGTCGGTCAGGAAGACGTTGGTGCGAAATTGCACTGCCACCATTTTGTTGTCAATCTGCACCACGATCCCTTTCAGCCAGCCACGCACGCGGTCATTGCCTTTTTCGTGGTCGCAAAGTGCTTCGACAACGTCGCCGACCTCGAAGGTGTATTGTGTTGCTGGGGAGCGCATGTACGAAAAGGCCGAAGAAGCGCCGCGCAACGGGCGCTTCAGCTCGCCGGTTTTTGGCACGACGGGTGGACGAATGGGTTGTTTCATAAACTTCTGCCTCGACTTAGGTGAACTTGACTTTCGCGGTAGGGCGAAAATCATATTATTTTACATCAAATTGGTAGGCAGATTCAATTTTCTTAAGAAGGTGCGCCACGCCAGCGCGGCGCACCCTTAAGCCAAAATTTACTCAGCCATTTTGGCAGCGATGTATTCCTGAAAGCGTTCGCGCACACCTTCAAAGGGGATGCGCTGGAAGATGGGGTCGAAGAAGCCCTCTACAACCAGTTTTTCAGCCTCGGCTTGCGGAATGCCGCGTGATTTGATGTAGAAGAGCGGTTCTTGTTCCAGTTTGCCAACGGTGGCGCCGTGTGTACAACGCACGTCATCAGCGCAGATTTCCAAGCCGGGGATGCTATCTGCGCGGGCGCGTTCATCCAGGACCAGGTTGCGATTGGCTTGGTAGCCATCGGTCTTCTGTGCCCCAGGGGCGACATAAATCATGCCTTGCCATACAGAACGGCTCTTGCCTTTGAGGGCACCCTTGAAGAGCAGGTCGCTGGTGGTGTTGGGTGCCAAGTGATTTTGCTGGGTGTCGTGGTCGAGATGTTGCGTGCCATCTGTAAAGTAGAAGCCCGACATGCGTCCTTGGGCGCCTTGGCCGGCTAGGTCTAGCTCTGAAAAGTTCTTGGTCAGGCGTGAGCCAATGGCGCCGAAAATCCAATCCAGTTGTGCATCGCGCTCGACGCGGACGCGTTCATGGCTGAAGTTCCAGACGTGTTTGCCCCACGATTGTAGTTCGACAAAGCGCAGGGATGCGCCTTGTAAGACTTGGATTTCCACCAATCCGGCGTGTAGGGTGTTTGAGCCGGGCTCGTCGGGGGAGGCTGCCTCATGAACGTAGGTGACAGATGCGCCTTCATCTACTAACACCAGGAGGTGAGAAATATGCGCAAAGGCGCCTGGTCCCCACAAGATGCTATGGAGAGGGGCTTCAATTTGTAAGCCTTTGGGAACGTAAAGCAGCACGCCGTTTTGGGCAAAGGCGCCTGCTAAGGCGGCAAATTTTCCTTCTTCGGGGTTGACGACGCTTCCCATCAGGCGGGCCAGTAGTTCGGGATGCTCGCGTTCGGCAGTCAGCAGGTCTGTGAAGATAACGCCTTGTTGCGCCAGCGTTGGGTCTAGCTCGACTTTGGCGCCGCCCGGCAGCAGGACGATTTGCCCGCCGTGTTGGCCATCGGCCAAGGGGCGCAACAGGTCTTCACGCACGGGGGGTAGGTCTTCGTAGGCGTTGGGTTGGGGCAGGGTGAAGGTATCGGCGGGTAGCTGGTGAATGTCGGTGCGTCGCCAAGCCTCCAGCGAGGTATCGGGCAGGGGCTGTTTTTGGAATAGATTCCAGGCGCGTAGGCGGTATTCGCTCAGTGCAGCCGGGGTGCGTACATCGCTTTGTGAAAAGGGGAATTCTTTGGCGATGACCTCGCTGCGGCGGGAGCGGGAGGATACGATGATTTTGGGTTTTTCTTCCATAACGTGTACTCCGTAGGACAAGTTGGTCAACTTGTCTTACCCAATGCTCCCTTCCATCTGGAGTTGAATGAGGCGGTTCATTTCGACGGCATATTCCATCGGCAGTTCTTTGACAAGGGGTTCAATAAAGCCGGAGACGACCATCGTCGTAGCTTCTTCCTCGCTTAGGCCGCGCGACATCAGGTAGAAGAGCTGTTCCTCGCCTACCTTGCTGACGGAGGCTTCATGTCCAATGGTCACATCGTCCTCATCAATTTCGATGTAGGGGTAGGTATCTGAGCGACTCTGTGGGTCGAGCAGCAGAGCATCGCAGACAACGTTGGATTTGACGCCCTTGGCGCCTTTGTAGACTTTGAGCAGGCCGCGATAGGAGGCGCGTCCACCGGCTTTGGAAATGGATTTGGAAGTGATTTTGCTGGTGGTGTTGGGCGCAAAATGCACCATCTTGGAGCCGGCATCTTGGATTTGTTTGGGGCCGGCGAAGGCCATGGAAAGCATTTCACCGTGCGCACCGGGTTCCATCAGGTAGCAGGAGGGGTATTTCATGGTCACTTTTGAGCCGATGTTGGCATCTACCCATTCGTGGGTGGCATCGGCATAGACTTTGGCGCGCTGTGTGACCAGGTTATAGACGTTATGACTCCAGTTTTGGATGGTGGTGTAGCGCGAGCGTGCGCCTTTTTTGACCACAATTTCAATCACGCCACTGTGGAAGGAATCGGTGGTGTATTGAGGGGCGGTGCAGCCTTCGACGTAATGCACCTGTGCGCCTTCATCTACGATAATGAGGGTGCGTTCAAACTGGCCTACATTGGCTGTATTCAGGCGGAAGTAGGCCTGGAGCGGCAAATCTACCTTGACGCCCTTGGGAACGTAGACGAAGGAGCCGCCTGACCATACGGCGCTGTTGAGCGCGGCGAATTTGTTGTCTTCAATCGGCACAACGGTTCCGAAATATTCGCGGAACAGGTCGGGGTGTTGCCGCAGTCCATCTTCAATGGATAGGAAGATGACACCTTGTTTTTCCAGGTGTTCCTGGATGGAGTGATAGACCATTTCGGATTCGTATTGGGCGCCAACGCCGGCGAGGAATTTACGTTCGGCTTCAGGGATGCCCAATCGGTCGAAGGTGCGTTTGATGTCATCTGGCACGTCATCCCATGATTTTTCTTGCTTTTCGGTGGGTTTGACGTAGTAGTAGATGTCATTTAAGTCTAATTCTTTGAGCGAGGGGCCCCAATTGGGCATGGGGCGCTTGAGGAAGTGCTCGAGCGCTTTCAGGCGGAACTCGAGCATCCATTGTGGCTCACCTTTCATGTAGGAAATTTGTTCGACGATTTCGCGGTCTAATCCTTTGCGAGATTTGAACGCATAGTAGTCATCTCGGTCACGAAAACCGTATTTGTATTCGCCAATTTCAGCAAGAATCTGGGCATCTTCACTCATAGTTTACTCCGATAAAAAGGGGGCGTGGTGATTGGAAAGCCACGAACCGGTTTAGCCCAACTCTTCGACTTTTTCACGAATCCAGTCGTAGCCGTGTTCTTCCAGGTGCAGGGCCAGGTCGGGCCCGCCACTTTCTACAATGCGCCCATCCATCATGACATGCACGAAGTGCGGTTTGATGTAATTGAGCAGGCGCTGGTAGTGTGTGATGACTAGGACACCCATGTTTTCGTTCATTAGGGTGTTCACTCCATCTGCGACGATGCGCAGGGCGTCAATGTCCAAGCCCGAGTCTGTTTCATCAAGGATGGCAATACTCGGTTGCAGGACGGCCATTTGCAAAATTTCGGCGCGCTTCTTTTCGCCACCAGAAAAGCCGTCATTGAGGTAACGCCCAGCAAAGGATTGGTCCATTTTGAGCATGTCCATCTTGGCTTTGAGCATTTTGCGGAATTCTGGGATGGCGATGCCTTTGTCTTCGGGGTTTTCGGCGCGGCGGCGGGCATTGATGGCCGAGCGCAAGAAGTTGGCAACCGTCACGCCTGGAATAGCTACCGGATATTGGAAGGCTAGAAAGAGTCCCAGCCGTGAGCGTTCGTCCGGCTCGAGTTCAAGAATGTTTTGGCCTTTGAACCAGACTTCGCCCTCGGTTACTTCATAGGCTGGGTGTCCCATCAGGGCATAGGAGAGGGTTGATTTTCCTGTGCCGTTCGGACCCATGATGGCGTGGATTTCGCCCGGTTGGATGGTGAGCGAAAGGCCTTTGACGATTTCTTTGCCTTCGATTCCAACGTGAAGGTTTTTGATTTCCAGTGATGACATAACTGCTCCTGAATTGTGCCTGTCCGGCGTTTGGCCGGGGCCGGGATTTTTCTATTTGCGCCGGATTATAGCAAATCGGACTAAAAAAGTCAATATTTATGATATTTTTCTAATTTATTCATACATTTTGTTAATTTGTCTGTCCACCCTATGTTGATTGAAAGGAACCCCCCCTGTTAAAATGCTGCGAGTGATGGCGTTAGCGTGCTCCGCGTCGTCCAAATTGCCGTTCCAGCAGTTCTACCGATAGGTGAATCATGGTTGGTCGGCCGTGTGGGCAGGTACGGGGTGATTCGCAGGTTTCTAGGTCGGTGAGGAGGGCGCGCTGTTCTTCTGGAGTAAGCACTTGCCCGGCTTTGACGGCCAGACGTTTACACACTCTGGCGGCGATTTTGGTTTCTACTTCCTCTTGGAGGGGTGATTCGTCTTCTTCAAAGTCTTCGACCAGTGCGCGCAACGCAGAGGCCGGGTCGGCCTGGCCAAATAGGGCTGGCATGGCGCGGATTTGGAATGTGTTTGGCCCGAAAGGTTCAATCTCAAATCCAAATTTTCCTAAGATGGGTATTTGTGGGCTTATCAGGGCGCTGCTGGCCGGTGGCAGGGTCACGATGCTAGGAGTGAGTAATCTTTGGGAGGGGATGTTTTTTTGTTGATATTGTGCGAGTAACTTTTCAAATAGCACACGTTCATGTGCCGCGTGTTGGTCAATCAGATATAGTCCGTCGGGTCCCTCTGCAATGAGGTAGGTTGCGCCCACTTGCCCAATGAGACGGAGTAGGGGGAGTTGGAGTAAGGAGGAAGACGGTATGCTGGCTGAGGTCTGGGCGAGAGGGGCTGGTGGGGTTGTAAAGGTTTCTGTGGTTGTCGGTTTATTTTCTGCCGGGGTATCGTGTCCGATGACCCAATCTAAGCCGGTTGCTTGTTGTGTGGTGTTAGGCGTGGGGTGGTTGGCTGTTCCCCACAGGTTTTGTGCTGGGGGCAAGGATGGTACGGGCGAATATGCCAGTAAGGCGCGCCGCGTTGCACGTTGGACGAAACTAAAGACCCGGTCTTGGTTGCGAAACCGCACTTCTGCTTTGGCCGGGTGTACGTTGACATCTACCTCTTCCGGCTGGATTTCAAGAAAAAGCGCTGTGAGAGGGTAACGTCCAACCATCAATAGGGTGTGATAGGCTTGGAGGATGGCTTGGGTGAGGGGCGTATCAGAGACCCAGCGGCCATTGATGAAAAAGGTCATTTCGCGCCGATTGGAGCGGGTGAGCGAGGCAGGTGAGATGTAGCCGGTGAGTTTTAGGTCATCTTCTTCTGCCAGCACTTCCAGCATGTGCTTGGCGACTTCTACACCATAGAGCGTGGCTAAAATCTCGCGCCGGTCACCGTTGCCATTGGTCTGTAAGGTGATGGTTTTGCCATCGGTTAGGCGAAAGCGCGTTTCTGGATAGGCGAGTGCATAGCGGGCGAGTAGGGTATCAATGGCGCGGCGTTCGGTGATATCTTGCTTTAGAAATTTGAGCCGTGCTGGGACGTTGAAGAACAAGTCTTCAACCCGCACAAGTGTGCCTATGGGGGCGCCGACTGCTTCAACCGGCCCCACGCGGCCGGCTTCTACGCGAATTCGGGCGCCTGTCGTGGCTTGTTGGATGCGGCTGGTGAGGCTCATCCGTGAGACGGAGCCAATGGAGGCCAGCGCTTCGCCTCGAAAACCAAGCGTCACAATGTGAAATAAGTCTTTGCTGGAGCTGAGTTTGCTGGTGGCGTGCCGTTCCACCGCCAAGGGTAATTCTTCGGCAGGGATACCGTTGCCATCGTCAGCGACTTCGATGAGACGACGTCCAGCCTGTTCGATGGTGACATGAATCGTTTGCGCGCCGGCATCGAGCGCGTTTTCAACCAGTTCTTTGACGACGGAGGCCGGGCGTTCTACAACTTCGCCGGCGGCGATTTGTGAGGCGACTTCAGGGGCGAGCAAGCGAATGGGCATGGGCTGATTATACATCGGGCAGGTTATAATTTTGCAGTATGCTGAAGCGTGTGGTTTTGCCCGGTCTGCTTGGTGTTGGGCGTGAATTGGTCTGGCTGGTACAGGTTTGGGTTTTTCGCCGGGCGTTTTTTTGCCTTTTGTTGGTGTTTGTGCTGGTGGCTTGTCGGCCGGCTGAACGTTCTACTCCGTTGGCTTTGCCGCCAACGATGCGTCCGACGCGCACGCCGGCTCCTACCATTACGCCGATTCCGCCACCTACGCGTGCTCCGACTTGGACGGTGGACTTGGCGGTTTCCGCTACGCCGGAATTGTTTTTTTATCGTTATACGATTGAAGCCTTGCGTCAGCGCTCGTATGGTGGCGGCAAGATTGAATTGATGCGCAAGACTGCTGAAACCCCATTGTATAATCAGTACATTTTCCGCTATCCTTCTGATGGTTTGATGATTTACGGGTATGCTAATTTACCGCGCGGTGATGGGCCGTTTTCGGTGATTATCATGTTGCATGGCGCGGCGGACCCCTTTACCTATGATATTTTTGAGCAGGATACGGAGTTTGCAGATTTGCTCGCTCAAGGGGGGTATATTGTGCTTCACCCAAATTATCGCAATTTTGCCCCCTCGGACTCTGGTGAAAATTTGTTTCTGGCCGGTTATGCCATTGATGTGTTGAATCTGGTGGCGTTGGTGAAAGGTGAAGCCGGTCAGACGTGGAGTTATTTGCGCACCGCCAAACCCGGCAAAATTGGGTTGTGGGCTTTTAGCATGGGTGGTGCGGTTGCTTGGCGTGTTTTGACCGTTAGCCCAGAGGTGCGCGCGGCTTTTTTGTATGCTCCGATGAGCGCTGACGATTGGGAGAATGCCAAATATTTTGTGAATGACCCTGATGCCCAGGCTACGCTGGCGATGCCTGCGTTTGCTTTTTCGGCCACGTCTCCGCAGTATTTCTATCGGTACATTGCCGTTCCGGTTGATATTCATCATGGCACAGCCGATACGGTGATTCCGGTTGAATGGTCGCGCCGGGCTTGTGAGCAGTTGAAATCATTGGGTAAAATAATAAATTGTTATTTTTACGAAGGCCAAGACCATTCATTTTCGGGGCCGTTGGGGCAAAAGTTGCAGTCGCGTATGAAAAATTTTTTTGATACGTATCTCAAGTTCGCACCGACCCCTACACCGATGAATACGCCCTAACGGTATAATCGCTATATGTTTTACTCTACCTTATTCATTGACTTGGATGATACCCTTTATCCGGCTCAAAACGGTCTTTGGCAGCTTATCAAAGAACGTATTCGCCAGTATATGCGTGAGCGACTAGGTATTCCGGCGGAGATTGTGCCAGAACTTAGCCAGCGCTATTTTTTGGAATATGGAACGACGCTGCGTGGTTTGCAAGCGAATTACTCTGTGGATATGCTCGATTATCTCAACTATGTTCATGATGTGCCGTTGCAGGACTATCTTGCTCCTAATCCGGCGTTGCGCGCTATTTTGGATTCGATTCCGGTGCGTAAATTTATCTTTACGAATGCCGATGCTGCGCATGCCCAGCGTGTGCTGACTCATTTAGGGATTGAGTCTTGTTTTGCTGGGATTGTGGATATTGTGGCGGTTGCACCGTATTGTAAGCCGATGCCAGAAGCGTTTGAAATTGCCCGGGCTTTGGCTGGTGAGCCAGACCCGCGTCGTTGTGTGATGATTGATGATTTGCCGCGTACGACGCGCGCTGCTCGTGCGTGTGGTTTGTGCGCATTGTTGTATGGTCAAGCGCAACCACACCCTGATGCCGATGCTGCTTTTGATGACTGGTCGCTGTTGCCGGCTTTGTTGAATGGGAGGAATGGATGCACCCCGAAAACATTTGGATTGTGATTGTGTTGTTGGTTGTTATTTTGGCCGGCTCGAATTTGCTCATGTTTGCGCTGGTACGCGGTTGGATGCCTCGTAAAGGGGAGAAGGGCTTTTGGCAGCATTTCACGCAGCCCTGGAAAGCACAGGATGATAGCCTGAGAGAACTGAGTCAGCGGGTGAAGCAGTTGGAAGGCCAAGAAAAGCCGGAGAGATAGTTTTTCTACGGTGATTTTTAATTTTTTAGGTAAGCGAAAGGACGTATGCCCAAACGTATTTTCATCTCTGCCGACCATGGCATGGCGGTTATTTATTTTTTGCAGTCTGATGTGGTTTCTCGTTTGTTAGAAGCGGGTGTGGAAGTCATTCTTCTCACTGATGATGAAACCAAGGATAAAATCGCAGCCAAGTTTGCCCGTCCCGGGTTGATTTTTGAGGGGTTGCGCCTGCATGCTGCTCAAAAATATGCTAATACGCAGCACCCACGTTTGCAATGGGTGTTGGGTTATTTGCGGCGTGTGGGTGGTTCGTGGCGCATCAATACGGAAGCGATGGATAGTCATATTTGGGAAGTGTGGGCTGAAAATTCATGGAAGTTTCGGCTGGGAATTTGGATTCCTTCGGCGTTGGCGATTTTGCTCTTGCGTTCGAGCCGCTTGGCTCGTCGGGCGCTGGTGAAGGCTCAGACCTATTTCACGCCAAACTTGTATGCTGATTTGTTTGCGCGATACCAACCCGATTTGGTGATTGCTTCTACGCCCGGTTGGCGCATGGACCGTTATCTGTTGCGTGAGGCTGCTGCAAAGGGGATTCCGACGATGACTGTTATCGTCGGGTGGGATAATCCCTCCAGTTACACTATCCCTGGTGCGCCGGTGCAATGGGCGACGTGCTGGTCTGAACGGCAAAAGGAGGAGCTGGTTAAGGGTTCCGATTGGTCTGAGGAGCGTGTTCATATCGGGGGTATTCCATCGTATGACGGTTATCTTCGTCGAGAGTGGTTGATGCCGCGCGAGGAGTATTTCCGGTTGCATCATTTGGATGTGAACCGTAAATTGATTTCTTATGCGAGTAGTTTTGTTCATTTTGCGCCTAATTTTCCCAATATTGAGGCTCTGGCACGCTTGGTATCGTCTGATTCTTTGGACGAGCCTGCGCAACTTTTGATACGTTTACACCCCAGTCATTTTCAGGATAAGCCCCGTATTTTTGCGGAGGAGCGGGAGCGGGTTTTTGCACTGGAAAAGCAATATAAACATGTTCATGTGGTTCAGCCGGTGCCGCTGGGTGGTTCATTGGGGTATTACGGTGGCGAGGATATGCCTGAGAAGGCTTCTATGCTGGCTTACTCTGATGTGATGGTGACAGTTTATTCTACGATGCTGGTGGAATGTGCTGTGCATGATACGCCGATGATTGCTGCGGTGCTTGATACGCCCGGCGGTTGGAATGTGCCAGGTAAGTTTTCGCTGGCGCTGAAAGATATTGGCAATTGGCCAACGCATTTGCGGTTTCGACAGGCTAGAGCGGGTAAGGTGGCTTCGAATGAGGCCGAGTTGCGTGAGGCGCTTAACGCTTATCTCAAGAATCCCCATCTGGATTCGGCGGAACGCCGTGCGTTTATTGAAGAGGAGATTACGTATACGGATGGCACAAGTGGTCAGCGTACGGCGCAGTTTATTCTGAATGTCTTGGAAACGAGTGGTGGCCCAGCCAGGTAAGTTTGTTGTGTGGGTGGCTGAACGCTTGCAAAAGGAATCTTGTGTAGGTTTAATTTTGTGAAGCAGGGGATGGTGTTGGGGATGGCGTTGGGGTGGGGGTTGGTTGAGGTTTGCTAATGTCTTCGACGTAGCCGATGGCTCCCCGGCAGGCTGGGTCGAGGGCTTGGGCGATGAGGTCCCATCCGAAGGGGACTTGTTCAGTTGCTACTTCGTGGGCTTGTTGAACCGCTTCGCTCAGGCAGCCTGGCCCGGCGTTGTAGTTGACCAGGGTCAGTTTCCAGA
This sequence comes from Anaerolineae bacterium, assembly GCA_003130845.1. GTDB lineage: Bacteria > Chloroflexota > Anaerolineae > Anaerolineales > Villigracilaceae > UBA5195. The sequence goes on from QEXW01000075.1 coordinate 71,758, forward strand.
GGGTTTCATAATCTAGGGTTCGTCCAGGGGTTTTTCCGGTGACGTTCTGGATGATTTTGCCAGTTTGTTCGCAATTTGCCAGTAGGGTGCGCCCAAAGACCGAGACGCTAAAGTTGGCACGGGAGATGTCTATGCCTAGGGGGCATGTGGCGCAGGTGGCATTTACGCTGGCGACAAGTGCTCCGCGCAGTAATTTCTGGTTTGCCTCGCTTAGGTTGCTGTAGGAGTTGTTTTCACAGGTTTTTTTGTCTAGGACGAGTGGACAAAATTCTTCAAAGAAGGCGCGGTTCCACAAAAGGGTAGTATCTGCGCCGTTTTCAGTGAGTTGGCCTAAGCCTACATCGTCTCCGTTGCGGAAGACGCCCGGCCAGAATTGGCTTTCGCGGCTAAATAGGTTTTTGAGCAGTTGTGCTGGGACGTCGGTTTTGAGGGCGATGTCGTGGATGAGGTGGTCGAATTGGTTTTGCCATTGTTCAACGGCTGGTTGGGCTGCTTTGAGGCCGCAGGGGGAGGCTGTGCCTTGGGGCGTGAGGCCGCCATCTGGGCAGGCGTGCACGTCCACAACCCCTTGGGTAATTAGGTTGCCTGCCAGGTATGCGTAGGGAATGCTCGAAGTGAGTTGTTCCGGGAATTCGGGGGTGGTTAACCATTCTGGTAAGCCCTCCGTGGGGGGAAAGGCATCCCATGTGATGGCGCAGGAGGCGATTCGTGCTCCTGTCCATTGGGTGCTGAGGACATCTACGTACCAGCGCTTCACTAAACGCTGTTCGTTGCTTTCACCGCCTTGGGTGAGTACTCGCACCAGAGCGGTGAAGAGAGGGCTGCTATCACCGTAACTCGAGTTGGCCCAGAATTGGAGCTGTACGCCATCGGAGGTCGTTTTTTCTAGGCTGAATTCACAGCGTGCGCCTTGGCAGGAAAAGGCATCGTTGCCAGCGTAGCCTTGGATGTGTGTGATGGTCTCGTTGGGGAGCGGTTCTTCGCCCGTTAGTATCAGTTTGGGCTGGGTGGAGCACCATCCATCGGGGTCTGGGTTGCAGTTTTCGACCGAAACCCAGACTTGGGGTGGTGGCAGTTTGACGGTTATTTCTTTTTTGCTTGATTTGCTAGAAACGTTTTGTAGGTAGTAACCGGGACAATCGCGCGTGTTTTCGGCTTTGCACGGTACGGAGTAGGCTTTCCATTCGTTGTATATTTGTGCATCGCACGCCCAAGAAAGTTCGTTATCGGTGGGTAAGCCCTCATGGTCTACCCAGAGGGCGCAGTAGATGTTGTTGTCTTTCCAGGCGATGAGCCACCATTCGTATAGGGTAATGTCTATGGTGAGCCAGGTGAAGCGGTCAGGGCCTGTGGGGGTGCTGTTGGGGCGGGGGGCAGCTTGAACTAGCCTGGTTTGGGTTAGGATGGTGAGTGCAATGACCAGGTGGACGGCAAGCAGTAGAACGAAAAGCCACCCAAAACGCAGTTTCATTGACAGATGCGCTCCGATTGTGAAGGCCGCACAAGCGTAGTATAACTGACTTGGGGAATTTTTTCTATAACAACAAAGTGGCGCAAATTTCCGATTTGCGCCACTTGAGGTTATTTTTGCATTTCTTGTAGTGTTTGTTCTTCGCGTTGTAGGTTTTTCCAACGCACAATGAGGCTGATAAGGTAAGCTATCAGTACAATCGCAAAGACGATGTGCCCGGCTATCATGTAACTGACGGTATTCGGGGTGGTTTCCATCGTTTGCTCCTAGTGTGTTAGTTTGAGTTTGAGTTGTTCAACTTTTTCGGCAAATTGGCCTAGACGAATGCGATGCCAAAATAGGGTGATGAAGATGACCGAGAAGGCGGCAATGTTAAAGAGCATGGTGATAACCATGTCGTCAGTCATGTTCATTTTTTCGCTGCCACCGGCACCAATGATGACCGGGTGAATGGTGCGAAACAGGCGGATGGAGAGAAAGGTGAGCGGCACGCTCAGGCCGCCGAAAATGGTGTATACCGCTCCAAACCGAGCGCGACGTTCGGGGTCTTCAATTCCTTGGCGCAAGAGCAGGTAGGCTAAGTAAATCATTTCTAGGATGGCGGCTGTGGTGAGGCGCGGTTCCCATGTCCACCAAGTGCCCCAGGCCGGACGTGCCCAGATGGAGCCAAGCACAATGGCAATGAAGAAGAATACTAGGCTGATTTCGACGGCGGCGACGTTGATGGTATCCCATTTTAGGTCTTTGGTGATGAGATAGATGATGGCCACAATTGCGGCGATGATGAACCCAATCATCCCCACCCAGGCGGTGGCGACATGGAAGTAGAATACTTTTTGTACCGCACCCATGACACGTTCAATCGGCGCGTATAGGAAGACCATGAGCGTGCCAGCTATCAAAAGAAGTATAGAAAGAATGTTGAGGGCTTGTAATAGACGAGGTTGGGCAGACATAATGCTCCTTGCAATTCAGAAATTATGAAGTGGGGTTATTCTTCAACGATGAAATCGAATACCATGAACGATACTGCAGTAAAGATGATGTTGTAAACGAGTAGGATGTTCACCCAGGGGGAAATTTCACTCCAGTCCGCATTGTTTAGAAAACCACTCGAGGCTTTGACCGCGGCAACGAGCACCGGGATGATGACCGGAAAGAGTAAAATGGGCAGTAGGACATCTCGCGTGCGAGTCTGTATCGACATGGCAGAGAGCAGTGTGCCAACTACAATGTAGCCCACGGAACCCAGCAGGGTGACTCCTAGTAGCCCAGGGTGAAAGAGGTTGATGTTGTACATTATGCTGTAAAGCGGTAGGATGATGGCTTCGATGAGTAGCATGAAGGCGAGATTGCTCAGGGCTTTGCCAAAGTAGATGGCTGAACGGTCTACCGGGGCCATAAGCAATCCATCTAGGCAGCCACGGTCTTTTTCTATGGCCATGGAGCGATTGAGTCCAAGCGTTCCGGCGAAGGAGAAGGTGACCCATAACGCGCCAGCTGTGATTTCCATACGCGCTTTGATGTCTAGTTCGAGCGCAAAGTAGAAGATGAGTAAGACGAGGATTGAGAAGACGAGCATGGCCGAGAGTAGTTCACGCGAGCGTAACTCGGCGGCGAGGTCTTTCCAGGTAATGGCTAGTACAGTGCGTAGATAGGCAGCGGATGGGGCAGCGGATAAGCGGATGTTGGAATCGGATGGGGCAACGGATGATGAAGCGGATAAGCGGATGTTGGAATCGGATGGGGCAGCGGATGGGGCAACGGATGATGAAG
>QEXW01000076.1 GCA_003130845.1 Anaerolineae bacterium
GCTCTCAATACCCGAATCTAAACAAAAAAGGGCGCTTTCGCACCCTTTTCTTGTTCGTTTCTCTTTCCCGACTTTGCTCAAAGAGCCAAAGTCGAGGGCCTTTTTTGTTTTTGGGAGGATACTCTCTTAATTGGCCGAGGCCCAAGCTGGCTGGGGTGTGCCGCTGCGCTTCGGGAATGGTGGCGGAAAGACTTGCTCAAACTCCTCACGCGTGATTGTCTCCTTTTCCAGCAAAAGGTTCGCCACATCATCTAGTTGCTTACGATATTGCAACAAAATTGAGCGCGCCCGTTGGTGAGCCTCATCTACAATCCGGCGCACTTCACGGTCAATTTGCTCGGCGACGGCTTCAGAGTAATCACGCTGTTCAGAAATTTCGCGGCCCAAAAAGATGAGCTCTTCCTTCTGCCCATACACGCGGTTGCCCAATTTGTCACTCATGCCTAACCGCGTCACCATAGTACGTGCCATGCGCGTCACCTGTTCCAAATCGCCCGAAGCGCCAGAAGTAATATCGTCAAACACCAGCTCCTCGGCAACGCGCCCACCCAAAGCGTAAGCCAGGGTAGCAAACAACTTCTTGCGCGACATAAGAATGCGGTCTTCTTCGGGACGGAACCAGGTAACACCACCCGCTTGGCCGCGCCCAACAATGGAAACCTTCTGCACCGGGTCGGCTTCAGGGATAGCATTCGCAACGACCGCATGACCTGCCTCGTGATAGGCAATAATACGCTTCTCTTCATCGCTAATCAAACGCGATTTGCGCTCCGGCCCCATCACAACACGCTCAATTGCTTCTTCCATTTCGGTCTGACCGATAGAACGTTTGTTACGACGAGCAGCCAGAATAGCCGCTTCGTTGACTAAGTTTTCCAAATCTGCACCGACAAAACCCGGGGTACCACGTGCAATCGAGGCCAGGTCCACCGTCGGGTCAAGCGGTTTTCCTTTGACATGTACCTTCAAAATCGCCTCGCGCCCCTTCACATCCGGGCGGTCAAGCGTCACCCTCCGGTCAAAGCGCCCAGGACGTAACAGGGCGGGGTCTAGAATGTCTGGCCGATTGGTAGCGGCAATGACAATGATGTTGGTATCGGTATCAAAACCGTCCATTTCAACCAGCATCTGATTCAAGGTTTGTTCGCGCTCATCATGCGACCCGCCCAAACCTGCACCACGCTGCCGACCAACGGCATCAATCTCATCCACAAAAATAATGCAGGGTGAATGGCGTTTGGCTTGGTCAAACAAATCACGCACACGGCTGGCACCTACACCCACAAACATCTCAACAAATTCAGAGCCGGAAATCGAGAAAAACGGCACACCTGCTTCACCCGAAACAGCTTTTGCCAACAGCGTTTTACCCGTGCCCGGAGGACCGACCAACAGCACACCCTTTGGAATACGCGCACCAAGCTGGATGAACTTTTGCGGCTCACGCAAAAACTCCACCACCTCTTTTAGCTCCTCTTTCGATTCATCCGCCCCGGCCACGTCCTCAAACGTCACCGTCGGATGTTCACCACTGAACATGCGCGCGCGCGACTTGCCAAATGACATCGCCGCATTGTTCGAGCCTTGTGCCTGCCGGAAAATCCAGAAAAACAAGCCAATCATTAACACAAACGGCAAAATGTATCCAAGCACGCTCAAAACTGTCATCCACGAGCTCGGCGGGTTGATGACCACTTGCAAGCGTTCAGGGTTCAGCTGCTCAGGGGTCACCCCTAGCAAAATCAATTGATTGATAAGAGATGTGCCATCTTCCTTATGCGCAGTTCGTTCAACATCTGAGCCACTGTTGCCAGGATAAATAACACGCAACCGATTGTCCGATTCCACCACAATCCGCTTGATTTTTCCTGCTTTAATATCAGCAGCCACCTGGTTAATGGTCAACGGAGTTTCAGCACCGGCTGGCTGGCGGAGCTGAAAGGCCACCATCGAAACAATCGCAATAAACAACAAAGCGTAAATTAGAAATGACTGGTTTCGAGAGCTATTCACACAGACCTCCTGTAATCGGTCAGAGAGATTATATCCCAAGCATTGGCGCAACCGCTTTGCAAATTGATTACCTTATATGATTTTCTAATAGATTGCTTCCAAAAACCATCTAATTTCACGCCATCACCAACTCCACCGGACAATGGTCTGAACCTGTCACGTCTTCGTGAATAACAACATCGCGCACACGTTTGACCAATGACTCCGAAACCAGGAAATAATCAATCCGCCAACCAATATTACGCCGGCGTGCTGCCATGCGATACGTCCACCAGGTATACTGCACGCGTTGCGGATATAGATGACGATAGATATCCACAAAGCCATGCTCCAGATATTTCTGCACCCAGCCGCGCTCTTCTGGCAAAAAGCCAGAAGTCGTTTCGTTTTCCTGTGGGTTTGCTAAATCAATCGGCTGATGCGCAGTATTGAAATCACCCGCAATAATGATGTTCTCCCCAGCAGAGTGCAACGAATCGCAAATTTGCAACAAACGCGCATAAAAAGCCAGTTTGTACTCTACACGCTCATCACCACGCTGACCATTGGGAAAATACACGTTATAGAGCAAAAAGTCTTCATGCCGGGTACAAATAACTCGCCCTTCCACATCAAACCGCTCTTCATCCAAACCCAAGCGGAATTCTCGCGGCGATTGTCGCGAAAATGTTGCGACACCACTATACCCCGGACGCTGGGCTGGGTTCCAAATGACAGAATACCCCGCAAACGCCCGCTGCTCCGTGGTCAACTGTTCGGGCCTGGCTTTTATCTCTTGCAAACAAAAAACATCCGGCGCTTGTTCCAGCATCCAAGGCTTAAGATTCTTGCCCAAGGCAGCCCGAATCCCGTTAACGTTCCAAGTGATAATTTTCATGCTTACGAATGACCTTATGGTAAACTTAAGTTGCTTATGCCAGACCAATTTGGCGAGCAGTGCTAGTTGAATCTATCTATACAGGAATCTCGGGCATGAATACACCCAAAGGCCACATCTTATGCATCGAAGATGAGACCGAAATGATCGATCTCATTCGTATCATCCTGGAACGAAAAGGATTCGAAGTGGAAGGTGCAGCCGGCGGCGAAGAAGGCTTAAAGAAAATCCGCGAAACCAAACCTGACCTTGTTCTACTCGACCTGATGATGCCTGACATAGATGGGTGGGAAGTATACCAGCAAATGAAATCGGATGAAACCACTAGAAACATTCCGGTCATCGTCGTAACAGCCAAAGCACAAAATATAGACAAAGTGCTGGGCTTGCAAATTGCCAAAGTAGATGATTACATTTCCAAACCCTTCAGCCCCGAGGATTTATTGCAAAGCGTAGAAAACGTCCTTGCGAGAACAGGCAGCACGTAAACAAATCAGGCGGCCGGCTATCCAACAGGCCGCCAAATGTTTAAGCACGGTATGAAAGACCACTCTGTCACTATCCGTAACCTCAGTAACCCCGCCATTGCACCCATTCGAGGCAAATGGTGCCAGTCCTTTCTCGCTCGTTTACGTGGCTTCACCTTTCGCTCCCAATTAAAACCAGAAGAGGGCTTAGTACTGGTAGAATCACGCGATAGTCGCATTGAGACCTCTATTCACATGCTCTTCGTCTGGACCGACCTGGCTGTTGCGTGGGTGAACAGCCAAAACCAAGTAGTAGATACTGTGCTAGCAAAAGCGTGGCGCCCTTTCTATGGGCCAATTAAACCCGCTCGCTATGTCATTGAATATCATCCTGCCCGCTATGGCGAGTTGCAAATTGGTGACCAGATTGCCTTTGACCATGATTAAGCGAATTTCGTTTGCCTTATTGGCGTTCTCCCTGTTGCTACCTCTCGGCGCAGCCCAAGCGCAGGACACCCCTCCCCCCTCAGGTCCCATCTACATTGTGCAACCTGGCGATAGCATGTCGCTCATCGCTAGTCGCTTTGGCGTTACCTTAGCCGACCTGATGGCCGCCAACAACATCAGTGACCCCAACAACCTCGCCGCTGGAGCCAAATTAATCATCCCTGGCCTAGAAGGAATCCGCGGAGTATTGACAACCGAAGTGCTTAACTATGGTGATACGTTGCATAGCCTCAGCCGCCGCAATCGCGTGCCAGAAGCATTCTTGCGCAAACTCAATCACATCACCAGCCCATCGGAACTCTACGCCGGAATGGGTGTTATCTTACCCCAGCAAGAAGACATCACCCCATTACAATATCGCCTGAGCATAACCCAAGGAGAAACCTTACTCGAAGCGGCCATTCGCACCGGCAGTGACCCCTGGACGTTAAAAACCCTGAATGACCTGCCTGGTACCTGGGCTGCTCTACCAGGCGATGTTCTCTATTCGCTAACCGGAAATGAAGAAACCGGTCAGGCCAGCGGCATGCCAGCAACCTTTCTCTCTGTGCAAGTTACGCCCTTGCCAATGACACAGGGACGCACAAGCAAAATTATCATCCAAACGCAACCCGGTGTTATGCTTGGCGGCACGCTTGTAGACATGCCATTGCACTTCTTTCAACAAGAGGATGGAAGTTTCGTTGCACTGCAAGGAGTGCATGTTATGCTTCCTCCTGGACCATATCCTCTGCGTCTAGAAGCTGCTTTACCAGACGGCACACAGCAAAGTTATGAACAAATGGTGCTGGTACAATCAGGCTTCTATCCCAACGACCCGCTCTTGTTGGTCGAACCAGAAACAATTGACCCGGCCATCACCGAACCAGAATCGCAACAAATTGCCGATTTAACCCGTCAGGCCACCCCCACCCGCTATTGGCAGGGCTTGTTCCAATCGCCGGCCTATTTCCCCGATTGTTTCACCTCGCGCTATGGCAACCGGCGCACCTATATCGGCTCTGGCACCGGTGAAAAATACTTCTCCTTTCACAGCGGAGTCGATTTCTGTGGCGGCGAAGGGCTGCCCATCCTCGCCCCAGCCGACGGCGTGATTGTTTTTGCCGGTCCACTTACGGTGCGCGGAAACGCAACACTGATAGACCATGGCTGGGGCATCTATAGCGGTTTTTGGCATCAGTCGCAAATCAAAGTTGCCGTTGGGCAAACGGTGCGAAAAGGAGAACTCATCGGCATCGTTGGTGGTACAGGTCGTGTCACAGGCGCACACTTACACTGGGAAGTGTGGGTCAACGGCATTCAAGTCAACCCCTTGGAGTGGTTGGAAAAAGCATTTCCGTAAAACTTGTCAGACAAATTGCCAGTTGTTTCATAAAATGGTTTATGCTACACTAGTTTCATATTTCACAAAACCGAGGCAGAGATGAACGAGTTCGTGACTTTTCTAAAGCAAAGTGACATCTTCTACCAGTTTACACAAACCCAGCTAGAACTCGTAGCCAACCTTTGCCAGCAAAAATCCTTTGAGGCAGGCGAAACAATTTTTGAAGAAAACAGCACCAGCAAAGAACTCTACGTCATCGCTCAAGGTGAAGTGAATATCATCGTGGATTCTGGATTGGTCACTCCCAAAAAAAATGCCGAAAAAATCGTTATCGCGACCTTACGGCGCGGCCAATCCTTTGGCGAAGTGGCTCTCGTGGATGAAGGTCTGCGCTCTGCGACTGCCCAAGCAAAAACGAAAGACACCCGTTTGCTCGTCATTCCGCGCGATAAGCTCATCATGCTGTGTGAAACCTACCCGCAGCTAGGCTACCGACTGATGTACAACTTGGCCGCCGACCTGGCGATGAAGATTCGCAACACCGATTTACGCGTGCGCGAGCGAGTGCTATACGGGCAACAAGCAGCCTAACCCAAATGGGTACTTGTCTTACAATCGTGCGCTCAAAATTCTTGCATTTTTGCTGGAGAAATTGTATTATTTTGGTTAGTTTGTTCACGCCTTGGTACCAAGCAGGTTTGCAGAAACCTGCTCAAACATTTGAGCGAAAGCGAGGTGATGCCCTGTTTAGCAAATTCACGCTTCAACGCCTTTCCCCACTCAAATTCCACGTTACCAACAAAAAACTAGGAGGAAGAAGTTATGTCTAAGCGACTGATGTTCGTGGTTGCATTGTTTGTTCTCGCCAGCCTGGTTCTGGCCGCGTGTGGTGGTCAGCAGGCCAAAACCATCAAGATTGCAACCCAAAGCCCGCTGTCGGGAGGTCAATCTTCGCTCGGTGTGGATATTAAAAACGGTGCCCAATTGGCACTGGAGCAGCTCAGCGGCCCATTGACTGAACTGGGCTTCAAAGTGGAACTAGCTCCGTATGACGACCAAGCCAACCCCGACACCGGCGTTGCGAACGCCAAACAAATTGTTTCTGACCCAGCCATCCTGTGCGGCGTTGGCCACCTGAACTCCGGCGTGATGATTCCGTCCTCGGAAGAATATCACAACGCTGGCCTGGCGTTCGTCTCCCCGGCCAACACCAACCCCAAAGTGACCGACCGCGGTTACCTGGAAGTCAACCGCATCGTTGGCCGCGACGACGTGCAGGGCGTGGTGGGTGCTGAATATGCCAATTCCATCGGCGTAAAGAGCGTCTTCATCATCCATGACAAAACCGCGTATGGCCAGGGCGTAGCCGAATTCTTCAAGAAACGCGCCGAAGAACTCGGTATGACCGTTGCCGGCTTTGAAGGCACCGAAGAAAAAGCCAACTTCGACCCAATCATTACCTCGATTTTGGCTGCGAATGTGGACATGGTGTATTTCGGCGGTATCTATGACCAAGCGGGTGTGCTCTTCAAACAGGCTCGCGAAAAAGGATTCATGGGCACCTTCATGGGACCCGATGGTATGGACTCCTCCACTTTGGCTGAAATCGCTGGTGAAGCGCTGGTGCAAGGTGGCGGCATGGTGTACTCGTCCGTTTCCGGCCCGGCCTCGGTTTACCCCGGCACTGCCAAGTTCATCGCGGACTTCAAAGCCAAATTCGGTGCGGAACCACAGCCGTTCGCTGCGCAAGCGTATGATGCCATGGCCATCTGCTTGAAAGCAATTGAGAACGCCGCCAAAGCCAACAACAACCAGACTCCCACCCGCCAGCAGGTTGCACAAGCCATTCGTGACCTGAAAGATTTCCCCGGCATCACCGGAACGTACACCTTCAACAACATCGGTGATATTACCTCCGCCAAGTACTTCGTCATCAAAGTCGTTTCGGCGGATAAGACCAAATGGGGCGAAAACGAAGTCATCCAGACTCTCGACATCGCACCGCCTTCTAAATAAAACTTAAATTCATTCCCCCTCTCCGTCTGCCTGCCGGAGGAGAGGGGGAATGTTTTGGTGAAGCCATGCAACGCTCACTCCGAACGTTCCAGATTGAGGAAGTTCTCCGCCCACTTGGGCAAATGCTGGTCTTTTCCCTTGCCAGCAGCATCATCTTATCTCTATTCGTCATCCTGCTGGCTTTCTTGTTTCAGAATACAGCCATCGGCGCAGATGTCACCCGACGGTTTGGCGTTTCGCTGATGAACTACACCCTTTTGAACCTGCCGCAGGTGCTGATGGATGGCCTGACGTTAGGGTTCGTATACGCTGCGATTGCACTCGGGTACACAATGGTATACGGCGTGCTGGAATTCATCAACTTTGCGCACAGCGAAATTTTTGCCATTGGTGCTTTTGTCGGCGTAGAATTACTGATTGCGTTTCAAGCCTATGGCCTAATTGGCGGCCAAAACTCACTCCTCAGCGCATACTGGTGGCTGCTTATTGCTCTGCTCGCAGGCATGCTGGTGGCCGGGACAATGGCTGTGCTGGTCGAACGAATCGCTTACCGCCCTTTGCGAGGCGCGCCCCGTCTGGTGCCGCTGATTTCAGCCATTGGCGTTTCATTCTTCTTGCAAGATGCCATCCGCCTCATTGAAAGCGTCACCACCGGGCAATTCCATCGAATTATGCCCACCTTTGGAAACTTTGATAACCGCATTCCGCTCTTCACCATCGGCGGCAACACGGTAGATATCCAAATCAAATCACTGATTGTCATGGTTGCAGCAATCATCATGCTGGTTGGCCTAAACTATTTGGTCAATGCTACCAAAGTTGGCAAGGCCATTCGTGCGGTCGCCCAAGACCGACCCACCGCCAGCCTGATGGGAATTGATGTCAACCGCATCATCTCCATGACGTTTCTCATTGGTGGCACGCTAGGTGGAGCAGCCGGTGTGCTATATGCGCTCAAATTCACCCGCATTGACCCGTTTGTAGGCTTTTTCCCTGGCCTAAAAGCCTTCACTGCCGCCGTGCTAGGAGGCATTGGAAACCTGACGGGCGCCTTACTGGGTGGCATCGTGTTGGGCATGCTAGAGACTTTTGCCGGAACATACATGTCCATTTTCACGATGGGCGTCGCTGGTGCAGAATATAAAGATATTTTCGCCTTCGGTATTCTCATCCTGGTACTCATCTTCCGCCCACAAGGTCTGATGGGCGAAAATGTCTCCCAAAAAGCCTAGGAGGTCGTCATGTCGCGCATTTCTCTTTCCAACCTCCTGCAAATGGCCCAACAAGGGCGCTGGCCATACATTCTAACCCTGGCGCATGTCTTGCTCGGCGCGCTTCTAGTCTATATAAGCCCACGCTCTAACATTGCATTTTTGCTATTGATTAGCTCGCTCGGCACGTTGTACGTCCTGAAGACCGATAACCGCTTCAAAATCGTCCTGGGTCTATTTATCGCGCTGGTGGTCATGCCAATTGTTGGGGTACGCAACATCTTTTATTTGGAAATCATTTTCCAAATTAGCGTGTTCGTTGCCCTAGCACTTGGCCTAAATATTGTGGTTGGATTCGCCGGCCTGCTCAATTTGGGTTATGTCGCCTTCTACGCCGTTGGCGCGTACCTGTGGGCATTTTTTGGCTCGCAGCAGTATTACGTATTGCCCTTTGCCCCTGGCACCCAACCCACCGACTTGCCATTCCTACTGCCAGGAGATGCTTTCTACCTCTTCCTCTTGCTGGCCATCATTGTTGCAGCCATCACCGGCATTCTGCTAGGCTTACCCGTGTTGCGCTTGCGCGGTGACTATTTGGCGATTGTTACGCTTGGGTTTGGCGAAGTCATCCGCCAGTTAGCAAACAACCTGGATAAGCCCCTAAACTTCACCAACGGCCCGCAAGGCATCACCCCCATTCAGCGGCCTACCTTGCCTCAATTTGCCGTGGATGCCTTCAACAAAGTATTCCAGGACATTGTTGGGCGTCCGGTTGAAACAGCCACGTTGTATAACGTGATGTTCTACCTCCTGGCGTTAATTGTCATTCTGGTCATCATCATCGTCACCATTCGGCTGGAGGACTCGAAAATCGGACGCGCCTGGACAGCCATCCGCGAAGATGAAACTGCGGCAGTAGCGATGGGTGTGCCTCTCGTGCGTCTGAAACTGACCGCCTTTGCAGTTGGAGCCTCGTTCGCCGGCGTTATGGGAGCGCTGATGGCGGCCAGCCGCACCTTCGTCAGCCCCGAATCGTTCTCGTTTATGCAATCCATCGGTGTCCTTTCGATGGTCATCCTAGGCGGGGTAGGAAGCATTCCAGGCGTCATCTTGGGCGCGGCGACCGTCACTATCCTAAACCTGCAAGTTTTGCAAGGTCTTTCGCTTTATCTTAGCCAGCTGCGCCAAAGTGACGCCGTCATCCCCATCATTAACTTCGCCTGGCGCGATTTGTCCACACAATTGGACCCAGCCAAATATCAGCGGCTTCTGTTCGGCATCATCCTGATTATCATGATGATTTTCCGACCAGCAGGTATTATTCCAGCGCAGCGACGACAGCGCGAACTTGCTTCCGAAACTTCGGATGACAAATAACCAGCATAAAACGAGGACGCTATGACATTGCTTCATACAACTGATGTCGTCAAGCGCTTTGGCGGTCTGACCGCTGTTAACAAAATGAATTTTCACCTGGAAAAAGGGGAAATTGTCAGCATCATTGGCCCCAACGGCGCCGGCAAGACGACTTTCTTCAACACCCTAACGGGCATCTACCGCCCCGAAGAAGGCAAAATTGTCTTCAATGGGCATTCGTTGGTGGGTCTGCGCCCCGATCAAATTGCCTCGCTAGGCATTGCCCGCACCTTCCAAAACATTCGCCTGTTCGGCAACATGACCGTTCTAGAAAATATCCTGGTCGGAATGCACCCTCGCCTAAAACAAGACATGCCATCCATTTTGCTACAAAGCCGTTGGTTCAAAGAAGAAGAACGTGCCGCCGAGCAAAAAGCCCACATGCTCATGAAATACGTAGGCTTAGGCAATGTGGAAAATGAGTTGGCCAAAAACCTGCCCTATGGCGGACAACGCAAAGTAGAAGTAGCCCGCGCTCTGGCTTCTGACCCGCTCTTATTGCTGCTCGATGAACCAACAGCCGGCATGAACCCCCAAGAAACAGAAGAAGCCATTCGACTCTTCCGCCGCATTCGCGATGAAAAAGGGGTGACCGTTTTGCTGATTGAACACGATATGCGCGTGGTGATGAACATTTCCGAACGCATCAGTGTGATGGACTACGGCGAAAAAATCGCCGAAGGCAGCCCGGCAGAAATCCGCTCGAACCAGCGTGTGATTGAAGCCTACCTAGGCCGTGGCTCGGTTGCCAGCCAGCACGAGGAGAAAGCCCTATGAGCCTACTTACCCTAGAAAATGTCCACTCCTATTATGGGCGCATCCACGCGCTGAAGGGCATCTCACTCGAAGTCAACGAAGGTGAAATCGTCACGTTAATCGGCGCGAACGGCGCGGGCAAATCAACCACCCTGCGCACCATCTCTGGCATTCTGCACCCTAAACAGGGGCGTATTCTGCTGAACGGCCAGGATATTTCTCACATCGAGCCGCACAAAATCGTGTATGCCGGGGTGGGACACGTGCCAGAAGGGCGGGGCATCTTCCCCAAACTGACAGTGCGTGAAAACCTGGAAATGGGCGCTTTCACCATCAATGATCGGGCCGAAGTCGAACGGCGTATGGAGTACGCCTTCTCACTGTTCCCCCGGCTCAAAGAACGCATCAACCAGAAAGGTGGTACGCTCTCCGGTGGTGAACAGCAAATGCTGGCTACTGCGCGCGGCCTGATGCTTAAACCCAAAATCCTGATGCTGGATGAGCCTTCGATGGGTTTGGCGCCCGTCTTGGTAGAACTGATTTTCGAGATTATCAAACAAATGAATCAGCAAGGCACCACCATCTTGCTGGTAGAGCAAAACGCCCTGATGGCGCTCTCGATTGCTCACCGCGGTTACGTCTTGCAAACCGGACAAATCGTCTTGGCCGATACTGCCGCCAATCTCAAAGCCAACCCCACCGTGCAACATGCCTATTTGGGCGTAGAGTAAAGAGCGTTCAGCTGGTCAGACTCTGTGTGCAGCGCCTGAATGCACAGAAAAACCGCAGAGTGTTACCCCTGCGGTTTTTGATTCCTATCTGGCGAGTTATAAGCCGAGTGCGGCCAATTTTTCCGGCGCGGGAACACCACGCGGCCAGTTACGATAGGCATAATACTCCGGCAGCATTTTGTCCAAATCGACTACGCGGCCTTTGGCCGGGCCATCAGGCAAAGGTTCATGCAGCAGGCGCGGCGAGAGCGTATCCTGCTCTGGTCCAGAACCGGCTTTGAGCAAGAACATGCGCTCCAAGGTATAAACCCGCTCAGCGGCTTGCATTGCTTCTTCGGGTGTGTAATTCGCGCCTGTGGTTAGATTCAGCAGTTGCGTAAGTCGAATCGGCCAAACCATACGCTCCTTGGTAAAAACATACCGAATGGCGAAGAAGACACAGATTCCGCCCGAATCAATGAGCGCAAACGCATCCTGAAAGCGTGCCACCAATTCGGCTTTGCCCTCGGTCGAGAGCGGGTCTGATTTAACCGGCACACCAAACACTTCCTCGTAAGCCACATCGCCCTCCATGTGCGAAGCGCCTTTGTTGGAGGTGGCATAGAGCAAACCCATCCCTTGAGAACCGCGCGGGTCATACCCCGGAAACTCCTGCTTGCGCGCCGTGATAGACATTTCCGGATGGTCGTAGCGCTCACCCAGCCGATAACTTCCCTCGGCCAAAATCGCACCAAAACCTTGCCGATATCCAATGCGGTTGACCATTTCAATCACCGCATCGGCATCGCCAAATCGCAAGGGCATGCCTGTCTGTTCCTCGGTGATAATGCCTTTCTCGTACATTTCCATCGCAGCCGCAATGGTCAGACCGGTTGAAATGGTATCCAAACCGAGTTCGTTGCAGCGATAGTTGGCCTTAAGCAGCCCGGCTAAGTCATCTACGCCACACGCAGAACCCAGCGAAGCGATCGTTTCGTATTCTGGGCCTTCGCCTTTGCCAGCGTACTTGCCTTCAGGGACTTCCGTGAGCCGTCCACATGAGATAGGACAACGGTAGCATGGTTTATGGGTGATGAGATAGGTGTTTTTCAGCGCCACACCATCAATTTTATCCACCCCTTCAAAGGTGCCGGCTTGAAAATTGCGGGTGGGCAAAATGCCAAGCGCGTTCGTCACTTGCGGAACATAGGCCGTTCCATAAATGCGCAAGTTTGAACCTTTCTTAACATCCACACCTACTTCTTTGGAAAGTTCCACGCTCAAAGCACGCATGCCGGCGTCATCATAAAAAGCCGGGTTTTTCTTGCCCATCGCCACAACCGCTTTGAGATTTTTGCTCCCCATCACCGCCCCTACGCCAGAGCGCGCCGCTGCACGATGCTTATCATTCATAATGGCAGACATCAGGGCCAGGTTTTCGCCTGCCGGACCGATACAAGCCACTTTGGCTTCGGGGTGCGTCTCGGCCAGCAACGCATCGGTTGTTTCAGGGACTTCCTTACCCCACAAATGTTCCGCGGAACGGATTTGCACATCATCTTCATTCACCCAAACGTATACTGGACTTTCAGCACGCCCTTCAAAGATATACATATCAAAACCAGAGCGTTTCATCCAAGTGGGAAAGTCACCACCGGAATTGGAATGCGCCAGCGCACCCGTCAACGGCGATTTTGTGACAACCATGTAGCGGTTCCCCGTAGGCGCCGTTGTCGCAGTGAGTGGACCGGTCGTAAAAATGAGTTTATTGTCTGGAGACAACGGGTCCACCTGGGGATTGACCTCATCATACAAATAGCGAATCGCCAACCCTCGTCCGCCGATGTAATCCTTAAGCACTTGGGGAGCAATCGGCTCAATCGAGACTTTCTGATGAGTCAAATCCACGCGCAAGAGCCGTCCGTGCCAGCCGTACATATTCATCTCCTTTTTACATGGTGATTTTTTGAGCATCCGGTTGAGAAAGTGAACGGTCGCCTCCTGCAATCGCAGAAAACGCCGTAATCATATCTTGCTCCGAAAGTAAAGCATCGGCTTCGACTTGGTAACCGTTGAGGAGTAGAACAGTGCTATCATCTAGAGGAACACCGAGCGGTCCTAGCACATCGCCAATCGTCACACCAGGTGCAACTTCAAGCTCGAACGTGTTGCCTTTTGTGCCGGGCGGAAGCAATTTCATGTAGTTGGCAATCAATTTCACACGCACGCGCATTCGAAACTCTCCCAACACCAGTAAGTGTAGAACAAATCGAACCGGCTGGCAAGCGCCTCTTGTCATGAAAAAAGCATACCGAGTTTCACGACTTTCTCGGTTGGTCTTATGCAAGGTATAAATTGGACCAAATACAGTAAAATAACGCCAACCATCGCAAACTATTCAAGAAAAGCGAAAAACAAACATGCCCTCTGCAGAAATCATCACCATTGGAACTGAAATCTTACTCGGCGAAATTGTGGATACGAATTCCGCCTGGCTGGCGCGCAAATTGCGTGACCTAAACATAGATGTCTTTCGTACTTCCACCGTTGGCGATAACGTAAGCCGTATCGCCGAAATCATCCGTGAGACTCTTAAACGGGCTGACATCATCATAACCACAGGCGGCCTAGGACCGACCATAGATGACCCGACCCGCGAGGCGGTGGCTCTGGCTTTTGATGTCCAAACCGTTTACCTGCCAGAACTGTGGGACCAGATTGTCGAGCGCATGCAGCGCTTCGGACGAACTCCAACCGAAAACCAAAAACGCCAGGCCTTCGTCCCGCAAGGTGCGCTGCCCATCAAAAACGCGGTTGGCACTGCCCCGGCTTTCATCATGGAAACAGGCACAAAATGCCTGATTGCCTTGCCTGGCGTGCCACGCGAGATGGAATACCTGGCGGAAAACGAAATTTTCCCCTACCTGCGTAAACGGTATGACCTGCGCGGGGTTATCAAAGCACGCGTGCTGCACACAGCCGGAATGGGTGAAAGCGTTATAGACGAACACATCGGCGAATTTGAAAAACTCTCCAACCCGACTGTGGGCCTAGCAGCACACTATGGCGTGGTGGACATCCGCATCACC
Source organism: Anaerolineae bacterium (assembly GCA_003130845.1). Classification (GTDB taxonomy): domain Bacteria; phylum Chloroflexota; class Anaerolineae; order Anaerolineales; family Villigracilaceae; genus UBA5195. The sequence goes on from QEXW01000076.1 coordinate 14,387, forward strand.
GCCAAAGCCCTAAGCGAAGAGGAAGCCGACCGGCAAATTGCCAAAATCGAAAGTGCCATCCGACAAAAATTGGGGCATGTCATTTACGGCACAGATGATGAAACGCTTGAAGCGGTTGTACTGGATACCCTCGCCAGTCTTGGCTACACACTCACCGTGATCGAAGCCGGCACAGGCGGCGAACTCGCACGGCGGCTTGCCGGGGCAAATCGGCCTGTCTTTCTAGGCGGGCAAATCTTACCGGCATTGGTAGAGAAGCAAGCCCTGGCCCAAGCGCTCGCAGCACAAAAACAAGCAACAGGGGCCAGCATTGGGCTTGGAATTGCAGTGATGACAGCCACAGGCGCCTCGCAAGCCGAGTTCGCTTTAATCACACCTGCTGCAACAATCACAGAAACGCGCGGGTATGGGGGGCATCCCAAAAATGCGGCCGCCTGGGCGGTTAATTCTGCGCTCGATTGGCTGCGCAACGCGGTGAAAACATGAGTGGCAAACGCCTGTACAACGTAGCGGCCATCTTGTGGCTGGGAAACCTGGCAATCGGGATGATTCTGCTGGCTGGCTGGCTCTGGTTTAGCAACTTATCCCAGGCTCGCGCAGAAACCAACCCGGTACAAGCGGTTGTTCCCCTTAAGAATCCAACGCGCACCCCCAAGCCAAGCGTCACCCCTTGGCCAACCCCTACGCGCCGACCAACTATCACCCCCTGGCCTACCCCATCTCCCGCACCAAGCGTCACCCCTTGGTTAATTCGCCCGGCAAACGTGCGCGAAATCGGACAATCGGTAGAAGGCCGGCCTTTGGAAGTGTACCGCTTCGGTCTAGGGCCATCGGTCAAACTGATTGTCGCCGGCATTCACGGTGGATACGAACCGAATACGATTGCTCTGGCCTATGAACTCATCGCCTACCTGAACGACCACCCTGAAAAAATTCCCCCAGATACCACCTTATACATCCTGCCCAACCTAAATCCCGATGGCTACGCCCGAAAAATCGGCGTAGATGGACGCGCTAACGCCAATAACGTGGATTTGAACCGGAATTGGCCGTATAACTGGAAGGCGGAATGGAATCGCGATGGCTGTTGGATTTGGCGCCCCATCACCGGCGGCGCTTACCCTGGCTCTGAGCCAGAAGTCCAAGCGCTAATCGCTTGGATTGACCAAATCAAACCACAAGCGCTGATTAGCTATCATAGCGCTGCGCTGGGCATTTTTGCCGGTGGACGGCCTGATTTTCCGCCTTCTATTCGTCTGGCTGAAGCAGTTGCGGAAGTCACAACCTACCCGTGGCCACCCATCAACACAGGTTGTGACTACACCGGCAATCTAACGGATTGGGCAGCCAATACACGCAGCATCCCAGCCATTGACATTGAACTAACCAATCATCGCGATACCGACTTTGAGATGAATTTAAGAGTATTACAAGTCTTCTTGGCATGGAAACCATAAACGCACCAAACGACATGGCCTACCTTCTTTTTAGCGAAAAGGGAAAAACAAGGCAAAACCTTAAAACACTGTGAGTATCTGGAACTTCTCCTTTGCGCATTTCGTCCTCTTATGGTATATCAAAGCCCCTTGGAGGATGAATGACAAAGAAAATTACTACGACACTTTTTTTACTTCTGACCATTGGAGCATTCACGCTTTCTGCTTGTAATCTCTCGAATAGCGAACCTACCCCAACCCAAGTCAGCCTAGAAGTTGTGTACACCTCGGCGGCACAAACGGTAGAAGCACAACTCACCGGCACAGCGGCGGCTCAACCTAGCCCTACCTTAACCCCATCCCCAACCAACACAACTACCCTAACCCCTACCCCTAATGTAACAAGCACCCCATCTTCTACGGTGCCACCTGTTTCGAGTGGCGGAGGTAGCGGCTCTGGTGCGGTAGGGTGCAATAACGCAACCTTCGTAGCCGATGTCACCATTCCTGATGGTCAACAAATAGCACCGGGAACCACATTCACCAAAACGTGGCGGGTACAAAACACCGGTACCTGTGCCTGGAATGCCAACTATCGCTTAATTTTCATCAGCGGTGAGGGGATGAGTGGTGTGACAACACCCATCAATCAAATCGTCAACCCCGGCAGCACCGCCGATATTTCGGTAACCCTGATTGCGCCAGCGACCCCTAAAACCTACATTGGCTATTGGCGGCTTGCCACCGACAGCGGACAGCCCTTTGGCACGTCGCTGTATGTGCAAATCGCCGTCAGCGGCACGCCGGTCACCCCAGGCACCGGCACGGTGTTCCCATCGCCAACGGCCACGTTTGGAGCAGTGGGTTGTTACAATGCCACCCTGGTCAGCGCTAATCCACAAGATGGGGTCAACATCCAACCCGGTGAAAAATTCCGCAAGACGTGGATTATCAAAAACACCGGCACCTGCGAATGGAACGATAATTTCCGCTTTGCCTACATCAGCGGCGACATTTTGCGCGACAATACCACAAACCGGTTACGCCAAGGCACCATCAAACCGGGGAATGTGGTAGAGTATTCCTTGGAATTCACCGCTCCCCTTGCCCCTGGCACATACACCAGTTTTTGGCGTCTCATCACCGATACAGGCACACCCTTTGGGCCGAGTTTCACTTCACGCATCATTGTACCCGGGCCGACATTCACCCGCACGCCTACAGCGAGTGTGACCGCCACGCCAGCCCCTAGCACACCCACACCTTCGCTCACGCCCTTGCCGCCGACGGAAACTCCGACCCCCACCGAAACACCAACCCCATAAATTGGCTTTGGAATGACAGGAAACGGTAGGGCGAAAGAAAACCATTCGCCCTACCGTTTTTGGTTAGAACGCAAGAGAAGAGACAAGAATGGCTGGCACTCCTTTCCCCAACAAACAAGGCAAAATTATGTACCATATCGCGCCAACCAAGCCAAGCCCAATGCGACGGTGGTCGTCCAAGAAAGCATCTTGAACTCTCCCGCCAGCATCGCCTGGAGCGTCTGTGCTTGTGTCATGGTAACGATTTCTTGTTCTTCGAGGTCGCCCGAATTCGGTTCCGTCACGCGTCGCGCGCCCAGCGCCAAGAACAAATAGGCGGTACCGCAGCGGCGGTTCGCATCTACAGCATATTTGCCCAGAAAGACCATCTCGCGCGCTTCGCAACCCATTTCCTCGTACATTTCGCGGCGAGCGGCTTGTTCCGGCGTTTCTCCGGCATCAATCATGCCGCCCATCGTGGCCAATGAGACTTCACCAACCCCATATTTGAACTGCCGCATGAGCAACAAACGACCATCCTCGAGGACGGGCAAAACATCTACAAATTCTGGGATGACCACCCAAGGCCAGTTTTCAATGACCCGTCCATCGGGCAACTCAACGGTATGCCGTTCAACCGACAAAAAACGACTGAAATCTAGCACCACTTCACGAGAAAGTGTTTTCCACGGTTTCATAAAAGATTCTCCAAAAGAAAAAGGTGACAGCCATCCACGCAAGATGACTGTCACCTGTGTTCGATAACCCCTAGGCCATCGTCAGCGCCATAACCGCTTTTTGAGCATGTAAGCGATTTTCGGCTTCATCGAATACGACAGAATGCGGCCCATCCAGCACAGCGGAGGTCACTTCGATGTCGCGGTCAGCAGGCAAGGGGTGCATATAAATTGCATCTGGCTTGGCGACTTGCAGTTTCGCATCATCCATTATCCAGTGCTTGTACATATCCTGCAAGCGCTTTCCTTCGGCCTTATCGGTGGTGGTAAGCAGAGGCCCCCACGATTTAGCGTAGATGACATCCGCATCTTTGCAGGCTTCCGTCATACCGTTAGGGTCAGCGATGATTTCAAATGCAGTGCCGGCTTTGCGCGCTTCTTCTTTGGCCTGTTCCACAATATCGGGCATGAGCGGGAATTCTGGGGGATAGGCAAGTGTGACATCCATGCCAAAACGCGGCATTTGCAAGATGAGCGATTGCGGTACGGAAATCGGTTTGAGATAGGAGGCGGCATACGCCCAGGAAACCACGATTTTCTTGCGGCGCAAGTCACGACCCTTCTTCTCCATGATGGTCATCAGGTCGGCCAAACACTGGAAGGGGTGATAGACATCGCACTGCATATTCAACACAGGGGCACGGCTGTGTCGAGCAACGTCATTTAGGTATTTGTTGCCTTCCCCATAGTCACAGTGACGAATGGCAATTCCATCGAAATAGCGGCCAAAAATTTCGCCAATTTCAACCGGCGTATCACCATGCGCAATTTGTGTAGTGGCGCTTTCGATGAAAGCAGCATGACCGCCAAGCTGTGCCATGCCAGCCTCGAAAGAGCCGCGCGTGCGTGTGGATGAGAAGAAGAACAACATTGCCAACACTTTATCGCGCAAATAGGGATGTGGTTGTCCTAGGGCACGTTGGCGTTTCAAGTCCCAGGCAACATCCAAAACGGTTTCGACTTCTTCTTTGCTGAAATCGAGGTCGCCGATAAAGTCTCGGCCACGGAAGTTGGTTTGCATATCAAAATACTCCTTTTGTGTTGGATTTCAGATGTAGATATGCCAAGTCCAATGAAAACGGACGAGGCTCAGACACGTAGAACTTGTAAATTTGTGAATTGACCCTCTTGCCAAGTCAGCCGCACGCCTTCGCAGGATTCGACATAATCACCCAGAGCAGAAAAATCGGCAGAAGGTAAACAGCCCACCGCACTGAGTTCAACGATACCACCATGAGTCACAATCAGCGCAGCACCGTGTTCGGGCAAAGATTGGACTACCGCAGTGTAGAATTGTGCCAAAGAGCGAGCCAATTCAAAAGTAGCCCGACCTCGCCCATAGGCAGCAGCATATTCCACAAAAGAGGCCGGCCAGGGGCATTCCGCTTCCACCGCGTCACCCGTCGAAGCAAGCAATTCCACCGTCTCGTCCACTTTGAATCCCATAGCCTGGGCAGTTTGAATAGCGCGCGGCAAGGGGCTGGTCAGCACACGGTCGAATCTTCCCATCTCCATGCCAATCAGGCGTGCTAAAGCAATTCCTTCTGGCGAAAGGTCCTGGGTGGCAGGATTGCGCAGAGAATGACGGCGAATTTCGAGCGTTTTCACTCCATGGCTCCCAGAACCAACGCCAGCAAGGCCATGCGCATCACGACGCCATTGAAGGCCTCCTGCCAATAGCGCGACCAGCGGGTGATGTCCACATCGGTTGGCACTTCATCCATGCGCGGGAGAGAGTGAAGCAAGATGGCATCGGATTTGGCTTTGGTTTCGAGCAATTCGCGGGTGATTTTATAGTTTGCCGGGGTTAGGCCCACATTTCCGGCGCGTTCATCGCGACTTTTGGTGTAATCGGGTTGAACAACCGGCTCAACTAGAATGACATCGGCCTGTCCAATGGCTTGCTCGACGTGTTCTTTTTCGGTGAAATTGACGCTTAACTGCCTCATTTCGGCTTTGAATTCTTCGGTCAGGCTCATCTCTGGTGGAGAGACAAACGTGATGGGACAATCGAACTGACTCAAAGCATATCCTAGCGAATGCATGGTGCGCATGCGCATATCACCCACTGCCAGCCACTTCAGGCCATCTATGCGGCCTTTTTCTCGTAAAACGGTGTACAAGTCAGTGAGAATTTGTGTGGGATGCTCACCCCAGCCATCACCGCCGTTGATGACTGGTATGCTTGCCCAGCGGGCTGCTTCGTGCGGCGCACCTTGCTGAAAGTGACGCATTACGATGACATCGCCGTAAAATTCAAGCATTTTGACCGTATCTTTGATAGATTCTTGGTAGAAATCGCCGGCGCGGGTCATTTTGGGGTCAGCAAACCCAACGACATGACCGCCCAAGCGGTGCATAGCAGCCTCATGCGCCAAACGTGTGCGGGTGGAGGGCTGATAGAAGGCGGCCACCAGTGTTTTTTCTTTGAGCAAATCGGTGTTGCGGCGGCTGCGGGCAATTGGTTCCATCTTCTCAGCGACTTGAAAGACGTGGAAGAATTCATTGCGCTCAAATTCTTTGAGCGAGAGAATATCACGGCCGGCAAAACTACGCATGGTGAGACTCCTATAGGTTAGATTATTGGGTGTGGATGAGCGGATTGGTACAGATTGAAAGCGATGCCGAGTTTTAAGCAAACACTTTAACTCACCTGTATCCACTTACTTCTGTCGGTTGTTTCTCACCCTACTCGTTCACATGCACTTCTTCGGTCAGCATTTTCGGCAAGAGGGCATAAAAAGCGGTGGCTTGTACCACTTCTTCGAGCGGCACGCATTCGTGATTGGTGTGCGCCGTTTTTTCATTGCCAGGACCAAAGCCAATGGAAGGGATACCCGCTTTGCCTGCCCAGTATGTACCGTTGGTCGAGAAATCCCAAGTGCCGGTTTTGCGTTTTTCACCCCACAAGGCTTCGATGGTGCGTTGACCAGCACGCACAAAGTGATGGGTTTCCTCTAAAAGCCAAGCAGGATAATACTTGGAAACCGGGAAGACAAAGCCGGTATATGATGGTTCGTTGTAATAAAGCTCCTCCACTTTGATTTCGTCCTGCAAATAATCGGCAATCAGGCCGCGTGTTTGTGCGAGAACATGTTCGCGCGGCTCGTTGAGCGTGATACGACGGTCTACGTAGATGGTAAACTGGTCGGGGACGGCGTTGATGGAGGCCGTGCGAACTTCAACGTTGGTTACTGCAATCGAAGGATTACCCTGTTCGGGGTGTCCGCCCATGCCAAAGCGGAAGCGACGGTCGAGTTCTCGAATCTGGTTGATGACGGCTATCATTTTATAAACGGCATTATCGCCCAGATAATGTGAGGCGGCATGGGCAGAGCGGCCTTCGGCGGTAATTTTCATTTCAATTCGGCCTTTATGTCCCCGATAGACTTGCATACGGGTCGGCTCTCCGATGACGACATAATCGGGCTTGATTTGCGGGTCCACTTCTACAAAAGCATTGGGGGCAATCCCATCACACCACTCTTCCATGTTACCGAAGTAGTAAGCGGTATAGCCGTTCAACAAACCGAGGTCACGCGCAATGGCGAGACCATACACCATGCCAGGCGTAGAACCTTTTTCATCACACGCCCCGCGTGCATAAAAAATGCCATCTTCTACCTTGCCAATGAACGGGTCCCAATCCCATTCAGCGGGGTTGCCAACGTCAACGGTGTCAATATGGGAATCGTACACAATCACGCGCGGGCCGTTGCCAATCCGTCCGATGGTGTTTCCCATCTTATCGAAGCGGATTTCATCATAGCCGAGTTTACGCATTTCTGCCTGAATGCGTTCACCCACCGGCCCAATTTGGGAGTTGATGCTAGGGATAGCACAAATATCGCGCAGAAATTGGATGATTTCTTCGCGGTGCTGTGCGACACGAGATTGAATTTTTGCAACTGTTTGTGGCATACAGGTCTCCTAGTGCAATTTCTCTGTTTTCTACAAAAACAGGTGATTTAAGGGGTTATGAGTGACCGACCAGCAAGGATGGGCTGCTGTTAACGACACGGCGCACGATGTGAAATTTGAAATACCCCGGCACAAAGTAACTGTGAGAAAAATCCACTACTTGGCCGCTGGCGGTGTACAGAAGTGCGGTCAATTTAAGCAAGACATCTCCACGCTGAATTTCGAGCATTTTGGCCACATCGGCGGTGGCATTAATCGCGGTGATTTCGGCCCGGCTGGTGACAAGGGGGTCGCCCCGTTGAAGCAGGTAATCAAGCACCGAGCCATTGAAGCGATGAGTCAGCTCTTCTGGTTGCAACACATCTTCTGGCAGGGTATCGATGAGATAGGCAACTGGACGTGTCTCGGCACGCATGGTACGCGAAACACGCACCAATGGGTCACCTTCTGCCACTTCCAGTAGGCGGGCGGTTTCTACATCGGCAACTATCTTTTCGATAGTAACCGGCCCGGGGCCCACATTTAAGCCTGTGCGCCGCGCCATGGTGAGCATAGATTCCAACACTTCTAAGCCGCTTTCAATCACCGGCGGCTTGCCAACAACATACGTACCCGCTCCCTGGCGGCGGCGAATCAGCCCCTGTGCTTCAAAGGTGCGCATCGCTTCGCGCAATGTCGCACGGCTAACGCCCAAGTCAGCGGCCAGGTCTGGTTCAGAGGGCAGGCGCGTGCCAGCAGGTAAACTGTCAATCAGCGCGGCTAGGTCGGTTTGCAAGCGTTGGAAAGGGAAGTGAGGCATGGGAACTCCAATTTTCTGTAATTTGCTGAACTTTGGAAGAAGCAGGCTGGGGTTATCCTTCCACAACTGGAACAAAATCAAACCTTGTTACATCCACCAAACCTTTATCGGAAAGGCGTAATTCAGGAATGACGACCAGCGCGAGGAGAGAAAGCTGCATATTGGGGTTGTTGAGAGTGCAGCCACAGGCGCGAAACCCATCCAACACGGTTTCAGCCTGCTGAGCCACTTCTTCCACGTGTGCATCTGACATTAAGCCAGCAATCGGTAAGCGCACTTCGCCGATAATGTGACCATCTTTGATAACAACCTGCCCGCCACCAATTTCAGCCAGGCGATTGGCGGCCTGCGCCATGTAGGCATCCTCGGTGCCAAGAACAAGCATGTGATGACTATCATGTGCAACCGTGGTGGCAATCGCACAGCGAGCCGTCAGCCCAAACCCACTGACCAAGCCAACTTGTATTGTTCCAGCAGCATGATGACGTTCCACCAGAGCCACTTTGGCAAGGTCGGGTGAGGAGTGTGGATGGAAGATGGACGAACGAATTTCACCATTTTGAGCAGTCAGTTGCAGGCGTAAATGGCGAGTAGGAGCCTGGTTTTCGATGATTTCAATCACGTTGACGGTGACGGGTGAGTGATGATTGCTAATTCGGATTTTGAAATCATCGGCAGTGAGTGCTCGTTTGAGTTTAACACTTGCCTTGACCCATTCTGGATAGGGATACGCAGGTAACTCCTGTTCCCAGCGTCCAGCCCGTGCAATCAGCCTACCCTTAGCAATCACCAAGTCGGGGTGAAAATTGTTCAAATCAGCCACGAGCAACACATCGGCCCAACGACCGGGGGCAATCAGGCCAATTTCACGGCTAAGGCCAAAATGCTCCGCAGTGTTGAGGGTGGCCATTTGAATCGCGGTCATTGGCGGCACCCCCTCGCGAATGGTATGGCGCAGAACACGGTCCATGTGTCCATCAAAAGCCAAAGTGGCAGCATGGCTATCATCGGTACAGAGGATAAAACGGCGCGGGTCAAGACCTTGTTGCGTAATGGCTTTGACCTGTTGAGCCACATCGTGCCAAGCCGAACCATAACGCAGCATCGGCTTCATTCCTTGTCGGGCGCGAGCCATGGCATCTTCGAGCCGCGTGCCTTCGTGGTCATCTTCCGGGCCACCAGCAACGTATCCATGAAAAGCTAATCCTAAATCGGGAGAGGGATAATGTCCACCGATGGTCTTGCCAGCATGTCGGGTAAAGTGCATTTCGGCGTGCATTTTTTCATCGCAGGCAATCACACCCGGAAAATTCATCATCTCGCCCAGGCCAATGATGCCGGGCCAAGTCATTGCCTCGGCCACATCGGCCGGGCCGATGGAAGCGCCGGGCGTCTCCAGCCCAGGCGCAGAAGGTACGCAAGATGGCATTTGCACCCAAACATGAATCGGCTGGACAGCGGCTTCCTCCACCATCAGTTTGACGCCCTTTAGCCCAAAGACGTTTGCTATTTCGTGAGGGTCAATGAACATGCCGGTCGTACCGCGCGGCGCCACCGCACGCACAAACTCCGTCACAGTGACCATGCCACTTTCAACGTGCATGTGTGCATCTAATAACCCAGGGACCAAATAACGTCCCTCGGCATGGATAACTTGTGTATGGGGGCCAATTGCGTGCAAGGCATTTTCACCAACATAGGCGACACGACCTTCTACAATCGCAATATCGGTGTGGGGGATAAACTCCCCCGTCTGAACGCAAACCCAAATCCCATCACGAATGACCAAATCGGCGGGTTTGCGTCCCATCGCAACATGAACAAGAGTTTGTGTAAGCATAGGATAAGGTTAGAATTATCGCGTAGAAGCAAAAGGCATGATGCCGACCATGCGCAAGGCGGCCTCACCATTGTTAATAAATTGATGCTGTTCGCCCGATGGAATAAAAACCGCGCTGCCAGGGCGAAGTTCAGCCACACCCTGTGGGGTAATCAGTTGCCCACACCCTTCAAAGATAAACAACTGATGCTCGTGTTCGTGCTGGTGAAATGGAGTATTTTTACCAGGCTGGAGTTCATAGATGCACATTGCGAAATTGGTCGCCCCCTGCGTTGCGTTAATGACCCAGCGCGCGGTCAGACCATCCGCACCTGCCGGTTCGGCAGGCACTTCCAGATAATCTCTCAGGTACATGGCGTCCTCCTTTCGCAAAAATGAGAAAGCGGTTAACGCTATGCTGCTATCAAACGCCTGGCGGCACGGTTATGTCGCTCTGCCAGTTCTTGTTCGTCTAAGGTAACCAGCTGACCTTGTTTGACGATAAACCGCCCACCCACCACCGTGTAATCCACCCGGCGAGGCTGGCAGAAGACAACAGCGGCGACAGGGTCATGCACCGCCCCACCGGCCAGGTCGAGCGTGTTGAGATTGATGGCAAAGAAATCGGCACATTTACCAACTTCCAGTGAGCCAATGTCAGAACGTCCCAGCACGGCGGCTCCACCCCGTGTGCCAAGCCAAAGCGCCTGACGAGCGGTCATCAACTTGCGGGTAGGGTCGTTCGAGAGCGAAAAACCGGTGATTCCCTCCCGAACGCGCGAAAGCAGCATGGCTTGACGGACTTCAGCCAAAAGGTGCGAGCCATCATTGCTTGCTGAGCCATCTACGCCCAATCCAACCTTAACTCCCGCAGCCAGATATTCACGAACCGGGGCAATACCAGAAGCCAAACGCATGTTGGAGGTTGGACAGTGCGCCACCCCACACTGATGACGTGCAAACACCTTAATTTCCTCGGCATTGACATAGACGGAATGCGCGAACCAGACATCATCCCCGACCCAATCGAGCGATTGCATATATCCCACCGGGCGATACCCGAATTTTTGCAAGCAGAATTGTTCTTCATCTTCGGTTTCGGCTAGATGGGTGTGTAGATGAACACCGTATTGGCGCGCCAGGCTAGCCGATTGGCGCATCAGGTCGCCGGTCACACTGAAGGGCGAACATGGCGCCAGGACAATTTGGGTCATCGAACCGGGGTTAGGGTCATGATAGCGCTGAATCAGGCGTTCGCTATCGGCCAGAATGCGGTCCTCGCTATCGGTAACCGAATCCGGCGGTAGGCCACCTTTCGATTCACCCAATGACATTGAGCCGCGCGAGGCATGTAGGCGCACGCCAACCAAGCGCCCGGCCTCGATCTCATCATCTAGCTTTGAACCGTTCGGGAACAAGTAGAGATGGTCTGAGGCGGTTGTGCAACCACTGAGCGCCAGTTCCGCCAAGGCCGTTTGCGTAGAAGTGAAAATATCTTCGGGGGTCAGTCGCGCCCAAATCGGATAGAGCGTTTTTAGCCAGTGGAACAAATTGGCATCTTGCGCAGCAGGAAGATTGCGCGTGAGCGTTTGATAGAAGTGATGATGGGTATTCACCAAGCCGGGTAAAACAACATAACCGGAAAGGTCCAGCACCTCATCAGCCACCGACGGCAAGTCGAAAACCGGCCCTACCGCTTCGATGAAGCCGTTGCGGATGAAGAGTCCGCCATTCGGAATTTCCGTCTGTCGGTCATCCATGGTAACAATGTATGCATTTTTGATAAGAAGCGTTGTCATGCTTTCTGCCTGGGAAGATTTGTCTGACAAATTCTAGTTTAGCAGAAAGGCATAGACAAGTCAACCGTAAAA
>QEXW01000077.1 GCA_003130845.1 Anaerolineae bacterium
CCCCAATCTTGAACTGATTGATAGGTTGCAGACCGATTGTAATCGGCTCACGCATCTGATGGAATCTGTGCTTTCTTTTGCGCGCCCAATGGAATATAAATTCGTTCCGACGGATGTAGGCAGTTTGTTGCGCCGTTTGCTGGAGCGTTGGCACCCACGTATGGCGCGTTTGAATGTGCAATCGTATTTTCAGATTGAAGAAGGAACGCTGCTTGCTCTGGCCGATGGCCGCGCACTGGACCAGGTCTTTACCAACCTGGTGAGTAATGCGCTTAACGCGATGCAGGAAACAGGCGGCTCCCTAGCGGTTAAGGTGGAAAAAGTCAGTGGTGTTGGTGGGAAGCAGTGGGTGAGCGTTAGTATTTCAGATACCGGGCCGGGCATTCCCCCTGAAGTTCGTGAAAAGGTGTTTGAGCCGTTTTATACCACCAACCCACAAGGCACTGGCTTGGGACTGGCGATTACCCAACGGATTGTGATTGCGCACAAAGGTAAGATTACTGTTGATAGTTTTCCGGGAGGTACGATTTTCACCGTTTTGCTCCCTGCGGTTGAAAGTGAGGATTCATGACAGCCACGATTTTGGTCGTTGATGATGAAGAAAATGCTCGGCATATTATTGCTTCCTTTCTCGTTCCTAAGGGGTACGAAGTGATTGGTGCGGCCACCTTGGGTGAGGCCCGTCAACAATTGGCGCGAGGACAGGCTGATATTGTTCTTTTAGATGTGAAGTTGCCCGATGGATATGGTCCTTCGTTATTGGAAGAGACGGCGCGCTTGCCGTTGCGCCCTCCTGTGATTTTGATTACTGCTTATGGCGATATTGAAATGGCCGTGGATGCCATGAAAAATGGGGCGCATGATTTTTTGCAGAAACCAATTCAACTGACTCGCTTGGAGCAATCCATCTTGCGGGCGCAAGAAGTGGTTGCCATGCGCCGGGAACTCTCGCACCTGCGTACAACACAGCGCCGCGTTGGAAGTGATTTTGTCACCGGTTCGAGTGCGGTTATGCAAGCCTTGTTTAGTCAGGCACGCCGTGCTGCCCAGGCTTCGGTTTCGGTGTTAATTACCGGAGAAACAGGCACTGGCAAAGAGGTGCTGGCACATTTTATTCACGCAAGTGGCCCACGTGCTGAAAAACCGTTCATCGCCGTTAACTGTGCTGCTATTCAAAGCACTATGCTTGAATCGGAGTTGTTCGGTTACGAGGCGGGTGCCTTCACAGGTGCAGATAGGCGCAAGCCAGGGTTACTGGAGGTGGCCGATGGGGGGATTTTGTTCCTTGATGAAATTGCCTCGATGCCGCTTGATATTCAGGCGAAGTTGTTACGGGTATTGGAAGAGCGCGCTTTTCGCCGCGTAGGCGGTATCAATCTGCTGCGGGTGGATGTGCAGGTGCTAGCAGCTTCTAACCGTCCTTTGTTGAATATGTTGGCCGAAGGACAGTTCCGCGAGGATTTATATTATCGGCTCAAGGTGGTAGATTTGCATATCCCACCTCTGCGCGAACGGAAGGAAGACATTTTGGAGCTGGCGGGTTACTTTGTACGTCAGAACAATTTGCGCATGGGACTCAATATCACAGATATTACGCACCGTGCCGTAGATGCTTTGCGTGCTTACAACTGGCCAGGCAACGTCCGTGAATTGCGGAATGCTATCGAACGCGCCATGCTGTTTTGTGATGACCCGGTGATTGATGTGATTCATCTGCCGGCGGATGTCGTTAGAGCGCGTTAGGGGTGGCAGTCTTGTGGTTGATGGAAACGAGGAACAAAAAACCCGCTGTTGGCGGGCTTTTTGTTTGGGACAAGCGGCAGATTATTTTTTCCAGATGGCTAGTTCGAGGGTTAGGCGGTCGCAATAACTTTCTGGTGGCAGAGGCCCATCGCCATATTGTATATCGGCAACGGTGGCCACCATTTGCAGGGTTTGGGTTTCTAAAACAACCTGGCGGTGTAGGCCGAGTTCAAAGAGTTCACCTTTGGCTTCCAATTTGGCGCGGAAGTTCGGGTCCCGAAAGGCGTGGGGGGTCATCAGCACTTTGGTTACGGTTTGGATGTCGTTTTTGTCGAACATCCACACTTCGAAGGCGGTAACTTTCTTGGGGTCACCTACGCCAATCGTTTCTGAAATACCTACACCACATTCGCCCAGGAACTCGCCGGAGGGAGCGTCAATGCTGAAGGAGTCATCGAATAGGTCATCCCCAATCACGTAGCTGGTGACGTATTGGGCGATGGGTGGTTCCTGCCCAGCGGCAGCATAGTCGGTTTTTTCGACTGCGCGGGCGTATTCGCGGGCTTGTTGGGCAGGGGTCAGCACGCCGCTCGAACGTGGTCGGCGGAAGAGCCAGAAGGCAAAAGCGGCAATCAGACCCAAGGCGAGCAAACCGCCGAAGATGGCAGCCACAGCGCCCAAACTCCCTCCGGTGGAAGGTTGGGTTGGCTGGGCAGCTCCACCAGGGATATATACGCCGTTTTTCATCAACACTTGCTCAAACTCGGCAATGGTTTTGGGGTCGAGTTTGCCTGGTGTAGTTTTGATTTGTTGCATGATGTTATAGGCATTCGGGCCGACTTCTTGGTAGCGGCGCACCGCCAAGGGTTCATCACGATTGATGGCGTAGGAATCAATCGCCATGCGCAGGTAATCATCCTGCAAGTCGGGGCGCGTGGAGGAAATTGGTAGATCAGTCCATTGGACGGGGTCAACCATGTAGCCATAGAATAGGCCAAGTGCCAAGCCTAGAATAAGCCCCATGATGGCAACCACGAGCGGTTTTTTGAGCAAATCGGTGATGTCGCCCATTTGATGCTCCTTTCGGCATGACGAACATTTAATCTATTATACAAGAAAACATAGCGCAAGAGATACTCTTGCGCTATGTTTATTATTCTGTTGCAACTTCAGTCAAGATGGTTTCCAGCAAGAAAGTTTCCTGGCAATTCAGGCAAGAGGCTTCCCGTTTGTTGGCAATGACCAGCGTTCCTTTGCAGCTTGGGCAAGTCGCAGGCAGGGGACGTTTCCAAGAGGTAAAGTCGCAATCGGGGTAGCGGTTGCAGCCATAGAACAGGCGCCCTTTGCGACTTTTGCGTTCAACAATTTCGCCGCCACACTTGGGGCAAGTGACGCCAATTTTTTCTAGCCAGGGTTCGGTGTAACGGCAATCGGGGAAGCCGGAGCAGGAGATGAACTTGCCGTAGCGTCCAAATCGGATGACGAGTTCCTTACTGCATTGAGGGCAGGCTCGTCCAATCGGTTCGGGTCCCGTTTTGCGGATGGGCATTTCGGCTTGTGCTTTTTGCACTTTGGTTGCGAATGGCCCATAGAAGGTTTGCATGACTTGGACCCAGTCCGCTTCTCCGGCGGCAATTTTGTCGAGGTCGGCTTCCATTTCGGCGGTAAAGTTCAAGTCTACAATTTCTGGGAACCACTGCACCATCAGGTCGTTGACCAGAAGACCGGTTTCGGTTGGTTCGAGGCGTTTGTCAATGCGGGTGACGTAGCCACGCTCTTGGATGGTGGAGATGGTCGGGGCGTAGGTGGAAGGCCGTCCGATGCCGTGTGCTTCTAGGGTTTGTACCAGGGTGGCTTCGGTGTAGCGCGGTGGGGGTTGGGTAAAGTGCTGGGCTGGCATGAGCCGCAACAGGTCTTGTTTTTGTCCTTCGCGCAATTCGGCCGGGATGCGGATGTTGATTTCATCCTCTTCGCTGCCGGGTTTGGCGTCTTCATCTTTGGCTTCTTCGTAAACGACAAGAAAGCCAGGGAATTTGACGGAGGAACCGGCTGCCCGAAACAGGTAGTTTCTTTCGGCTGTGCCGGTCACTTCTACGGTCAGGGTATCGTACACGGCTGCTTCCATTTGCGATGCCACGAAGCGTTGCCAAATCAGCTGATAGAGTTTGAACATGGCCGGTTCGAGGTAGGGGCGAACTTTTTCGGGGTCACGCAGAACGGAAGTGGGACGGATGGCTTCGTGTGCTTCTTGTGCTCCAACTGCGCGTGTTTTGTATTCGGGTGGTTGGGCGGGGAGGAAATCATTGCCATAGCGGCCAGCGATGTAGGCGCGGGCTTCATTGCGTGCCAGTTCAGAGATGTTGGTTGAATCGGTGCGCATGTAGGTGATGAGACCAGTCGTGCCGCCTTCGCCCACATCTTGTCCTTCATACAGGCCTTGGGCCAGTGCCATGGTGCGTTTGGCCGTGAAGCCAAGTTTGCGGGAGGCTTCTTGTTGCAGGGTGGAGGTGATGAACGGTGCGGATGGTTTGCGGCGGCGTTCTCCGCGTTTGATGCGCGTGACAACGTACGCCGCGCGTTCGAGGTCTGTCAGGATAGGGTTAACTTCGGCTTCCGATTTGAGTTCAACGTCTTGCTCGTTAATTTTTACCAGTTTGGCGGTGTAAGCGGATTTGGCCTTGCTGCCTTCGGGTTTGAATTCCGCTTGGATAGACCAGTATTCTTCGGGAGTGAAGGCTTCAATTTCACGTTCGCGTTCTACAATGAGCCGCAAGGCCACCGATTGTACTCGGCCTGCCGAGAGCCGGCTGCGTACTTTTTCCCAGAGTAAGGGGCTGATGGAGTAGCCGACGATTCTATCCAGCACGCGGCGGGCTTGTTGGGCATTGACCAAGTTCATGTCAATTTCGCGCGGGTGGCTAAAGGCTTCGTTGATGGCCGGTTCGGTAATTTCGTGAAAGACCACGCGCTTGGCGCGTTTGGGTTCGATGGCAGCGGCTTCCATGAGGTGCCAAGAAATGGCTTCGCCTTCGCGGTCTGGGTCGGTGGCTAGATAGATTTCAGCATGTTCTTTGGCGAGTTTTTTAAGTTCCTTAACAACTTCTTTTTTTTCGTTCGGGACACGATATTTGGGGGTGAAGTTGTGTTCAATGTCTACCGACATTTGCGAGCGCAGCAGGTCACGGATGTGACCCACCGAGGCGCGCACGGTGTATCCTTTTCCCAAGAATCGTCCTACGGTTTTGGCTTTGGCTGGTGATTCGACAATCACCAATTTGCCAGACCGTTTTTCTTCACTCGCAGGGGGGGTGAGATTGGCATGGGCTTCGGTGCGACCGGTGCGGAAGAGCGCAGTGCCACATTGCGGACATTTGCCACGGGTGATGGGTGCGCCCACTGTGTTAAAGGTCGCGACCGGTTCGAGGATTTCGCGTCGGGTTTTACACTTCATGCAATAGGCTTCCATGAAACCTCCTGGGGCTAGGGTTCAGCAATTATAAATACCTTTCCTGGCGGTGTTTTCGCAAATGTTCAACGACGCTTTTGACTTTTTGCGCCTGGTCTGATTTGCAAATCAGCAAGACGTCCTCTGTGTCTACCAGTACCATATCATCAACCCCAATGGTGACAATTAAGCGCTTGCTGTTGGGTGCGCCATAGACCAAGGTGTTGTGAGTCTCTAGGGCGAGATGGTGACCATTGGTGGCAATGTTACCACTCATATCGGGGAGTAAAACTTCGAAGAGTGAATCCCATGAGCCAACATCGCTCCAGCCCAGGCCACCTGCCGGTAAAATGGCAACTTGTCCGGCTTTTTCCATGATGCCGTAGTCAATGCTTTCGGTTTTTAGGTCATACCAGACCGATTCGATGACAGCAGGTTGTTGTTGTGGCGTGGCGCTGGCAATTTTCTCTAAGGCGGTGCTTAATTCGGGCATGAAATGGCGGATTTCGGCCAGAATGCGCTCTGTTTTCCAGATGAACATGCCGCTATTCCACGAGTAATTGCCGGCGCGCAGTAGTTTTTGTGCGGTTTGTTCATCGGGCTTTTCTACGAATCGCGCGACGGCATAGGCGGGATATTTATATTCGCGTGGCAGGGGCGCTCCCTGTTGAATGTAGCCGTAGGCCGTTGAGGGGAAGGTGGGTGTAATGCCAAGAGTCACCAGGTAATCATCGTGCGCTACTTCGACGGCGGCTTTGACCAGGTAGTGAAATAAATCGCGGTTGCGGATGAAGTGGTCGGAGGGCAGGACGGTCATGATGGCTTGTGGGTCACGCTGTTGCAGGATGGCTGCTGCCAGTCCGACAACGGAAGCCGTGCCGCGGGGTGCCGGTTCGATGATGTAATTTTCGGCAGGAATTTCGGGGGCTTGGACGCGCATTTCCACGGCTTGTTCGGCTACGGTGACGACCAAGATTTGTTCCGGTGGCAAGAAGCCTTGTAGGCGTGCAACCGTGCTTTGAAAAAGGGTTTGCTCACCAATCAGCGGTAACAGTTGTTTGGGGCGATTTTTGCGCGAAAGCGGCCACAAGCGTGTGCCGCCTCCCCCTGCCATAATGACTGCGTATGTGTTTTCCATAAGCGGTTTCCACCTGGTTTATTTGTTCTTTGTGTAGTAAGTCGCTGCTTCTTCGTGCATTGCTACGTAGTTCATGCTGCCTACTTGGCGCACCAAGCCTTTTAATTCCATCATGGCCAAAGTTGCTGAGACTTTTTCAATAGGCAGTGCCACGCGTGAGCGCAGGTCATCTACATGTAATGGTTCGCTGCCCAAGGCTTGCAGTAAGATGGCTTCGGTAGGGTCGGTAGGGACGGCTTTGCGAATTTCGCGCCGTTCGATGTTGCGCGTCAGGTCAAGGGTTTCTAGCACGCTGTGTGCTGAGAGCAGAGGTTTGGCTCCATTGGCAATCAGCTGGTTGGGGCCTCGTGATTGGGGTGCAAAGATGCTGCCGGGTACGGCAAACACTTCGCGTCCTTGTTCTGCAGCAAATTCTGCCGTAATCAAGGCGCCGCTGGTATCCCCCGCTTCTACTACAACGATGGCTAATGAAAGTCCGCTGATAATGCGGTTGCGCGGTGGAAAATTGGCACTTTCCGGTGGGGTGCCGGGCGGGTAATCGCTGAGGATGGCTCCCTGGGCGATAATTTTTTCGGCTAGGGAGCGATGTTCTGGAGGGTAAATTTTATCTACCCCCGAGCCAAGCACGGCCAGCGTGCGCCCACCGGCTTTGAGCGCTGCGTGGTGGGCAATGGCATCTACTCCACGTGCCAGGCCGCTTACCACCGTTATGCCGTTGTGCGCCAGGGTTGTGACCACTTCTTCCGTCACCTGGCGTCCGTACGATGTCACGCTGCGCGTTCCGACGATGGCTACGGCCCATCGGTCTTCTGGTGTGATTTCACCACGCAGGTATAAGACAGGCGGCGGTTGTTCGATTTCCTTAAGGTGGGCGGGATACTCGGCATCGTCCCAGGTCAGAACGCGGATGGCATTGCGTGCGATGTTTGCTACGTACTCTTCCAGATTAACCGACTTACGCACTTGGATAAGCCGTTCGGCCAGTTTGGGACTGAGACCAGCGGCAACGAGGTCGTAGAGCGAAGCATTCCAAGCGGTTTCGGCAGTGCCAAAATACTCTAGCAAGCCGCGTAAACGCACTGCTCCAATGCCCTTGACCAGTGTCAATCCTACCCAAAAGCGCTTATCATCCATATCACGATTTCGGATTTGTCCTGCGCAGAGCGGTGTTGGGGGTTACCAATCCGTCATCCCCGGCAGCAAGTGTACGGTCATTGTTTTTTGCTCCAGGTTAATCTCAAGGATGACCTGTTTGAGCGCCGGGAGCAGAAGTTCTTTCTCGTTAGGGGTTTGGACTACGTAAACGTCGTTGGCGCCGGTTTCTAGGATTTCTTTCACAATGCCAAGCGGTTGGCCCGATTCGTCGAACACGTGTAGGCCAAGGATTTGGTGGTGATAGTATTCCCCTTCTGGCAAAGGGGGCCGGTCATCGGCCCGGACGAAGACGGTTTTGCCGGTGTATTTGGCGGCTTGTTCTGGGGTGGAGATGCCCTCGAACCCGAACAAAATCCCATCGTTGTGTGGACGGCGGCGGGTAATCTTGAAAACGCGCTTTTCTTCCCCTACATAGACAAGCGTGCCTGGGCGCAAGCGTTCTGGAAAATCGGTTAGCACGGTGAACAGGATGTCGCCGCGCACGCCATGTGGCCGGCGGAACATGCCCACTGCTAAATAGACAGGCTCGCCGGCGTTGGGCGAGCCTGGGCCTGTCGCCGTAGCCGGGGATGATTCGACCACCATTAAGGCTCCACAACGTCGAGCGTTACCTGTTGCCCATCTCGCTCGGCAGCAACGCGCAGCAAGACACGAATGGCATTGGCAACGCGCCCATTGCGCCCAATCACCCGCCCCATATCATCTTTGGCAACCCGCATTTCTAGCCGCACGCGGTTGCCCTGGCGGGTTTGAGTAACTTCTACTTCTTCAGGATGTTCGACCAGTGCTTTGGCAATATATTCCGTGAGGGCTTTCATTGGCTTCTCTGAGAAAGTGGAAGCCTGACAGGCTTTTGGAAGGGCCTGTCAGGCTGTGAGGCTTGGCTTTAGTCTTTACGGGTTTTGCTGGTGCTGTTGCGCTTGCTTTCGGCAGCTTTGGCTTCGGCCACCAGGGTTTCTAGCGCTTCACCCTTTTTGAAGCGAGCAAAGCGGTCAAGCGTGCCGGTGCTTTTGAGCAGCGCGGCGACGGAATCGGTCGGCTGTGCGCCTTTCGACATCCAGTCGTATACTTTGGCTTCATCCAGCGTAATTGTCGCGGGCTCGGTGCGCGGGTTGTAGAAGCCGATAATTTCGATGAAGCGCCCGTCGCGGGGGCTTTCTTTGTCTTGAACAACGATGCGGTACGACGGTTGATTTCTCAGACCGACGCGGCGAAGACGAATGCGAACCATGGATAAGACTTGCTCCTTTATGTTGATTTGAACGAAATTTGAATGACATGGCTGAGGACGGCTCACTCCGTCCGAGGCACATGCCCTCCGATGGTTGGCTTCAGTCCGGCGGGAGAGGGGTGCGCGAAAGGAGCGCGCCCGCAGGGCTGGATTGCCCGAGCAGTTATTTTACCTGATATGTGAAAATATATGAAGGTTGGGCAGTTGCAGTATTGTTTTTTTCTTGCTTTTCCCTATAATAATCTTAAATTGTCAATCTGCAGGCAGGAGGTTCGACATGTGGTGGAGAATTAGACGCTGGCTGGCGAATTATGGCGCTTCTGTTCCTTTTATTTTTCTTGGGTTGATATTGCTCACTTTTCTAGTGAATGTGGATGCTCTGCAAATTCCCGCTGTTCAGCAAGGTGGTCCGCAAGCTGAAAAATTTTGGAATACCTTGAGTAACATTTTGGTTGTGATTGCTTCATCTTTTTTGAGCATTGGGGGGATGATCGTTGGAAATGCGGTTCAAAGCCAGCATCGCCAACGTCAAGAAATTCGTGAATTTCGCCGACAGATAGCCAAAGAATATCGAGAGTATTTGACGTGGTTGCTCAAAATTGGCCAACATGCCGACTTTGTTCTGTCCAATCCAGAACTGCGCAAGGCCCTTCCTGCCGAAGGACATGGCTTTTCTATTTCATCTGAAGTGAGAGCCGAAATTATTAGAAGGATGCCACTCATTTGGGATTTTTCCAGTCTCTATGATGACGAAACTGAGGATGTTTCTAAAGCGATTGATGATGCAATTCTGAACGCTCTGCGTTATTTATCATTGATCGGGCAGAATGGCAATTTGGAAGACACGCAGTGTGAGAAGGTCAGGCTGGCTTATAAGATTGCCATGAAGAAATTGAATGAATATGAAAATCGATTTTGAACGGGGCTTTTGTATTAGGATGTAGGAGCGGGTCTGTTTGGAGTTCAGGAGGTGCGCTTAATTTATGGAAGAAGCAAAAGTTACAGTGATTTTTATGCTCCCGACTAAAAATGGTGGCTATTCGCCTCAGGAATTTTCGAATGTAATTGTCAATGCGCGAGCGCCTGTTAAGCGTTTATTGCCTGAGTTGTTGGCTGCATTTCCCGAAGTGAAGATGGACGCTGACGAAGTAGATTTGCTGGTGCAGGTGCCAGATGGGCAGAACCTGTTGAATGCATCCATACAAGATGGCTGTCGTCTGGTTGTTTTTCCAAAGTATGGTAACAGTCCTTTAGTTAAGCGATAACCATTATCTCTGAATGGCACATGTCACTCGTAAAGCGCCTTTCTGAACAGCCGCTGGTAAAGCGCCTTGGTAACAACAGCCATGAAGCAGCAAGTTCTTTAGCCCGCACCCATCAAGGCGGCCCTAACCGCAATTGGCATAAATTGGGGGATGTTTTGAAAGACTCTTCGGTGCACAACAATCTATTCCGTTCAAACATTTTCATTTTTGGCAGAATTGGCTTTTTTGATTTAATCCAAAAATCTTTGACGCGGTTTATGCGAAGAAGAAAACAAAGTGTGTGGGTGGTGCAAAATCTGGTTGATCTGAAAAAAGTTGAAGAAGACAAAGCGTTAGAGATGCCCATTCTTTTACTGCCGGCGACGAAAAGCAGGGAAGACTTAAATAACTTAATTACCGCAGCGTTGGACACACGCCGCCCGGTGTGGTTGGTCGCTTTGCCTTCTCAAATCGAGAAGCATCTTTTGCTTCTGTTTCACTGTTTTTTTATTCCTTCGGCCTGTTCTAGGCAGGAAGTTTCTTCACTGACTGAAGTGACCTTTTTGCTTCCACAGGACATTGAAGAAATTTGCGGGGAAACGAGTTTGCAAGCAATTCTGCTCATGGAAAAACCAACTTCATTTGGTCTGCCGGGCAGGTTGGGGTCGGTTATTTATTTAGAGAGCCTCGATTAAACTTAGCCTGGTTTGTTTCAAGGTGTTTCTCTCTGCCAATTGACTTCTCGCCCCATCTTTGCGAGGTCATCACCTGGGCCGAAGGGGCGCAGGAGCAGGCGCAGGTGGTAGGCGCCGGGCTGCACCAGGTATTGCGGCAGGGTCATGGGGCCGCAGGAGGCTCCGCCTAAGCCGCTCTGGGCGGCATCCAGGTTCCAGTAGGTTTCGGGGCGTGGGTTCAGGTCGCAAGTGTGCATGGCGCGGAACAGGTCATCGGCGGTGAAGTGGCTGGCGGAGGTTTGGAAGGGCGCTTCGCCCACGGCCAGCAGGCCAATGCCGGCGGCGTTGGAGAGCGCTGCCCAGCGCACATCGGTCTTGTTGCCGTGTTCCTGCGGCATGATGTAGGGGACGTATTGTTCGGTGACGGTGGCGCGGTGTAGACCGAGCGGGACGCCTGCTTTGCGGTCGGGGTAACTCTCTTCGGGGCCGCGTCCCAGCCAGGTGAAGGTCTCGAAGCCCGGCGGCAGGATGAGTTGCAGGCCCAAGCGCGGCAGGGGGGGCAGGTCGCCCAAGCAGGTGAGCGACCAATCCAGGCGCAGCGCCGTCTCGCCGAGCAGGGTATACGTCAGTTCATGGCGGAAACCGGCAGGTTGACTGACAAAACGCGTCGTAACCGCGCCGGAGGGGGTGGTTTCGAGCGCTTCCAGCCGGTGTTCCAGGCGGTCTAACCCGGCTTGCAGCCAGGCATAGAGTAGTTTGTCTTTGAGTTCTGGCGCCCATTTGAAACCGTCGTTGTCGGTGGGGGCGCGCCAGACGTTGAGTTGTGGGCCGCGTTGCAGCAGGGTGTGACCCTGCCAATCGAAACCGGTCAGCAGGCCGGAGGCGCGCGAGAAGGTCAGGGTCAGCCCGCCGTTTTGCAGGCGGAGTTCTGCGTCTGTTTCGGCCAGGAGCGCGCGGGCGTGCGGTGCAAAGACCAGCGGCGCGGAAACTTTTGTCGAGGGCAGGCTGAGCTGCTCCCAGGCCACCAGGTGGCCGGCCGGCGCCCAGGAGGTCTCTTCGGTCAGAGTAAAGCGTAGGTTGAGCCACAGTTCTCCCGGCAAGGTATCGGTTGGGCGTGTGTAGGGCAGTTGCAAGGTGATGGAATCGCCGGGGGCTGTGTTTAGGGTGGGCAGCGGGCCTGATTCCAGCACTTGCCCATCGCGCATGAGTTCCCACATGCCGCGCAAATGCGCTAGGCTGGAAAAATTGTAAAGATTGCGAATTTCAACCAAGCCCTTGCGGGAGTCTAGCAGGCGCGCCCGCACCGGTTGGAAGAGTTTGCGCACTTCGAGCATGGCCGGGTGAATGCTGCGATCGGGGAAGATGAGCCCGTTGATGCAGAAGTTCATGTCGTTGATGGTGTCGCCGAAATCGCCGCCGTAGGCCCAGTAGCGCTGCCCGCGCGGGTCAATTTGCAGGATGCCCTGGTCCACCCAGTCCCAAATAAAGCCGCCTTGCAAGCCGGGGTTCGATTCGATGGCTTCCCAATATTCTTTAAGGTTGCCGACCGAGTTGCCCATGGCATGCGCGTATTCGCACATGATGAGCGGGCGCGGGTCATCGTGATTGCGGGCGAAATCCACAATGCGCTCGATGCTGGGGTACATGGGACAAACCAGGTCGCTGGCCAGGCGTCCGCCCTCCCAATCGGGAGAGATAGCGCCTTCGTAGTGCAGCGGACGGGAGGGGTCGTAGCCGCGAATCCAGCCGGCCATCAGGTCGTGATTCGGTCCATAGCCTGATTCGTTGCCCAGTGACCAGACGATGACCGAGGGGTGGTTCTTGTCGCGTTCCACCATGCGCGCGCCGCGCTCTAGGAAGGCCAGCCGCCACTCTGCTTGGTGGCACAGGCGGTTGTAGAGGGCGTGAGTCTCCAGGTTGGCTTCGTCCCATAGGTACAGGCCGTATTCATCGCACAGGTCGTACCAGCGCGGGTCGTTGGGGTAATGGCTAAGGCGCACGGCGTTGATGTTATGCTGTTTCATCAGGCGGATGTCGGCCAGCATGGAATCGAGTGTGACGGTTTTGCCGCGCGTTTCATCAAACTCGTGGCGGTTGACGCCGCGAATATAGACCGCTTTGCCGTTGATGAGCAGCTGCCGGTTTTTGATTTCCACACGCCGGAAGCCGATGCGGTGGGCTTCGTACTGGAGTGGCCGACCTTCGGAATCGCTCAGCCGCACGACCAGGGTGTAGAGATGGGGCGTTTCATGCGACCATAGGCGCGGCGCTTCCACCGTCCGTGCCAGGGTTACCTGGTCGGTCTGGTTTTCATCGAACTCGAACAGTCCCTCCACGTAGTCCGGGAAGAGCGGCGCGCTGGCGGGGTCGAACAACTGCATGGCAATACGACAGCCGGAGGCCGCGCGGGTTTCGCCCCCCAGCCGGGCAGTGACGTGCAGGCGGGCGCTGCGCAAATCTTCGGCCACTTCCGGGTGGGCAAAGACATCTGCCAGGTGGAAGGGCGCGGGGAAGGCGAACAGCCAAACCGACCGGAAGATGCCCGCCATGCGCCAGTGGTCTTGGTCTTCGAGGTATGTGCCATCAGACCAGCGGATGACTTCGGCGGCAATCAGATTGCGGCCTGTCTGTAGATAGGGGGTGATGTCAAACTCGGCGGGCAGGCGCGAATCTTTGCTAAAGCCCACCTTGTGGCCGTTGACCCAAAGGTAGAAGAAACTCTCCACCCCGCCAAAGTGAATCACCACCCGGCGGCCTTGCCAAGCGGCGGGCAGCTCGAAGGCGTGGCGGTACAGGCCGGTGGGGTTATCTTCGGCTGGGACGAAGGGCGGGTTGTGTGGGATGGGCATTTTGATGTTGCAGTAGATGGGCTTATCGTAGCCCTGCATGGTCCAGTTTCCGGGCACTTCTATCCCGGCCCAGTCGGTATCCTGAAAGCCTGGCTGCTCAAAGCCTTCTGGCAATTGGCAGGGGTTGGGCGCGAGGTGGAATTTCCAGAGTCCATCGAGCGAGAGCGCCCAAGGCGAGGCAGATGGCTCGCGTTGTCGGGCGGAGGCTTCATCGGCAAAGGGCGCCAAGCCAGGGCGCATGGGCAAACGATTGAAGGCGGGCAGGGCGGGATTTTCCCAGTCGTTGGGCAATGAGACGGGCATGCGGGCGGTTCCTTTTTTAGAATTGAATGCGCAGGGTTTTGATTTCAAACGGGCGGAAGTCGAGCGTTAGGCGTTCCCCTTGGGGGTTGAGCGGCTGGAGCGGTTCTTCCAGCAGATTGGTCTGAAGGGCGGCGCGAAGCGGGCGGAAGGCGGTGAGCGTGCAACGGGTGGCGGTCCGCATGGCTTCGTACAGGCGCAGGATGACATCTCCTGAGCCATCTTCGGCGGGTTTGACCGTTTCGAGGACGATGTTCTCACGGTCGAGTTGGAAGAATGAGCCACGAGGCGCGGCCGGCGCGCCATTTACCATCTGAACCGGCGCGTTCAGGTCGTAGGCTTCGCGCAGCAGGCCGCTGTTGAGCAGGGGGCCGTTCCAGGTGTAGAGGGCATACGTGAACGTTTGTAGGCCCCGGTCGGCGGTCATATCGGGCGCCATGGCTGCTTTGAGCAGGGTCAGGTTGATGGTTTTGCCGAGCGCGCTCAGGCCGTATTTGCTGTCGTTCAGCACCGCCGCACCGCGTCCTTCTTCTACGAGGGCTGACCATTTGTGGTTGCAAATCTCAAAGCGGTCTTGGTCGAACTGCCGCGAGCGGTGATTGGGGCGGCGGATGTGGCCGAACTGGATTTCGGAGAGCACTTCGTTGGTGTGAATTTCGAGCGGGAAACTGACCTTGAGCAGTTTGTGGCGTTCCTGCCAGTCTATCACCGTTTCAAAGTCAATCCGGCGGCTGGCGTGGCGCAAGCGGATGACCTGTTCGAGGCTCGAATCGTGTAGTTTGCGCCGCACTCGCACGGCCACCACCAGGGGATGCTCTTGGGCAATTTCGATTTCAGCGGGCGAATCGCACGGCACGGGAATCTGCTCGGTCATACTGTCCAGGTCCCAAGCGTCCCAAAAGGTTGGCACATCTTTGTACAGGTGAAAGACGTTGCCGGGGGCAGCCATGCGTTCGCAATCGGTTTCCTTATCCCACAGGCTGACCAATTGCCCCAGCGAATCGAAACGAGCGCGCAGCAGGGCGTTTTCGAGGGTGAAGCCATCTGGTTCCAGCCGGATTTGGACTGAATCGGCGGGCGGGGTGGCCTGGGCCGGGACGACCGCCCACCCACAGGCCGGGATTTCCACTTCGACCAGGCTATCTGCGGTCTGTGCCAGCGCGCGGCGTGGCCAGGAGAGCGAGTTGAAGAGGGTTTGGCCCTCGGCTTTTTCGGTCAGGGTTTGGATGGCGGCGCGGGTGGTGGCTTCGGCTTCGGCCATCGTCTCGGCGTAGGCGGCTTCGGCTTCTTCATAGACGCGGCGAATGGACGAGCCGGGCAAGACATCATGGAACTGGTTGAGCAGAACGCGCCGCCAGGCGGTTTGCAGATGCTGCGGGCCAAACGCAAACCCGCCACTGACGGCGGCCAGCGCGCCCCACAGTTCGGCCTCGCGCAGGGCAAATTCGCTCTTGCGGTTGCCGCGCTTGGTGCGCGCCTGCGAGGTGTAGGTGCCGCGATGCGCCTGGAAGTACAGTTCACCCACATAGCGCTCACGCGGCAAGCCCTGGGCGCGCAGGTCGGCGAAGAACGCGGCGGGGGAGGACATCTGAACGCGCGGCAGGCCTTCTAGGTCTTGCACGCGGCGGTAGTATTCCAGGTGGTCGCGGGTGGGGCCGCCGCCGCCATCGCCCCAGCCGAAGGCCATCAGCATGGAGCGGATGCCGGTCTTTTGCAGGCGGGTGTTCCAGCGCTCTAGCACATGGCCGGGGCGCATTTCGCTGTTGTAATCGGTGAAGATGTGCGCCGGGATGGCGGTGCCGTCAATGCCTTCCCACCAAAAGGTGTTGTAGGGGAATGGTTCACCGCCATTGTAGGCCCAGGTGATTTTTTGTGTGGCGAAGCCTTCCATGCCGCAGCCAGCCAAGATTTGCGGCAGCGCGCCGGAGTAGCCGAAGACATCCGGCAGCCACAGGATGCGGCTTTCGACACCCAGCACTTCGCGGAAGTATTGTCTTCCATACAAAATTTGGCGGATGAGACTTTCACCGCCGGAGAGATTGGTATCGGCTTCTACCCACATGCCCCCATCGGCGATGATTTTGCCCTCCCGCACGGCCTGACGGATGCGCGCGAAAATCTCCGGGTAGCGCTGTTCCATCATCCAGTACAGATGCGGCTGGCTTTGCAAGAAGCGGTATTCGGGATATTCCTCGAATAGGAGCAATTGGTTGAGCATGGTCATGGCCATCTTGCGCTCGGTGTGCTGAAGCGGCCACAGCCAGGCGACGTCAATGTGGGCGTGACCGAAGGCGTGCAGGGTGGGCATGGTGGGGCCGTTGCGCTTCTCTAGGACGGGTTTCAGGCGGGCGCGCCCGGCGCGCAGGCTTTCCAGCAGTTCTTCTTCGGGTAGTTCTGGGTCTATCAGCAAGCTGGCGTCCATCAGCGCTTCGGCAATTTCGGCGGCGCGCAGGCTGAGCGGGTCGAGCCGCTGGCAGAGTTCAAGCAGCGTGGTCAGGTCGAGCGCGGTCTGGTAGATTTCCTCGCGCCAGATGCCGAAGGAGGAGGGTTTGATGGTTTGTTGGGTTGGCCCCGGCTCCGGCACCGATTCGACTCCGTGCGCGTAGGGGCCATCGCCAACGGTGATGTGACCATGCCCAGCGTAGGATTCGAGCAGAATCTCGAAGGTTTCGCCGCCTTGCGCGTTGCGCGTAAGCGGCACTTCGCGGTGTCCCCAGCCCAGAGAGCCGGCGGGTTGGCCGTTCACCCACACCAGGCTCTCGATGTCGGTGGGATACAGCCGGGCCACGATGCGCTGCCCCTTGGCTTCGGGCGGCAGGGTGATTTGTGTGCGAAACCAGCCGTATTCCCATTTGGCGCCCCAGGGCGTGCCGGGCGGCATAGGGCGGAAGGCCCGCTGCAGGGCTTCGGCCGGGGTGAGTTGTTCGAGGGTGGTGAAGCCGGTGAAGGTCACCTCGCCCAATGGGCGGTAACAGGCGTTCCACAGGGCTTTTTGCCAGTTTTCGAGGCGGCGCTGCCATTCGAGCGGGAGGGCCATGGGGTCTCCTTGCTTACAGTTCAGTCGGTTTTGCACACGGCGCAATTATAAGAGTAAACGGCCCGCATGATGGTAGTCTATTGAAGGGAAATACAGGTTCGATAGGCTTTGCACCGCGCAGGTGAACCGCTCTTGGGTTATTTCTCTATTGCTGTTAGTAGTTCTTCAAAGGAGGACATTTGGCCGATACGCTCCAGAAATTCTTTGAGCGTGGCGCTGCGCGCGCGCAAGGCACGCACGGCTGGGCCGACCGGGTCCTCGCCTGCTGCGCCGCCGGGTGCATCAGCATACGCGCCATGAAAGGCAAAATACGCCTGATTTAGCTTGCGAATGGCATAGCCGTTTTGCCAGAAAAACTGACGGCGGGCTTCCATATAGGCTTCGGCTTCTTCGATTTTGCCTTGTGCTAATAGTTCATCGGCCCGCACTCGGGTTTCGTACATCTCGGCGCGGAAGTCAAAATTCGAAGTTGGCAGCGGTTGAAGCGCGGCGAGTTGGGTGGCCTGGCGGTAACGCCAAGCTCGCTCAGGGTAATAGCGTTCCATTACGAGCCGCCCGATTTCATCCCCGGCAATCGAGGCTGCCGTTTCGTTCATGGTGCGCAGTTGGGGCGTGCGGTCATAATTCATGCCGAGCGGTTTTTGCGCAAGATAAAGATGAATCCATTCGTGCGCAATGGTGTTTGAGAGCCAATCTAAGGCTGTGGTTTGCATAATCATCGTAGGATATGCTGCCAGACCGCCGATTTCCACCACCAACGTTGAATATCCCAATCGCGCACTGACAGTATCTTCCAATTGGACGATGTCCTCCAGCGTCATTTCTGGTTGGAGTAGATAACTGGTTTCCTGCCGAATGACCTCGCGCGGCGAGAGCACCAGATTTTTGGGCAGGGGCGTGATATGGTATAACACCCAGGGGATAGGTTGTCCGCCGGTGGTTAGGCCGAGTTCATGTAAAATATGGGTGACTTGCATCTCTAAGACCGCCTCGGAGAGCGGTGCAAGGCGGCGATTGCGCTCTAAAATCTGCTCTAGTTCGACGCGCAATGTAGCCCAAGCTGCCTCGCGGTCGGTTTGATTGGGGTCGCTAAAAATCAGGCGGGCTTCGCGCTCTACGCGTTGTAATTCCTCTATCAGGTCGAAGTACTGTAACACGATTTCGCGTTGGGAGGGCGGGCTAAAATAACGGGGCGAGGCGATTGCGCTCTGGGTGAGCTTCAACCAAGCCGAAGCCGCCGTCCAGCCCGTCAGGTCGAACGCATACTCAGAAGCCAGGATGTGAACCCGTTCTGCGGTCTGCGTAATGCGCACGTCGCTGCGGCTCAGGCAGGCAAACAAAAACAGAAACAGAGTCAGATAATCCGAAACTCTCGATAGCCAACGCATGGGGCGATTATACTCAAGGAAAATGAGCCTCTGCTAAAAAGAGTGCTAATCTCCTATTTCATGTTTTTGGGTGAGTGGTGTATAACACATATACGTTTTCTGTTTTCTCTTGTTTTTCCCGACTTTTTAAGGAGGATTGTATGAAAAATCGGTTCAACTTCTTGCTGGCTGTGCTGTCTCTGTCCCTGGCTGCGTTGGCCTGCAGCTTGCCAAACATCCCCGGTGTGCCGGGTGCTGATGGTTCGTTATTCAGTGATAATTTTGAAGGGTTCAATCAAAGCTGGGGCACCGGCACCGATGCGGATGGCGCGGTGGAATACGAAAATGGCGGATTGCGCTTTCAGGTCTTCCGCACCGGCTATTTCATTTGGAGCAGTCCGAATGAAGAGGAATATAGCAACATCCGCATCGAGGTGACCGCCAAGAACAACAGCCGTGACTCGTATGCTGCTTTTGGCATTATTTGCTATCAGGGTACGGCCAAAGAGGACATGTATTACTTTGCCGTCTCACCGAACGGTGATTATGCCATCGCCAAAGCCGTCACCGGTCAGGAAGATTTGTTCCTGACGAACGATAATGAATGGGGCGCATCTAGTCTTATTCCAAAGAATGCTGCGTCGTATCGCATCGGCGCAGAGTGTGGAAACGGCACGCTGAGTCTCTTTGTCAACGGGCAAAAAGTAGATAGTGTGCAGGATGCTACCTACACCACCGGCACGGTGGGCTTGTTTGCCTGGAACGATGAACAGCCGAGCGGCACCGACGTGACGTTTGATGATTTCGTTATTACTCGCTTGCCCTAACTATAGACCTGAACAACTTCGACGCCTATCAACGCCAATCGCGCAAGACGTGGAACTTGGTTCACACAGACCATCCGATTGTTTACCCAACCCTAGGATTGGTGAATGAAGCCGGAGAATTGGCCGGTAAGGTAAAAAAAATCTTTCGCGATAAGGGCGGAATCATCTCGCCGGCAGACCGCGAAGCGTTGAAATATGAACTGGGTGATGTGTTGTGGTATCTGACCCAAATTGCTACCGAGCTGGACCTCTCTTTGCAAGAGGTCGCCGAATCGAATTTGGAAAAACTCTTCTCTCGATTGGAACGAGGCACCATTCGTGGAGAGGGGGATGAGCGCTAATCAAAATCGCCGCTCTGCCATTCGCGCAGAAACTGTTGCAGGAATTGTTCCATGTAAGCGTGGCGCTGAGCGGCGATGCGTTTTGCTGTCGGTGTGTTCATGCGGTCTTTAAGTAACAGCAGTTTCTCATAAAAATGATTAATTGTGGCACTATTGCTGGCTTGATAGGCTTCAAAGCTGGCGTGCATCTGCGGCGGGCAGGCCGGGTCATAAAGCAATCTGCCTTTGTGACCTCCATACGCAAAAGCCCGGGCTATGCCGATTGCGCCAATTGCATCTAATCGGTCGGCATCTTGCACAATTTGGCCTTCCAGGGTGCGCATGGGCGTCTCAACCAGCGCACCCTTAAAAGAAAGGCCGGAAATGATTTCGCAAACGTGCTCCATGGTTGCCGGCGCAATGTTAATGCTGCGCATCCAGGCCTCTGCCCGCACAGGTCTGTGATCATCCATCGCGTGAGGAGATGCTGCAGAATGTACCAATTTCCAGTCATCTAAGTCATGCAATAAGGCAGCCATCTGCACGGTGAAAGAGTCGGCGCCTTCCTGCTGGCACAACCTTAAAGCCATTTGCCAGACACGAGCAATATGCCACCAATCGTGACCTGATGAATCGCGCGCGAAGGCGCTTCTTACGTATTCGGCAGTGTGTTGGATGGTTTCTTCGGGAGTCATAGGCCTGTTTTACCATAAATCCTCTGATAAAATAACAGCCTATGCAATCGTCACTTGAAAAACTCCGCAAGTTTTTCCGGCTTGAAGCCGAAAATAAATATGCCAACAGTGCCGTGATTGGCGGTTTGGCCAAAATTTTAGATTTTTGGGAATCGGAAGCCCGCAACGAAGGCGTTTCTGAAGAAATTATTCAATTGGTTGCCTCGCGTTTGCGCGATTATCACCGCTTAACTCCTGCTTCACGTGCCGATACACTCAAAGGTGTATGGAAGCGGATTCAGGGGCAGGCCGACGCCCCGTTGCCGGAACCGGTCTATCAGTCAGAAGCGACTGCGCCATCTACCGAACAGGAGCCGGCTTTGCCACCGGAAGTGATGACGCCTCGTGCGCAACCCCAGCTGGAAACCGCTGCTGCCCCAAGCCGGCGGCCGGCGCCCTCACGTTCGCCGGCTTATGCCGGGGCGCAAACCTCCCAAACCCCGGTAGCGCTCAATGCCAATCTGACCGTTTTGCATGGCGTTGGCCCGCGCAATGCCGAGGCGCTCAAAAAACTCGGTTTGTACACCTTGGGTGATATGCTCTACAACTTTCCACGTCGCTATGATGACTACAGTCGTTTGAAACCGATTCGCAATTTGGTCTATGGCGAAGTGGTGACTGTGATTGGACAGGTGCAGAGTCTCTATGAGCGTAAGGCACGTGGCGGCAAAATGAGCGTAATAGAATGTGTCATTTCCGATGGCACCGGTGGGCTGCGCCTAACTTGGTTCAATCAGCCCTGGCTGATGAATCGCCTAAAAGAGGGCATGCCGATTGCCGCCGCGGGCAAAATTGAACAATATCTGGGGCGCTTGGTCATGAACAGCCCAGAGTGGGAGCCGGTGGAAAGCGAACACCTTCGCACCAATCGCATTATGCCGGTGTATCCGCTAACGGCTAACATTACCCAAAACTGGTTGCGCCGCCAGATGGAGCAGGTTGTCCGTTTTTGGGCGCCGCGCTTGCCAGACCCACTTCCTGAATCTATTCGTCAGGCGGCTGAACTGTTTTCGCTAGGTGAGGCGATTCAACAAGCGCATTTTCCCGATTCGCAAGAACACTTGCAGGCGGCTCGTGAGCGGCTGGCGTTTGACGAGATTTTTTACCTGCAATTGGGCGTGTTGCGCCAAAAACGCGATTATCAAGCGGTGGTGGGGCGCATTTTCGATGTGCCCGAAGACTGGCTATCAGAGCGCATGGCTGCCCTGCCCTTTCCGCTGACCGGCGCACAAAAACGCGCCATCGAGGACATCATTGTAGATATTGGCTCTGGCCGTCCGATGAACCGACTGATTCAAGGCGATGTTGGTTCTGGGAAGACGGTGGTGGCAGCCTTGGCGACCATGATGGTTACCCGTCAGGGCGCGCAAGCGGCTGTCATGGCGCCAACTTCTATCCTGGCCGAGCAGCACTTCAAAAACTTTGCGCGCTTTTTGGTGGGTGAGGGCTTGCTGCACGAAGGCCAGTTGCGCTTGCTCACCGGCGATACCTCTAACGGGGAGCGAGAAGCCATTTATGCCGGCTTGGCTTCGGGCGAGATTAAAGTTCTGATTGGCACGCACGCGCTTATCGAGGCGCCGGTACAGTTCAAAGATTTACAACTGGTGGTGATTGACGAACAGCACCGCTTTGGCGTGGAACAACGTGCTGCATTGCGCCGCAAAGGTGAGCATCCTCATTTGCTGGTGATGACGGCTACCCCCATCCCGCGCTCCTTGGCGTTGACCCTGTATGGCGACCTAGATTTATCGGTGATAGATGAAATGCCCGCCGGGCGTCAGCCGGTGAGCACATTCGTCTTGACTCCGCTCGAACGGGAGCGCGCCTATGCCCTGATTCGCTCGCAAGTGCAGGCCGGACGGCAAGCGTTCATCGTCTATCCGCTGATTGAAGAAAGTCAAAAAATGGAGGACTTGAAAGCAGCAGTGGATGAACACGATAGACTTTCAAAAGAAGTCTTTCCTGACCTGAAACTCGGTTTGTTGCACGGCAAAATGCGCCCTGAGGAAAAAGACCGCATCATGGCTGAATTTCGTGACGCAAAATACAACATTCTGGTTTCTACCACCGTGATTGAAGTCGGGGTAGATGTGCCAAATGCGACCGTGATGCTGATTGAGGGCGCGAACCGCTTTGGCCTGGCACAGTTGCACCAATTGCGTGGACGCGTCGGTCGCGGTGGCGGCAATGCGTTTTGCTTGTTAATCCCGGATAAAGCCGATTCTGCCGAAAACGACCGTCTGCGCGCGATGAGTGAAACAAATGATGGCTTCAAGCTGGCCGAACTTGACCTGCAACAGCGTGGTCCAGGCGAATTCTTAGGGAAAGCCCAAGCCGGACACGTGACGAGCCTAAAGATGGCCTCTCTCATGGATGTCGCGCTGATTGAAAAAGCGCGCAAACACGCGACCCAGCTCTTTAGCCTCGATCCGCATCTTTCACAACCTGAACATGCCCTGTTGGCTGAAGCCTTTAACCGCTTTTGGGGTCAGGGCAAGGGAGACGTTAGTTAATTATGATTCGTGCTCTCTTTCCTGGCACATTTGACCCGATTCACTATGGTCACATGGACATTGCCGAGCGCGCTGCGCGGCTGTTTGATGAAGTCGTCATTGCTGTTTATGATAAACCGCTCAAAAATCTGCTCTTCAGCCCCGAAGAGCGCATCAGTTTGGTGCAGCAAACGTTTAAGGACCACAATAAAATCCGCGTGGTTGGGTATAGCGGACTGACAGTAAACGCCTGCCACCAATTGAATGCCCAGGTGATTGTACGCGGTCTGCGCGTTTTTTCCGATTTTGAATTTGAATTCCGCATGGCGCTTGCCAATCATCGCTTGGCGCCCGATATTGAAATTGTTTCGTTTATCACCCACGAAGAACACACGTTTCTTTCATCTACCACAGTGCGTGAAATTGCCGCTTTAGATGGAGATGTCTCGAGTATGGTGCCGCCACATGTTGAAGCTGCACTCAAACGCCAATTCGCCGGCATTCACGACCATCAGCGTCCGGCCAATGCCCTGCGTGATTGAGCCGATACATGCTTTTTATCATTCTTTTGTTGGGATATCGCAGCGCTTGGTCATGTACCTAAAAGGAGGATAGTCATCATGTTGGGATTTAATTACATCAAAGTGCCACCGTCGCACTACGTCATACACTATAGTGGCGGCAGAGTCGTGCGGGCCGGGACCGGCTTGGCTTTCTTTTACTTCAGGCCTTCTGCTTCATTGGTGATTGTGCCGATTGCTAGTTCAGATGTGCCGTTTATTTTCAACGAAATCAGTGGGGATTTTCAATCTGTCACGATTCAGGGGCAACTAACCTTTCGGGTAAAAGAGCCGCAAAAGTTGGCGCAATTGCTGAATTACACTGTAGATGGTGCGCCGGAAAAATATCTTTCCGAAGACCCCCAAAAATTACCCCAGCGATTGATTAATTTGCTGCAAACCCTGGTGCGCGCTGAAGTTCAGCGCCTGCCTTTGCGCGAGGCAATTTATGCTTCGGAAACAATCGCTACGTCGGTGTTTAGCAAGTTTGCCGGCCACGAGGCGTTGAACACCATGGGTATTGAGATTTTAGCGCTTTCTATTCAAGCCATTCGCCCAACCCCGGAGATGGCGCGCGCGCTCGAAGCCGAGGCGCGCGAAGAGTTGTTGCGCCGTGCCGACCAAGCCATTTATGACCGGCGCAATGCGGCTGTTGAACAGGAGCGGCGCATTAAGGAAAATGAACTCAATACCGAAATTGCCGTTGAAGAGAAAAAACGCCAAATTCGAGAGACCAAAGTAGAAGCCGATTTGGCGGTGGAGGCCAAGCAACAGCAAGTACGTCAGACGCAACTGAATGGTCAAATTGCGTTGGAGAATGAGCGTAACAAGCTGGTGCTCGCCCGCGCCGAAAATGCCCGCATTGAGGCCGATGCACAAGCCTACGCTGCGGAAGCCTCGCTGAAGGCGTTTAAAGAACTATCGCCGGAAGTCTTGCAGCTGCTAGCCGTACAATCTGCCGAGCCGCGCAAAATGCTCAGCCTGGCGTTCAATGAACTCTCCCGCAATGCTGCCAAAATTGGGAATTTGCACATTTCCCCGGATTTGTTGCAGCTTTTGATGCAGCAAAACGCGCCGCGTGAGGAAAAATAGGTTTGGAATACGAAAAAATTGTCTTGGTGACGCGCAAAACCCGCTTGGATGGGCTGGTGGAACGCTTCAATACACGCGGTCAGGCCAAATTTTACATTGAACACAGTGGCGGCGATTTTTCGGTTTACGAGCGTGAGCATGAAGTGTATTATGCCGCCCTACGTACCTTGCGCGCCAACCTTGCCCCGATTGCTAAGGTGCAGGAAATCGAACGCAGTTTTCTGCCCAATTTTATGTTTTCCGAAACCGACCTGGTTGTGACAATTGGCATTGATGGCTTAGTGGTCAACACCGCCAAATATTTGAACGGACAACCCCTGATTGCCGTCAACCCCGACCCGGCTCATATTGATGGCATTCTCCTGCCGTTTAACGTGGAAACCGCTGCGTTGGCTGCCAGCCGTGTACGCCAAGGACGATTTCAGGAACGGAAAATTACGATGGCCGAAGCACGCTTGCAGGATGGGCAACGTCTGCTGGCCTTCAACGATTTGTTCATCGGCGCGCGTACCCATATCTCGGCGCGCTATCGCATTCGGGTGGGTGAGCGGGAAGAACGGCACTCTTCGAGTGGCATCATCGTTTCAACCGGCGTTGGCTCAACGGGTTGGCTCAGCAGCTTGTTCAATATGGCAAATGGCATGTTAAATGGCTTTTCTCCCGAGGGTAAGCCGCTGCCTGCCTTGCGTTTGGCCTGGGATGCTGAGCAACTGATTTTCGTTGTCCGCGAGCCGTTTATCAGCAAGACCTCTGGCGCTGTAATCACCTGTGGGCAACTTTCAGCGGACTCACCTTTGCTCATCGAATCCGAAATGCCAGAAGGTGGCGTAATCTTTAGCGACGGTGTAGAGGCCGATTTCTTGGCGTTTAATGCCGGAGCCGTGGCTTGGATAGGAGTGGCAGAAAAGAAGACTCGCCTGGTCATCTGAAAGGCGAGCAGGCAAAAGCAGTGGTAAAATTAGCGTTCGAAGCAAGCCGGTGCAGGACACTTTTGCCGTATCGTGGTTTTCTGCCCAGTCTTGCCGAGCGAAACTCGTCAGCCGAAATCTCCTTCATGCCGCCGACCGTTTCTGTTGTCGTTCCCTGTTTCAACGAAGAGAAGCGCATCCATGCTTTGCTGGATGCGATTTTTGCGCAAACGTACCCGCGTCATCTCATGGATGTCACCATTGCGGACGGGCATTCGACCGACCGCACGCGCGAAATTATCGCGCAGTTTCAGCACCA
>QEXW01000078.1 GCA_003130845.1 Anaerolineae bacterium
GGCTCTCTGCGCTATCTCACGCGACAGGAAATTCTTGACGATACCGGCTTTTTGTCTGGAATGTCGGTAACACAGGTGGATGCTGGCTTGGAAAAGGCGTTCCAGCGTGGCACATTGCTCAAGGTTGAATCCAGTTTCGGTGACCTATGGATGTTGAATTCGCCTCGCGGAAGGGCAACCGCAGAAGCATTGCGCAATGCGGCGGAAGCGACGTTGCATCGTCTGCCGCCCCCTACCCCCTTGCCGCGTCCCAACATCTTTCAGATTTACGAGGAGAACATTGGACCGCTGACCCCGATGATGGCTGAAACTTTGATAGACGCTGAACGTGAATACTCTGCTGAGTGGTTGGCCGAAGCAATCAGGATTGCGCTAGAGCGTAATATTCGCAACTGGAAATACATCGCGGCTATTTTACGCCGCTGGAAAGAAGAAGGCTATGAAGGAAAAAATCGAACGAACGCTGAACAGGTTGCAAAGCGATATTCCCAAACCAAGTTCGATGAATACCTCGATTGAGCGCAAAGCGCGGGTTGAGCCGCTGGGTGACCCAAATTGCTCCATTTGTGGCGGCGTTGGTTATGTGCGCTATGATGTTCCGCTTGGGCATGAAAAGTTTGGCAAAGTAGAACTATGCGCCTGTCGTGCAGTCGATCGCGCTCAAGTGGCGCGCGCACGCTTGTATGCCATGAGCAATTTAGAACGATTGAAGCACCTGACCTTTGAAAACTTCCGCACCGAGGGAAATCCTAAAGTCCGCCATGCAATCACCCAAATTGAGCGCGATAACTTGGAATTTGCCAAAAGTGTTTGTCAAGAGTTTAGCGAGCACCTGGTAGGATGGATTTTATTGGAGGGCTCGTATGGCTGCGGCAAGACGCATTTGGCAGCAGCCATTGCCAATGCAGTGGTTGCGCGCGGCGTGCCAACGCTGTTTATTACCGTCCCCGACTTGCTAGATAGCTTGCGTTTTGCCTATAACAGCCCCGAAACGACATTTGAGGCCCGTTTTGACGACATCCGCAATGCCAACCTGCTGGTGATGGATGACTTTGGCACGCAAAATGCGACGGGTTGGGCGCAAGAAAAACTATTTCAAATTATCAACTACCGCTATATCAACAAATTGCCCACCGTAGTGACTACGAACTTGGTGTTAGATGAAATTGAGAGTCGCATTCGTTCGCGCTTACAAGACGAAGAACTCGTACGTCACGTGCGCATTATGACGCTTGATTACCGCCATCCAGAAGAAACCAGCAATCCGGGTCTTTCCATGCTCTCTCTGAAAGACATTAAAGAGATGACTTTTCTGACTTGGCAAGACCGTCAGAACGAGTTGGGGCATGAGATTGTCACCGTCAAAACGGTAGAGCGCAAGGGGAGCGGTGGAATGGCAGTGCGCGATAAGGAAATTGAACGGGAAAAAGTGACCCAGGCACACCTGGAACGGCTTAAACGCGCCCACGATGCGGCGGCCGATTTTGCCGAGCATCCGCGTGGATGGCTGGTCTTGCTGGGGCCGTCGTTTTGTGGCAAAACGCATCTGGCAGCAGCCATTGGTCATTACCGCATGGGTATGGGTGGACAAGCGATTATGGCTGATGTTTCCGTTTTGCTGGATTATCTCAAGCAGACTTTCCGTCCCAATTCTGATATTTCTTTCGACCGGCGCTTTTACGAAATCCGTACCGCGCCGCTCTTGATTCTGGATGGCTTCAAAGAGAGCAACATGAACTCGGCTTGGGCGGAAGACAAGCTCTATCAGATTTTGAATTATCGCTATTACGACAATCTGCCGACGGTGATTACATCCCAAATGGACCCGGAAAGCTTTGCCCGCAACCATCCTAGCTTGTGGAACAAGATTCTTGACCCCACCAAATGCCAGGTGTTTTCGATAGACATGCCGCCATTTAGAAAACAAAGAAGCAAGAAAGAGAGAGCAAAACCATCGAATTAATTCCGGGCAGGCGGCTTAAGAGAACTCAAGTTGCCGCCTGGCAAAATTTGCACAAGTTCTAACGCAAAGTCGCAGAGTCGCAAAGAAAAAAGCTGAGCATCTGGGTGTACGCGTGCCTTTGCGTTAAGAAAATCCCCACGAAAGTGATTCAAGACCCAAAGCGGTTAGAATCTTTAGTAGGGCCATTCCTTGCCGTCGTAATCTATCAGGGCAAGGCGATTTTCATCGGCGTTGGTGCCGAATAAAATAGGAATGGCCAGGGCGGCGGCTTCTTCTGGTTCGAAGTGTGCTTCGACCGCTTTTTGCCCGTGCATGTACGAACGTATCCAGCCAGGGTGATAGAGACGAAAGGTGTACCCTTGCGGACGCAAGTCATTAAACAAGATTTTGACCGCCATATTCAGGGCGGCCTTGGACATGCAATATCCGAACCAACTTGTGCGCTGCGCTGCGCCGATACTGCCTGCCTCCGAGGAGATAAAGCACAATCGTTTGCCTTGTCCGGCATCCATTAAAGGCAAAAACGCCTCTACCACGCGCAAAGGCCCCAAGGCGTTCACATCATACAGCCGATGCATCTCCTCATAATTCTGTGGTGAGCGGATGCCTGCATAAATTGTTTCCGATTGCACCCCGGCGTTGTTGATGAGAACATCCAGAGCCCCCACGCGCTGCTGCACGAAATCCGCTGCGGCATGCAACGATTCCATCGAACGCACATCCAGTGGAACAATCTCAAGCGTTTCGGGATATTGGCGCTGCAAGGCAGGCAATTCTGGCCAATCCGACAAGTATTGCCCGGCAAAAACGTGCCAGCCCAGCGGAAGCAAAGCCGCACACAAACCCAATCCGAACCCTCGGTCGCCACCGGTAACCAAAACCGTGCCTGGCACTGAGACCTCCTAATTTGTTCTAAAATCGCCCTCGGTACACCAACGCGCGCAATTGCGTATTAATGTTTGAAAGGCGGGCTGTTGCCAAACTTCGAGCGTGTGGCCGGGGGTGAGTACTGCTACGCGTCCCTTACCTTCTTGCAATCTCCAGCCGGCAGGTTGTTCACCATGGATAGAGTTTGCTTTGAGAAAAACATCTATCTCAGGGTTGGTGATAGACATAAAATAATGCTCGTCTTGTGCTGTGAATCGAACGGCGCCGGTCGTTAATGGATGGCTTGAGACTGGTTCGAAGGTAACTGAACACTGTTCTGGGTGGTATCTGAAAACTCCGCCGAGCAAATTTCGCAAAATGGGTGCTTCCTCATACCCTGCTGTGCCGGAGTGGATAGCGAGTAACCCCTTTCCCTGCCGTACATAATCAGCAAAGGCGTTTTCTATTTCTTCTGTCATCCATGGGGATTGCTCGGTGCTAGAAATGTTGTTTGATTTCGACAGAATAACCAGGGGGTAGGTATTCATGTAAAGTGCAGACCAATCGCGGGCATTCTCTAACCAATCAAACTGAAACCCATGCTCTTGCAAAGTGCTTAAACCCTGCTGGATGAGCGCTGCGGGATGCCAGTAATCATCACATAAGACCAATGTTTTGCATTCCATCCTGAATTTCCGTGCAACCAACTTTGAAGTGATGGTATGATAAGCATTATTATGCCATACATTTTCTCCGCTGGGCATTTCCAATTTTCAACTCATCAGGAGATAACAACGATATGATGCTTTTTACCGGGGTTATGTTCATTGCCGGTCTGGCTCTGCTGATTCTTGGAGCAGAGTGGTTGGTGCGTGGTTCTTCACGAATTGCGGCCTGGGCAGGGATTTCACCGCTTGTGATTGGGCTGACAGTGGTTGCTTTTGGAACGAGTGCGCCCGAATTGGCAATTAACGTACAATCTGCCCTAGCAGGTCAACCTGATATTGCCATCGGCAATGTAGTTGGGAGCAATATCGCCAACGTTCTACTTATCCTGGGTCTGTCGGCGGCGATTGCACCGCTCATGGTGCAGCAACAGGTTGTGCGACAGGACGTGCCAATTATGATTGGCGTTTCTGTTGTTACTTTTTTGTTTGCTCTGAACGGGTTGATTAGCACCTTTGAAGGTTTCATTTTGTTTAGTGCCTTGCTGGTTTATACCTGGTTCCTCATTCGCCAGAGCCGTTCCGAAAGCCGGGAAGTGGAACAGGAATACGAACAGGAATACGCTCCACGCGAACAAAAAAGCATACGGGGTTGGGTTTGGAACATTGGCTTGGTGTTGGTTGGTTTAGGATTACTCATTTTAGGTGCGCGTTGGATGGTTTCAAGCGCAGTAGAAGTGGCCCATTGGTTGGGTGTGGGTGAACTGGTGATTGGCCTGACAGTTGTTGCAGTAGGCACCTCATTGCCCGAACTAGCAACGTCTGTCATGGCTGCTATTAAAGGGGAGCGTGATATTGCCGTTGGTAATGTGGTGGGCAGTAACATTTTTAATCTGCTTTCTGTTTTGGGCCTAAGCGCTATCATTGTGCCGGAGGGTATTCCGGTTTCACAAGCAGCCATCCGGTTCGATATTCCAATCATGATTGCGGTGGCCCTGGCTTCTTTTCCCATTTTTCTTACCGGCGGCCAAATCTATCGCTGGGAAGGATTGCTCTTCCTGGGTTACTACGTTGTTTACACCGTTTATCTGGTTTTGAATGCTACACATCACAGCGCCTTGCCGGTTTTTAACAACGTCATGGCTTGGTTTGTATTGCCGCTCACCGCACTAACGCTGGTCATCTCGCTCTGGTATGAATTTCATGTGCGTCGAAGAGCGTAAAGACGACAATTTTTGGTTATCAAAATATCAAAAACCCGCTCCAAAAGCGGGATTTTTTTGCGTTTGTTTGCTAAAATACGCCCCATGATTGAAACCGTTCTCCTGCTACCTCTCGTACTGATTGCCCTTGGCCTGCTGATTGTGTTGCCTTTGCGCCGCACAGCACTCACCAATCCACAGGCAGGTTGGTTCCTTTCTCTCTTTCCTCTGGCTGCCTTC
Organism: Anaerolineae bacterium; assembly: GCA_003130845.1. Taxonomy (GTDB): domain Bacteria; phylum Chloroflexota; class Anaerolineae; order Anaerolineales; family Villigracilaceae; genus UBA5195. The sequence continues at coordinate 4,938 of QEXW01000078.1, forward strand.
TTTTCTGTTTTGTATGCTTACAACTTACTGCCAAACGGCAAACCACTTTTCTTCCGTTTGCCCTGGCTTCCTTTACTTGACCTTCACTTCTCGCTTTATTTGGATGGCCTCTCGGCACTTTTTGCCCTAATCATCACCGGCATTGGCACGTTGATTATTCTCTACACAGGTTATTATTTCCACCATACTTCTACCGCGGGAAGCCATTCCCCGGCAGATAGCCACCTGGAATTTCGCTTTTTTGCCTACACCCTACTTTTTATGCTGGCAATGCTCGGCCTTGTCCTGGCCGGCGATTTGATAACGATGTTCATCTTCTGGGAAGGTACGAGCATCTCATCGTTCCTGCTCATCGGCTATAAGTACAAAGAGGAGGCCGCGCGCAAAGGAGCGTTCAAATCGCTGTTCATCACGGGCGGGGGCGGCATTGCGCTGCTAGCGGGTTTCTTGTTTGTCATCCATCTCACCGGCAGCGCCGACCTGAACGCCATCCTGGCCGGGCGGGATGTGTTGACCACCAGCCCACTCTACCCGGTCTTCTTTACGCTGATTGCGTTCGGCGCGTTCACTAAGAGCGCGCAATTCCCGGCGCACATCTGGCTGCCCGAAGCCATGAGCGCCCCCACTCCCGCCAGCGCCTTCTTGCATTCTGCAACGATGGTCAAAGCCGGCGTCTATCTGCTGGCGCGGCTCAACCCGGCGCTGGGCGGCACCGACCTGTGGTTTTGGGTTCTTTCCCTGTTTGGGATTGCCACCATGTTGGTTGGGGCTTACCTGGGCGCCAAACAAAACGACCTAAAGCCTTTATTGGCCTATTCCACCGTTTCACAACTTGGCGTTTTGGTGGCACTCATTGGTCAAAACACCGAAATTGCCTTCAAAGCCTTAGTGATTAGCATCCTCGCCCATGCCCTCTACAAATCCGCCCTGTTTATGGCGGCAGGCATTATTGACCACGAGACCGGCACGCGCGATTTGCGCAAACTCGGCGGCTTGCGCAAGCAAATGCCGATTCTTTTTGGGGTAACGGCCATTGCCGCGCTCTCGATGGCCGGGCTTCCGCCGTTGTTTGGCTTTCTGGCAAAAGAGACTCTGCTCGCAACCGCCACCCATCCGACCCTGCCTCCTGTCGTCAACGCCATCTTCCCCCTGACGACCGTTTTGGCCGGGGCGTTGATTCTGTTCCAGGCGGGGATTCTTGTCTGGGGCGTCTTCCTGTCCCCCCCTGCCGACCCCAAACATCCTGCGCATGGGCATGACCCGCGCTTTGGCTTCTGGCTCGCTCCGGCTCTGCCTGCATTGCTCTCGCTGCTGATAGGCATCACCCCCATCGAGCCGGCCTCGCTGGCAAACTTCCTGGCCGAGGCGGCCAAAGCCGTTTACGGCGCAAAAGTCAAGGTCTCGCTCGCGCTGTGGACAGGCATCAACGTTCCACTCATCCTCTCAATCGTGGCTGTTTCGCTGGGGTTGCTCCTGTTCTGGCAGAGAAATCGCCTGCGCCCGGCGCTGATGGCGTTTTTGCCCAACCTAACGGTCAACACCCTGTTTGATGGGACTGTGCAAGGGCTAGATTGGCTTGCGCATACGGCCACCCGGCTTCAGGCTGGACGAATGCGAGTTTACTTGCGTGTTATTGTATTGAGTGCCGTGGTGTTATTGCTCTTACTCGTTGGCCTTCCCCCTCTGACTTTGTTCCAAAACGTACAGTGGAACTTGATGGGACTCAACGGTTTGCGCGCTTTCTCATTGGTAGTGATGGCCACTGCTGGCTTAGCCACAGTTTTTCTACGGCGTGACCTGTACGCCGTGATTGCGCTAGGCCTGGTGGGGTTAGCCGTTGCCATCTGGATGGCATTGGAGCCCGCCCCCGATGTGGCGTTAGTACAGGTTGTTGTAGATATTCTAACAACCGTCATCCTGATTTTAGGGCTGAATGCCATTCCGCGCAAACAACGTGCCCGTGCCAATGAGTTATTGCATAGTCGGCGTGGTATGACCCGCGATTGGCTGGTGGCCGGGCTGCTTGGGCTGGTTGTGGCATGGACAACTTTTACGGCTTTGGAATTGCGTCCACGCCAGAGCCTGGTTTCCCCTTATTACGCGCAAAATGCCAAACCACTGACCGGTGCCAAAGACATCGTTGGAGCGATTGTGGTGGACTTCCGCGGTTCGGATACGCTAATCGAAATTATGGTGTTCGGTATGGCTGGTGTAGCGCTCTACACGCTATTTCACTTTGGCACACGCCAACTCGAAGAGCGCGCAGCCAAAGAGCCAGGAGTGAAACTTTTACTTCCTGGCACACCCAAGGGCATTTACGCTCTGCCGACTTCCCCACTTTTGCATACTTTGGCCTATGTCATCTTGCCCTTGGCGTTTATGCTTGGCGCAACACACATGATGTACGGACACGACCAACCTGGAGATGGTTTTACAGCGGGTGTTATCATTAGCTTGGCCATTGCGATGTGGTACATTGTGTTTGGTTATGAAGATACCCGTCGAAAATTGCCCTGGCTCAATCGCAATCATTTCGTGGCTGCTGGCCTGCTGCTGGCACTCTTCAATGCCTTAGGTGGGCTTGTGCTTGGCGCAGGCTTTTTTGCTCCTGTGGATTATGGAAAATTGCTCTCCCTGCCTTTGCCGCCTGGCTTCGCCTTGAGTAGTGCCTTTGTGTTCGAGGTTGCCATTTGTCTGACCGTGATTGGCAGCGCCAGCTTAATGATTGACAACTTAGGGCGTCCACGCGAGGAAGAGAACACATGAATATTTTGACCGCCTTGACCATTGGCATTCTTTTTGCGATTGCTATGTACCAAATGCTACGGCGCAATGTTATCCGCGCTGCAATTGGACTAGCCTTAATTTCCAATGCCATCAATCTCTACTTGTTTAGTATGGGTGCTTACAATGGTGTAGAAGCCGCTTATAGCACTGCCATAGCCCAAATCAGCGACCCTCTGCCACAAGCCTTGGTCTTGACAGCAATTGTGATTAGCGCTGGCGGGTTTGCCTTTGTGTTGGGTTTGTTGTACGTTGTATCCACGCGCTATAAAACAAGTGATAGCGACGAAATCGAAGGCCTGAAGCATTAGACGGTTTTTGTATTCCCATCCTGTCTTATCCATACTAATCACTCACTGATGACTGCATATTGGCTTCTCCCTCCCCTGCTGCTGCCCTTTTTGGGCGCTCCGCTTACTTTGATGTTGCGCAAGCAGCCTCGCTTGCAAACTGCCATTTCTCTGGCGTTGATGATGGCTGCGCTTCTTTCTTCATTTGCCTTGCTCTGGCAAGTGTTGATGCACGGCGCGTTGGCTTTGCAATTGGGCGCCTGGCCCTTTCCATTTGGCATTACTTTGGCGGCTGATTTACCGGGCGTTTTCATGCTCCTCATGAGCCAGATTGTTCTGACCGCCGGATTTTTGTATGCAGCCGGTTCAACGGAAAAGGTGACCCGTTATCCGGCTTTTTACACACTCTTCTTCGGCCTAGCAACAGGCTTAAGTGGCGCTTTTCTGACCGGCGATTTGTTCAATCTGTTTGTGTTTGCCGAAATTATTGTCATTTCAGGCGCAGCACTGACCGCCAATGCCGATGACCCATTTGGTGTAGAAGCCGCCTACAAATATTTCTACATTTCCACCTTGGCGGCTGTCTTTTTTCTACTCGGTGTTGGTGCGCTCTATGCCGCCTATGGCACGCTCAACCTGGCCGATTTGGCGCGTCAGATTGCTGCCACCTCGCCCACCCCCCTGGCCCTGGCTGGGTTGGCCTTCTTGGCCACGACCTTTTTTATCAAAAGCGCTGCCTTCCCCTTTCACTTCTGGCAGCCCGATTTTCATGCTGCCGCCCCCACTGCCATTAGTGCCATGCTTTCCTCTTTGGTTGTGAAAGTGGGCGTGTATGGATTTTTGCGACTCACCACCTTAATGTTTCCGCAAATTCAACTGCTGCAGACTTTGCTTGTGTGGGTTGGTGTAGCAGGCATTCTGTATGGCGGTTTGGGTGCAGCAGGTACCCATAACGTCAAGCGTATGTTAGCCTATTCCACCCTGGCCCAAATCGGCTTTATGCTTTTGGGCATTGGCTGGGGAACGCCATTTTCTCTCACGGCGGCGCTGGTCTTTGCCTTCAATCATGCTTTGGTTAAGGCTGCCATGCTCATGTTAGCAGGCGCGATGGCCAGCCGTGCGGCGGTTAAATCCGCATCTTTTAGCGTGGTGTTTGGTGTGGGCAAATATCATCCCTTTGCAGGCTTGCTGTTCTTGCTTGGTGGTATGGCCTTGGCTGGCATCCCTCCCCTAAACGGTTTCACGAGCAAGCTGCTCATCTTTTGGAGCGGTATCGCCTCGGCCAATTACCTGTCCTTGGCTATTGCCGGCGTCGCTAGCATTGTCACGCTGACGTATGTTATCCGTGCTTTCATGAAAATTTGGTTCGAAACCAATCCCGAAGCCAAGCCGAAAACCGGTGATAGCCTGCTTGCTCCCGCCCTGCTGATTGGCCTGAGCCTGGCACTTGGCATTTGGGCTGCGCCGCTGGTTAATCTTGCGCAGGTCTCAGCCCAATGGCTCAGCGACCCCCAAAACTACATTCGCTGGTTGGTTGGAAATGGGTGATGCCGATGCGCTTCTTCCAAATTACCTTACCCCTCTTTATCGTATATCTTGTCCTAACCGGCAACTTAACTTTGCCCAATTTGGTGGTAGGCTTGTTAGTGGCAACAGGCATTTCTGTATTGTTGCCCCCCATTGAACTGCCGCCGTTTTCGCTTGCGCGTCTTCCATCGTTCTTGTGGGCTGGCTTTCGATATGTATTTGTGGTTGCTTGGGATGTGCTAAAGGGAGCACTCTCTACGGCTCGCATTGTTCTTGACCCCCAATTGCCTCTCAACCCCGGCATCATTGCCATTCCTTCTGGCTCAAAAACCGAGTTAGGGACAGCCCTCTCAGCGCATGCGATTACACTTTCGCCAGGTGAAATGGTGATAGCAATTGATGATGATGGTGTCATGTATACACACTGCCTGAATGTGGATGACTCGGCGCGCTACAAAGATGAAGCCCAGGCGTTGCGCAAAAATTTGCTCAGCAAAATGTTTGAGTGATGAAAGGCCTTCAAATTCTATGGAACAACTTTTGAACTTGACCATTTGGATTGTCTTGGGCGTTCATTTGTTGATGTCCTTGGTCGCCGCCTGGAGAATTTTGCGCGGTGAAAATGCACCTGCGCGCTTGGCAGGTCTGGATTTGGCTTCCACCTTGATGATTGCAGTACTGGTCCTCATCTCCATCATCCGCCAAAACAGCATTTTTGTAGATGTTGCTATCGCTGCCGCTGCTTTAGGATACCTTTCTACTGTTGCCCTGGCAAAATACATTTCCGACCAAAAGGTGTTTTGATGTCCATCTTTCTGCAAGTTCTGGCTTGGGTTTTCCTAATCTTTGGCACGCTTATGTCATTGATTGGCGTCATTGGCTTTGTACGATTGCCCGATGTCTACACCCGCTTGCATGCAACCGGCAAGGTGAGCGTATTTGGAGTGGTCTTCCTGTTGCTAGCAGCCGATATTCTAACTCCGCTGGTGACCTGGAAATCTCTCCTGCTGATTTTCTTTGTACTGATGGCCTCCCCATCCGTTGCGCATTCGATTGCGTCCGCCGCTTACCGAACCGGCATACCGATTACGGGCAACCGCGATGAATTAGCAACAAAACTGGACAACCGCCCCCCAAAAGGCCTGTTGCTGAAATAAAAATTTCGAATTGACGAACCGTTTGACCCCTGCTATCCTGGCCGCGTGACCATGCAAAAATGGCTTCTCTCTCTTCGCAACGAATTCGCGGGGCTTATGCTGTGGCTCACTCCCGGTTTAGGGGTCAAGCGCTGGCTTTTCATCCTGTTGATGGGAATCACATTCCTGGGGGTTGGCGTAGCCTATTTCTTGTTAGACCTGTACCGAACGGCCCCGCAAAGCGAGTTTCTAGATTTCGTGGATGTCGCTACCCTACGCTTCTGGCCACGACCGGTGCGCGTAGCCGCTTTCCTGATCATTGGCTTTGGCCTGGTGATTTGGGGCATTGCTGGGCTCAATCGCGCCTTGCTCAACCCCTTCTTGCGTCCTGGTCAGCGGTTGATTGACCAAATTACCGTACATCGCCGGCGTGAACGTGGCCCGCGTGTTGTGGTCATGGGAGGCGGGCACGGACAATCTACTTTATTGCGTGGGTTAAAACATCATACTAACAACATCACTGCCATCGTCACGGTCGCTGACGATGGTGGTTCTTCCGGTAAATTGCGGCAAAACTTGGGCATTCTACCGCCTGGTGATATTCGCAACTGCCTGGCGGCGCTTTCTAACGATGAGGCCATGCTTACCCAGTTGTTCCAATATCGCTTTTCCGATTCTTCGGGGTTGGGTGGGCACTCCTTTGGCAACCTGTTTATTTCGGCCCTAGCGGATTTAACGGGTAGTTTTGAGGAAGCTGTGGCAGAATCGGGTCGGGTACTCTCGGTAAACGGGCGCGTTTTACCGGCCACCCTGCACGATGTGCGCTTGGTGGCCGATGTACAGTTGCCTGGTTCACTGCAAGAAGTGCGTATCGAAGGCGAAAGCCGCATTCCCGAAGCCCAAGGGCGTGTGCAGCGCGTATATTTGGAGCCAAACAATCCGGCGGCCTTTCCTCCGTCTATAAAGGCCATCTTAATGGCTGAAATGGTCGTGGTGGGGCCGGGCAGCCTGTACACTAGCTTGTTGCCAACCCTGCTCGTGCCAGAATTGGTGGCCGCCCTGCGCGCGAGCAAAGCATTGAAAATCTATGTGGTTAACATTGCAACCCAGCGTGGCGAAACCAGTGGCTATCATGTCAGCGACCATATTGCTGCATTAGAAGCACATGTTGGCTCTAACCTGTTTGATGTCATTGTGTGCAATAATGTTCACGAAAAGCCGTTACCACCAGGCGTTGAATGGGTTAAGATAGATGCTGCCGCTGCGCGCTATCCTCTTTACCCGGCGAACTTGGTGGATGAGGAACAACCTTGGCGGCACGATTCGCTCAAACTGGCGCAGGCACTGATAGACTTACTTTACGAACGCACTGGCCCGCTGGCCGAATAGCGTTTTATGTTATCGGGCGGTTAAATTCTTCTAGAACTGAGTAAACCGCTGTTCGATTCTGTTGTAAAATCAACTTGGTTTGCGCAAGACGACCATGCAACAATGTGGTAAAATCTTACTTGTGTAAAAAATCACAAACTATAAACCCTCAGGAGGTTTCGTTATGACTGTCAAAGTTGGTATCAACGGTTTTGGCCGCATTGGCCGCCAGGTTCTCAAGGCTATCCGCGACCTGTATCCACAGGAGCTGGAAGTGGTGGCTTTCAACGACATCGGTGATATGAAAACGATGGCGCACCTGCTTAAGTACGACTCGAACTATGGGCGTTTCGATGGTACGGTGGAAGCAACGGACGAGGGTCTGCTGATTGATGGCAAACTGGTGAAAGCGTTCAAGGAAACCGACCCGGCCAACATCCCGTGGGGCAGCTTGGGCGTAGACATCGTGATTGAATCTACCGGTCTGTTCACCATCAAAGAAGATGGTGTTAACAAAAAGGGCAAAGTCGTCAAGGGTGCGGTGAATCACATCACGCATGGCGGCGCCAAGAAGGTCATCATCTCCGCCCCGGCGGAAGGTGAAGATATTACGATTGTGATGGGCGTGAACGAGGACAAGTACGACCCGGCCAATCACCATGTCGTCTCGAACGCTTCCTGCACCACCAACTGCTTGGCCCCTGCTGCCAAAGTGGTGCATGACCGGCTGAAAATCAAGCGCGCGTTTATGACCACCGTTCATGCTTACACCAACGACCAGAAGATTCTCGACCTGCCGCACTCTGACTTGCGCCGCGCTCGTGCTGCTGCTATGAGCATCATCCCCACCACCACCGGCGCGGCCAAAGCCGTCGCCCTGGTCATTCCCGACCTGAAAGGTAAGTTCGACGGCTATGCTCTGCGTGTGCCGACCAGCACCGTTTCGGTGGTAGATTTTACGGCAGAAGTGGAAACCGAAACCACCACCGAGGAACTGCGCCAAATGTTCCGTGATGCTGCCAAGGAGCCGCGCTTTAAGGGCATTTTGCAGGCAGTGGATGAACCACTCGTCAGCATTGATTTCAAAGGCGACCCGCATTCCTCCAGTGTAGACCTGCCCTTTACCATGGTGCTTGGCAAAGAGAAGAGCAGCTTCATCAAAGTTGTCACTTGGTATGACAACGAATGGGGCTATTCTTGCCGCACTGCTGACCTGGCTGCACTGATGGCGAAATCACTGTAACAAACAATTCTTGACGAGTGGTCACTACAAAGGGCCACTCGTCTGTTCCTTTGGTGAGCTTATGAACAAGAAAACGGTTCGTGATATTGATTTAAAAGGCAAGCGCGTATTCATGCGCGTAGATTTCAACGTCCCGATGGCCGATGGTAAAGTCACCGATGACAAACGTATTAAAGCCGCTTTGCCCACCATTCAATATGTGCTGGAACAAGGCGCTTCGGTGTTGCTTGCCAGCCATCTGGGACGTCCTAAAGGCGGCCCCGACCCGGAATTTAGCCTGAAGCCGGCGGCAGAGGTCCTTTCTGGCTTGTTGGGCCGACCGGTGATTATGGCGCCTGATTGCGTTGGCCCAGAAGTGGAGAAAATTGCTGCCAATCTCAAACCGGGTGAAGTGGTGATGCTCGAAAACACCCGCTTCCACAAAGGCGAAGAGAAAAATGACCTAGAGTTGGCTAAACAAATGGCCGCCCTGGCTGATGTGTACGTTAATGATGCGTTCGGCTCCGCACACCGCGCGCACGCTTCTACCGAAGGCATTGCCCGTTTCCTGCCCGCTGTGGCTGGCTTCCTAATGGAGCAAGAACTGGAGTACCTCGGCAAAGCAATTGCCAACCCTGAGCATCCTTACATTGCCATTTTGGGTGGCGCGAAAATCAGCGACAAAATCCTGGTGGTCGAAACGCTGGCCGCAAAGTGCGATAAACTCATCATCGGCGGCGGCATGGCCAATACGTTCTTGGCGGCCAAGGGCTTAAACATGCAAGATAGCCTAGTTGAGGCGGAATCCCTGGAGACAGCCAAAACCCTGCTCCAAAAACTAGGTGACAAACTTGTTTTACCCGTGGATGCAGTGGTGGCTGACCGTTTCGATGCCGAGGCCGAGAGCCAGGTGGTGGATGTGGATAAAATCCCGGCCGGTTGGCGCATGTTAGATGTTGGCCCCAAGACCATCGAGCTTTATAAGCAAACCTTGCAAGGCGCCAAACTGATTGTGTGGAACGGCCCGGTGGGTGTGTTCGAGTTCCCGAAATTTGCTGAAGGCACATTTGCCTTGGCGCGTTTGCTGGCCGAAAGTGGCGCAACAACCGTGATTGGTGGCGGTGATAGCGCTAGTGCGGTCAAGAAGGCTGGCGTTGCCAAGCAGATGACGCACGTTTCCACCGGCGGTGGGGCTAGCCTGGAGTTCTTGGAAGGCAAAGAGCTACCGGGAGTGGCTGCGCTCAACGACAAGTAACGCCGCGAAGTACCCGTAAATCAAAACTTCCGGGCCTGCAACGGCTCGGAAGTTTTTCTTAGGTTGTCTCACTCGGTTCAATCGAGAATGGCTTGAAACTGCTCACCTTGTGCCGTAACCATGCGCAGGCAGAGAGCACCGCTTCGGGGTGGAAGGGGCAAAGAACGGGGCAAAATGCCGTGGCGGAGTGGTAAAAGTGCTTGGGCGTAACTACGGAAGATAGTACCATCCCAATCGGGGTCAATTTCCCAATAGTCGGGCAAGGCATCGTTCAGAAAGTGGATTTGGTCGGATGAAAGGGACAAGCGAACCGGCGAAGCAGGGGCCGAGGGTGTCATTTTTTCTTCCTGATTTTGTTCTCTCCAAATGCTGAAAGGTGCAGCGTTCTGGCGTATCAGCCGCATGCGTGTGGTGTGAATGGCGCGAAAGGTAGCATCGGCAGCCAGAAACCGGCGACCATGCCGGGCAGCCACAAGCGGGGTGGTGCCAGAGCCACAGAAGAAATCGGCCACCAGGTCGCCAGGGCGTGAAGAGGCCAGCAGGATGCGTTCTAGCAAGGCTTGGGGTTTTTGCGTGGGGTAGCCGGTGCGTTCGTTGTGCAAACGTGCCACCACCGGGAAGTACCACCAGTCTTCTGGCACCTTGCCGCGTTCCAGGTCGGGGATTTTGCCAAAGCCGGCTTTGGGGGAGGAAGCAAATGTTTTGACCGTTGTCGGGTCGTAGGGAATGCGCACGGCATTGGCATTAAAGGTGTAGGTTTCACTTTTGGTATAGGCCAAAATCGTATCATGTTTGCGGTTGAAGGCCGAGCGGATGGGAGATGGGCCGTGATACACCCAAATGATTTCGTTGAGCAAGCGTTCGGGGCCAAACAGTTCGTCCAGAATCAGGCGAGCGTAGGCGTCGGCGTGCCAGTCCAGGTGCAGGTAAAGGGTGCCATGCGGGGCCAGCAGGCGATACATAAGGGCCAGCCGCTCATAGAGAAATTGTAAGTATTCATCGAGATTATTCCAGTGGTCGGCATACCCTTCCGCCAGCTGCCACTCGCTGGGTTTGCGCGAATCTTCACCGCGTCCAATCCGAGCCGGATATTTGCGATTGGTGAAAAAGGGAGGGTCGGCGTAAATCAGGTCAATACGGCCCTCATATTCGGGCAACAGAGCCGTCATGATGGCCAGATTATCCCCAAGATAAAGATGATTTTCTGGCGAAAAAGAGGGGTAGCCTGTTCCGTTGGGGTAGATGACCGAATCCAGCCTAAGGTTGGCCGGCTGGAGGACAGGCAGGGCTTTTCCGTTCCAGTCTAGGCTAGGCATGGGCGTAACTGGGCAGAGGGGAGATGCACAAGGTCGTTGGGGCCTATTGTGTGAGTGTGACGGGTGTGCCGTAGCCTTTTTTATCCAGGGTGAGGGGGTGAATCTCCTCAGCAGCCGCGGTTGGCAGGCACCACCGAAAGAGCCATTTGGCTTCTTCGGTGCGCATGTTGATACAGCCGCTACTCATTGGCACACCAAAGTTATCATGCCAATAGGTGCCATGAAAGGCATGACCTTGAAAGGGCAGATGTTCGTATTGGAAGAAGGTAGACCAGGCTACGCCGGGTAGCTCGTAGGCTTCGATGTCAGCAGCCAGGTTGCCGTTGCCCATGTGTTTAGAAGGCATTTTGACGACTACGCGTGCTTTACCGGCTGGGGTGCGGGTGGGAATGCCGTTGGGGCCGGGTTGACTGTTGAGGCGGCCGGAGGAAATAATCGTCTGAAAGACAATTTGTTCGTTTTCGTAGCAAGTGAGAATTTGGTTTTTCAGGTCTACTTCAATACGTTTTTTCTCAAATGGCACTTCAGGCGAAAGAGGGGTGAGTTCTTCATCAGGGATGAACCGAAAGTGGGCTGCCGGAGCGTGATAGGTTATGTCGAGCAGTTCATCAAAGAGGCGATACCAGGGTTGACCATCCGGGCCTTCGTCTAGGCCAACAACCCAGTGGACGGAGGTGTAGTATAGGCGATAGAGGGGGGTCCAGCGCTCACCTGTACGACGCAGCACTTGTGTATAGGGAACAGTTACTTCGGCCAGTTGACCGCTTTCGCGCACCGGTAGCGTGGGCTGGTTGTAGATGTATTCTACCTTTTGCATACGGGCGCGATGCACATACCCGCCCCACACCCGATACCAGACGGGGTTGTAACCCGGCGTGCCAGAGTTGACTTCTTCATACACGTTCAAAATCTGGTCTCGGTATACTTGTCCAACGATGGCGCTGGTATCATCGGGGCGTTTGTGAATGCTGACTTGGGTGGTAGCAACCCGTATCAGTGGTCCTTGTGTAAATTCAACTTCTGCGGGCAGATAAGGCGAAAAGGCCAGCCCGGTCAGAGAGGCGCTGGTCAGTTTCAGAAAATCACGGCGAGATAATTTGAAGGCCATGGCGAGTATTGTACCCGAAAATGGCGCAACAGAAGTCTCAATAAAGATTCAGCCCACAGACAACCTGCGGGCTGAATGCGCACTGATATTTTTATTGTTTGCGTTACGAGTATTGAATTTCTGGCAGCATATCTTTGAGCAAGTGCTCTAGGGCCATTGTATGGGCGCAGCGCTGGTTTGCAATAAAAAATTCGCAGTCACAGTTAAATTTGCCGTTTTCGAACGAGACGTGATGGTTGTTGTTATCGCCGCGAAAGGTGACTTCAAATTTGTGAAATGTGAACCTTTGGCGTTCTTCTGCATAGCGTTTGGCTTTTTCAATTTTTCCGATCAGACTGTAGTTCATGGTTTGTTCTCCTTTTGGAATAGAGAAATGAAAAAGGCACGCAGAAAGAGCGTGCCTTCAGTCGTTCACATTCTGGATGTCGGTAAATGCAGGCATATGTATTTCACCTTGCAGAGAGTATATGACGAATCAGGCGCGGAGTCAACCGCTTAACGTGTTGTTCATGATTTTTGTAATGAAATTGTGTGCTGATTTTCCTATTTGCTTCTAGCGAGAGCATTTGCACATACATTGTCTAATTTATCATAGCTGGAGAGATGCGATTTCTATGCTAAAATCTGTTCAAAGTTTTTGACCTTGCTTTGGATGATACATGTGACCAATAAACGATTTCTTTCTCCGAACGTTCTTGCCAAGCTGCAAACTATTTACAACGAACTTGAGCAGAAGCCCACCTCCACGGGTGTTTCTTCGATGTTTGCAGTTTCTTTGAAAAGTTTTTTGGAAAAATTTGGTGAAAGTGTCGAGCTCATCCCAGGGGAAATTCTTTTTATGCAAGATGATGTAGGAGAAAATTTGTACTGGGTGGAGGCAGGTATTCTGGCCGTTGTGCAAGGGAAGTTACGCAGTCCGCACTTGCTGACGTTTCGCCGGCCAGGGCATGTGGTAGGAGAGATTGCCTTGCTCGAAAATGTGCCGCGCACGGCCACCGTGGTTGCTCTTACGAATGCACGTCTGAAGTGCTTAAACAAAGAAAGGTTCCATGAAATGTTGGCGAATGTTCCGGAAGTCGGCATCGAATTGATGCGCCTGCTGACGGAACGGGTGCGTGAAGTGAAACCAATTGACTATGGACCAGGCATGTACGACCATCTGACCGGTGCCTATTCTCGCCAGGCGCTCGATATTCGCTTGCAGGACGAAATTGAACGTGCCAGGCGATATGATTACAAATTTTCATTGGTCTTCATTGATTTGGATAGGTTCAAACAAATCAACGATACCTACGGCCATGCCTGCGGTGATGATGTGCTGGTTTCGTTCGTGCGCCGCTTGGTGGCTGACCTGCGCACAACCGACCATCTCTTTCGGTATGGCGGGGATGAGTTTATCTTGATGTTGCCGGGGATTGATATGACACGCGGGCCGGTGTTGGTGCAACGCTTGGCAGACCTGGTCAGTATGACCCCTATCTCTACCAATCCGCTTTTGTTTATCTCTTTTAGTGCTGGCATGGCTTGTTATCCAGATGACGGTGAAACCCCCGAGGCCTTGCTGGCTACTGCTGACCGCCGCTTATACCAACGAAAAGGCACTACCGGCAAATTGCGTGCCCCGACCGTCTCATGAATCAACCGCGTTCTTTTCGAGCCGAAGCCGTGGTGATTCGCCACGCTGATTGGGGCGAGTCTGATCGTGTTCTGACACTCTTTACACGTGAGCGGGGCAAGTTGCGTGCCTTGGCCAAAGGCGCACGTAAGGTGCTCTCTCGTAAGGCCGGGCACTTGGAGCCTTTTACGCACATCACGGTTCAATTGGCGCGTGGGCGTGATTTGCCGATTGTGGAACAGGTCGAGACGCTGAATGCGTATCTGCCAATTCGAGATGATTTGGTGAAGGTCGGTTACGCCGCCTATACATTGGAATTGCTAGACCGTTTTACCTACGACGAAGAAGGGCATCCTGCGGCTGTTTTTCGACTGTTACTCGAAACGCTGGCGCGCATTGCCACCGAACCAGATGGCTGGCTGCCGGTGCGTTACTATGAAATGCGATTGCTCGATTTTCTTGGCTTTCGCCCTAAATTGTTCGAATGTGCCAATTGCGGACGGCCAATTGAGCCGTGCGCTCAATACTTTTCGCCCTCTTCGGGTGGGGTGATTTGCCCCAAATGTGGGATTGGCTTGCCGGGCTTATGGAACGTGAGTGTGGAGACGCTCAAGTATTTGCGACATTTTCAGCGCAGCACGTATGCTGAAGCAACGCGAGCGCGTCCCGATGCCGAAAGCCGTAAACAGGTTGAAACGCTGATGCAGGGCTATTTTACTTATCTACTCGAACGGGAATTGAACACGCCGGGGTTTTTGAAGCGGGTTCGGCCTTAATTCTTCAGTCCATACAAAAAAATTCCTGCTGCTACAGCCAGGTTGAGAGAAGATGCTCGCCCGCGCATCGGCAGGGAGAGTACATCGTCACAGATGGCCATCTGTTCGGCACTCAACCCCTTTTGTTCTGAGCCAAGCAAAAGCACGGTGGGGCGTTCGTCCATGCAGAATGCCGTTAGGGAGCAAGTGGCATGTGCCGAGGTGCCGACAAGGCGGAAATTTCCTTTTTTGGCCCAAACCTTGAACGCCTCGAAACTGGTTTGCACAAACGGTTTCCAGAACATCGTGCCCATGCTGGCGCGCACGCAGGCTGGTTGAAATGGGTCAGCACCCCCTTCGAGCAAAAACAGCCCATCGGCGCCGGCTGCATCAATGGTGCGGAAAATCGAACCGACATTGCCTGGGTCTTGAGGAGAGACCAGGGCGACCGCCAGTTGAAAAGATGGAAACGTGCTAAGCGAAAAATGCTTTTGATGTACGAGCGCAGCAATCCCCTGGGGGTTTTCTTTTTCGGAAAAGGACTCGAAGGCCGTCTGGCTGATGGGTACACAGCGGATGTTTTGAGAGGCGAGCTTTTCGACCAATTCCCGGCCAAACCCACTCCGCAGGCGTTCTGGGCAATAGAGCAACGTTTCGATGTGCCAGCCGGCTTCGGCGGCCTCGCCAACGTGCAAAATTCCCTCCACCAAAAACAGCCCGCTTTCCTGTCGGGCTTTTTTTTGCCGTAGAGCGCGGGCTTGTTTGATGAGAGGGTTGGATGGGCTGGTAATCAAGTCTTGCATTGTCACTTTACAATCAATTTGCCTTTCATGCCAGCCGCCAGGTGACCGGGAATGCTGCAAATCACCTGGTACTCGCCTGCTTCGGCGATGGTGAATTTGAAACTCCCTGATTGGCCAGGCGCAAGCCGCGCTTCGAATAAGATGTCAGCCTGCTGGGTTGCGTGGTCAAAACTGTCCTGTGCGCTGCTCCCTTTTTTGAGAATCACGAAATCATGCTCGATAGCGCCCTTGTTGACCAATTCTAGCGTGATTTCTTGCCCCGCCGGAATGCTCAAGTCGCTTGGTTCAAACATAAATTCAACCATGTCCACCTTCAGGTTGGTGCTGGTTTGCCCACTGTTACAGGCTACCAGCAACACAGCCAGTAGAAGTAAAACGACAGGATATGTGTGTTTCATCATTCTCTCGATTCTTTAGGTCGGCACAAAGTCACTAAAACAGGAAGGGGATAAATAGTTTGCTCTTCTTTTTGTATTCGCTAAATTCTGGGTAACGCGAGAGCGATTTGTCCTTTTTGCGCATAAAGCCCAGCCAAAAACCGAAGACGAAAACTGCCAGAATCACCAGCGGCAGCCAATGCATGGACAGCAGCGCAAAGCTTAGGTAAATCAGCAATTCACCAAAATAGTTGATGTTACGCGAGTGGGCAAACATTCCATCGGTAATCAGGTGACCCGCATGGTACTTCAATTGGATATACTTTTGCATGTCAGATGTGAAATGGAAGAACACACCAAAAATGTTCATGCTAATCGTCAGACCAATCAGCCAGGCGGGGGCGTTCACGTTTTGCCAGGTAATGAGAAAAGGGGAAACCCAGTACGCGCTCAACCCGCCGAGAATGAGCAAGGCATAGGCTGGGCCTTTGTCAATTTCCCACTGTTTATCAGGGAAAATACGGCTCTTTAGAACCCATAAGATGCCGTAGGTGCCATGCAGAGCCAGGTACGTCCAGGCAGTGATGTTTTCCCAACGTCCGAACCAGGCGATCATCGCTAAAATAGCCAGGAAGGTTATGCCTTTGTGAGAGTCGATGAAGTATTTTTGCTTGAACATGGTGTTTATTTCCTGTGGGGTTGATATGTCCATTGGCGAGCGCCGTAGTCTTTTTGGGCTGGCCCGCCCAGGTTAACGAGTTTGCTCAAGACACCCGGGGCGATGGCAAACATGAGATACATCCACGGTAGATAGCCGGGCATGTCTAGGCTCGTTTGTCCGGTGCGCAACACGCGCAGAATGCCTGTGGCCACTTGGGGTGGGGTGAGCGCCGGCATCAGGTCGCCTAGGCGTGGCATGCGCGTCGAAGAAACTTGCTTGCGGAAGAAGTCGGTGCCTTCCACCAACCCCAAGCGCACGGTTGTCAAGCGCACACCGCTCCCTTGCAATTCAAGCGCCAAGGTTTGGCCAAAACCATCCATAGCGGCCTTAACCGCACCATAAGCAGCATTTCCTTTGACGATAAACAGCCGCCCTGCCGAAGAACACATGTTGATGATGTGACCCTGCCGGGCTTGTAGCATGAAAGGCAATGCGGTTTTGATGGTGTAGAGCATACCATAATAACCGACGGCCATCATCTGCTCCATCTCTTCGATGGACATTTCCGTCACCGGCGCCCAGCGCACAAAAGCAGCATTATTCACCAGCACATCCAGCCGACTTGTGGCCTGGTAAACCGCAGAAATCCAACCCTCAACCTGCGCGCGTTCGGCAACATCGCATGTGTGAAAGTGAATTTTCTCCTTCAGCGGGCTGTTGTTCAGCTCGTTTTTGGCTCTGGCAATGTTTTCTTGGCTGATGTCACAAACGTATACCTCGCCCCCTGCATCGGCCAATGCTTGGGCAATCGCCCAACCGATTCCTTCGGCCCCACCTGTGACTAAACAGGTTTTTCCGTGTAGAAACTGTGTATTCATGGGGTATCCTCGTGTATTAAGATGACCGTCCCAAAGGAAGTAGCACAATCTGTGTCGCCTTTGGGACGTTTCTCTGTATAATACAGCGACTGAATTATACAGGCAAACGCTGGATTTTATGCAACAACGTCCTGTGATTTCCCTCTCCGTGTTGTTCTGGCTGCCGATTGGGTTGCTGTTACGTATGTCACCCTGGTCGGCTATCGGCTTGATTTTTGCGATAAGCGTGTTATGCTGGTCGCTTTACTACTCGCTCAATTCTGATTTTTTTGGATTGGCTGCGCCACCGTTTTCTAAAATCACCTTCTCGGCCGATTACAGGCAAGTGACCATGCCCGATGGCCACGTTTGGCGCATCATCTACGAAAAAGATACCTTTTCCGTGTTTACCGGTGTGGCGCGTGAAGTGATTCACTGGCGTGATGAACAGCAATTTCCTTTTGCTACCCATGATATTCTCGTCACCAACGGTGAATATTCCTCGCCTACGCAGGTTACCGCCCGTGTTCAGAACCATGCAGTGTACTACGAATGGTACACCGATAGACTGCCCCAGGGTACTATTAACCTTCTACACATCATCCCATTGGATGAGGAAATTTATCGGCAATTGCTTCAGATTCGTCGCTGGAATGTTGTGACCATCAAAGGCCGTGAAATTTTGCGGATTGAAAATTTCAACCCGCTCGGAACGCCGGTGGTGTACTTTCAGGATGCGGGCTGTAACACCATCTTGGTCACCGCGGTCACAATCCTGGCCCAAGGCACGCCCATTCCCTAAATTTAATCTAACTGAAAGAAACTGCTATGCGTCGTTTTCTCTACCTTACCGTTTTTTTCTCTGGCATGACCACACTGGCCGCTGAGTTCGGTGCCTCGCGCTTGCTTCAAACCATCTATGGCTCTAGTAATTTGGTGTGGGCGAGTGTCATTGGGCTGATTCTGGTTTATTTTGCGGCAGGGTATCAGCTGGGCGGTCGTTGGGCAGACCGTTCACCGCATGCGCAGACGCTGTTTACCATCCTGGCACTAGGGGCGTTTGCCCTTGGTGTTGTGCCATTTATCGCACAGCCGGTCTTGCGTGGGGCAGCGTTGGCCTTTGATAGCCTTCAGCTAGATGCCGCTTTTGGCGCGTTTGCGGCCACGCTGATTTTGTTTAGCCTCCCCATTACCTTATTGGCAGTTACCTCCCCTTTTGTCATTCGCTTGTTGGTGGATGACCCAAACCGTGCCGGAAATGTGGCGGGGGATGTCTACGCCCTCTCAACCCTGGGGTCGGTGATAGGGGCTTTTCTGCCCACCCTGGTCTTGTTTCCGCTCATCGGGGTGACGCTTTCCTTCTTGCTTTTTAGCAGCTTAATGCTTCTCATCGCATTCATTGGCTTGTGGCGGGCCTCTGGCATCAAGGCAGTGCTGCCTTTCTTGCTCATGCCGTTGTTTCTCACCGTTTTGGCCGTTCTGAATGATTACCGCATCAAATCTACGCCCGGACAAATTTACGAAACCGAATCAGCCTACAACTACATCGAGGTATTGGAAGTGAACGGCACGCGGTATTTGCGCTTGAACGAAGGCCAAGGTGTGCATTCACAATATCATCCGACCGAATTATTCTACGGCGGGCCTTGGGAGCAATTTTCGGTAGGCCCCTTGTTTAACAATCCCCCTTTTAGTCTCAAGCAAGTCGAGCGTATCGCCATCATCGGTTTGGCCGCAGGCACGGCCGCCCGGCAAGCGACCGCTATCTACGGGCCGATACCGATTGATGGTTGGGAAATTGACCCCAAAATCATCGAGGTTGGGCGAGAGTACTTCGGCATGACCCTCCCCAACCTAAATGCCTACGCTGCTGATGGCCGCTGGGGTTTGGAGCATAGCCTTTACCTTTACGATATTATCATCGTAGATGCCTATCGCCCACCGTACATTCCTCCACATCTCACCACGCAGGAATTTTTTGCTATTTGCGCCGAACGCCTAACACAAGATGGCGTGTTGGCGATTAACATTGGACGTGCCCCCAACGACCGGCGGTTGATTAACGACTTAGCAGCCACCATTCGCACTGTGTTACCCTCTACCCATGTGATGGACCTGCCTTACACCTTTAACTCGGTGTTATTTGCCACCAAACAGCCGACCTCGCCGGATAACTTAGCCTTTAATCTGGCTGCTTTGCACCGCGACCCGAGTACCCCGGCTTTGCTTCTTTCGGCGGCTGCTGTGACGTATACCGCTCTGCAACCTGCCCCCTCTGGTGGCATCGTCTATACCGATGACCGTTCTCCCATTGAATGGGTGACCAATAGCCTGGTGCTGAACTTCATCCTGACGGGTGGGGTAGATGAACTAAAGTAAAAATGGAGTGACCCATGCCTTCCCGAATCATTACTTGGTTGACGACCCTTTTAATGCCCTTTGCGCTCATCATGCTTGGAGTGCGGCTCTTGATGACGCCTCTCTTCCCAGAGATTGAATATCGCATGCCGGGGTTTCCTGCCGACCCCTATGGCTTCACACTCGAAGACCGTTTACGCTGGGCCAAGCCTTCGATTGAGTACTTACTTAATGATGCTGACTTGTCCTATTTGGCCGAGCTGCGCTTTGAAGATGGTACACCCATTTATAACGAGCGTGAACTCAGCCATATGCTTGATGTCAAGAACGTGGTACAACGGCTCTTGCAAATTTGGTACATCCACCTGGTGCTTTTGGCGCTTTTGGCGCTCGGGTCTTGGCGCCTTGGGCAAATGCCAGCGTTTCGCTCTGGTCTGCGTTGGGGCGGGCTGTTGACGGTTGGCTTACTGCTAGCGCTGGGGGCCTTTGCGGCGGTTTCGTTTTGGCAATTTTTTGCATGGTTTCACAGTTTGTTTTTTGAAGGTGATACGTGGATTTTTCGTTTTGAAGACACTCTGATTCGTCTTTTCCCCCTGCGCTTCTGGCAAGATACAGTTCTTTACATTGTGGGCTTTGCTATTCTTGCCGGTTTGGCGTTAGGGTGGGGTTTTCGTAAACGTTGAAAAAATTGCGACAGAATTTCTCTCGTCACTCCTGCTGCCCAAACGTGTTCTATCCTCGTGTATAATTCCCCTACAGGAGCAGAGCAATGAGTGAGTTTTTATCGCTGAAAGACAAAGTTGCTGTTATCACCGGTGGTTCGCGCGGCATTGGGCGCGCCATTGCGCTGGAACTGGCGCGGCGCGGCGCAAAAGTGGTCGTTAATTACAACAAATCGCCCGAAGCGGCTGAAACCGTGGTCGGAGAAATTAAAGGCTGGGGTGGTGAAGCCGCTGCGTTCCAAGCCGATGTCGCCGACCCTGCGGCGGCCCAGAATCTCATTAAATTTGCCATCGAAACCTTTGGCGATTTGCACATCCTGGTCAACAATGCTGGCATTACGCGTGATAAATTGATTATGATGCTGACGGAAGAAGACTGGGACGCCGTGCTGAACACCAACCTGAAATCCACCTTCATCTGCTCAAAAGCAGCCGTCAAGCACATGATGCGCAAACGCTATGGCCGGATTATCAACATTGCCTCGGTGGCGGGGCAAATGGGCAATCCTGGTCAGACCAATTATTCTGCCTCGAAGGCCGGGCAAATTGGCTTTACCAAAGCCCTAGCGCGTGAGGTGGCCGGACGCAATATCACCGTCAACGCCATCGCACCTGGCTTTGTAGATACCGAAATCCTGCTCGCTATGCCGCCCGAAACGCTTGAAGCGGCGCTTAAACTTGTTCCATTAGGACGCAAAGGCCAGCCCGAAGAAATTGCTTACGCGGTGGCCTTTCTCGCCAGCGACCAGGCTGCCTATATCACGGGGCAGGTCTTAGGCGTGGATGGCGGAATGGCAATGATGTAAGGAGCAATTATGACCGAAGACTATCGCTCTCCTGGCAAGACCACCCTTTCTCCTGATGTCCTTTTGACAATTGCCCGCATGGCCGCTTTGGGCGTCGAAGGCGTGGCCCGCATGGCGCCTGTCCCTGGCGGCTTTGACCGCCTGTTCCGACGCGGCGCCGATGACGGGGTGCGGCTGAATGTGGAGGATGGCTTGGTCTATCTTGAACTATATCTGGTTCTCAAAAACGGCTTCAATGTGCGCGAGGTCAGCCGGAATGTACAAGCGCAAGTGGCACGTGCCATTTCTGAAATGGTAGGGATGGAAGTCGGCCATGTCAACATTCACATCGAAGACATTGAATACCAGACAGGTGACTGAACCTTTATGAAATCACGCACCAGGGCGCGCGCACTCGCCCTGCAAGTACTTTACGAAGTGGATTTAACCGACCATCTTCCAGGTGAGGTATTCAACCAGTGCCTGGAAGAGCAACGTGCTGAACACCAGAATGACCTGAGCGAAGATCTGGTCGAATTTGCCCATCAAATTATCTTTGGCGTAATCCCCCTGGCTGCCAAACTGGATGATGTGATTGCCGAATACGCGCCCGAATGGCCTTTCGACCAGATAGCCGCAATTGACCGGAATATTTTGCGTATAGCAGTATGGGAATTTGCGGTTGCGGGCATCACACCGCTCAAGGTCGCCATCAACGAGGCGGTGGAATTAGCAAAAACGTTTGGGTCTGATACGGCACCACGCTTTGTGAATGGTGTCTTAGGCAGCTTGGCTGACCATCAGCACATCATCGCCCAGCAGTTGAAGAAAGGCAGTTGAATGGATATTCTCGGCATTGGCCTGCCCGAAATCTTCTTCATTGTCATTTTGGCGCTGATTTTGCTCGGCCCTAAAGACATGGTCAAGGCAGGGCGTACCATTGGGCGCGCCCTGCGTGCCTTTGTCATGTCGCCCACCTGGCAAGTGATGCGCAATACAGGTCGAGAAATTCAACAACTGCCTGTCAAACTGATGCGTGAGGCCGGCCTGGAAGAGATTCAAACTGAATTGCAACAAACGGGGGGCAAGATGCAGACAGTGGTCAGAGAGAGTGTAGAAGAAGTGCAGACCGCCGAACGACAGATTTTGGCCCAGCCCTTTTTACCAAAGCCTACCATTGGGCAGAAACCTGTCTCTAACTCTGCTCCTGCACCAGAACAATAACCCTCTATGCAACGTTTGCGCCGTGCTTTTGCCTGGCTGATTACCGCCCCGTTTCGGTTGGCTTGGTGGTTGATTGGCTTGCCTTTGCGTCTGTTAGGCTGGTTACTCCAGCCTGTTGTAACAAAATTTCGTCAAGCGGCGTTCTACCGCTTCCTGACCGAAGTGCCAGAAGACCGCCCCGCCATTGATGCGATTGCTGATGCGTTTCAGCAGCCAGAAAGTATTTTGGAAGAACTAGATGCTTTTCGCAAACACCTATTGCGCATGCTCGTTGCTGTCATCATCACCACTGCCTTTTCGTTTTACTTTACCAATGACCTAGCAGCGTTTTTGGCGGTGCCAGTGGGCGGGTTACAGCGGCTTCAAGCTGTTGCCGTCACCGAAACGGTTGGCGTATTTATGCGGGTAGCGCTCATTTCGGGGCTGGTGTTTGCTTCTCCCTACATCGCTTTTGAAATTTGGCTGTTTGTCGCCCCCGGCCTAATGCCTCGTACTCGGCAATTGAGTTTGCTTTTCATTCCCCTGGCGGCTTTTTTCTTCATCAGTGGCATGGCATTCACCTATTATGCTATGCTGCCCGTTGCCCTCCCTTTTATCGAAACGGGCTTCATTCAGGTCACAACCAATTGGACAGTGGATAGTTACATCAAGTTTGTGACCGGGCTGCTGTTTTGGATTGGTTTGGCCTTTGAATTTCCGCTGGTTATTTATGGTCTTTCAGCAATTGGCATGGTCAAACCCAGAATGTTGCTTGAACAATGGCGACTAGCGCTGGTGCTGATAGCCGTTATCTCGGCGCTGATTACACCGACCACCGATGCGCTGACAATGGGTATCACCATGCTACCCTTGGCCTTGCTTTATTTCCTCAGCATTCTGTTTAGTGTCGTGGCTCAAGTGGCCAATCGTCAGAAACCGACATAGCGCGAGCTGATTTTTGGTAACTCAAATTGAATTCAGTCAGTGTGCTTTGTAGTAAAATAAAGATATGCTCGTCACATATCATTCCATGTTTTTGATGTCCATGCCCATCTTCACCCGGACAGTGTCGAAGGGAACGCGTTAGCACGCCAAAACGCTGAAACCGGAGGGCTGTCCAAACCTAGGGCAGTCCTTTTTGTTTATCGCGATTCGCTCAACCCAGCCAAGTCTTCTAATCGGTTGGGATACGCAGCCCGCACGAGCGATAACCAACATTCGATTACCACTCTCCACTTTAACAAAGGAATTTTCCTATGTCTGAGTACATTCTTATTGCCATTGCCTGGCCTTATGCCAACGCAGAAATTCACGTTGGTAACATCACCGGCTCGCATCTGCCCGGGGATATTGTGGCGCGCTATCATCGCTTAAAAGGCAATCATGTTTTGGTGGTATCTGGTAGTGATTCGCATGGCACGCCTGTCACCATGAGTGCGGACAAACTCAAAAAGCCGGTGGAAGAAGTTTATCAGCAGTATCATGCCACCTTTCTAGAGGTATTCCAAGGCTACGGCATTACCTATGATTTATTTACCAGCACGCATACCCAAAATCATTTCAAAGTTTCGCAGAGCATCTTTCTTGCCTTGAAAGAGAACGGCTATCTATTCACCAAGGTTGAGCCACAATGGTTTTCGCCAGGCTTAGGCAAGTTCTTACCAGATCGCTACATCGAAGGTACTTGCTATATTTGTGGTTTTGAAGGGGCGCGTTCAGACCAGTGCGATAAATGCGGCAACGTGCTAGAACCGGCCAAATTGGTCAACCCGAAATCAAAATGGGCAGGAGATGCCTCTACCCCCGAATTGCGCGAAACGGAGCATTTCTACATTGACTTGTCAAAACTAGAGCCGCGCGTTGTCGAGTTCCTAAAAGAACGAGCCGGACACATGCGTGAAACCGTGCTGGGCGAGTCGCTTGGCAAAATTAACGCGGAGGGTCTTAAGCCGCGTCCCATCACCCGTGACCTAGATTGGGGTATCCCTGTGCCGGTACCGGGTTGGGAAGGCAAATGCCTCTACGTCTGGTTCGAGGCCGTCATTGGCTATCTCTCGGCTGCTATTGAGTGGGCAAAACTCTCCGGTCAACCAGATGGTTGGAAACGTTGGTGGTCTAACCCGCAAGCCCGTCAGTTTTATTTTATCGGCAAAGATAACATTTTCTTCCATACTTCGCTTTGGCCGGCAGAACTGATGGGTGTTGGTGAGAAGTTTGCAGAAATTTTCAATGGAGAAGCGGGCGTTTCCCTTACTTTGCCTTATGATGTGCCGGCCAACCAATTTATGAACTTGGAAGGCCAAAAAATCAGTGGCAGCCGCAACTGGGCGGTGTGGGGGCGTGATGCTCTCTCTCGCTATGATGCCGATGCCTTACGTTACTATTTGACCGTCAACATGCCCGAAGCCAAAGACAGTGACTGGGATTGGGGCGAATTTGTGGCGCGAAACAATAGTGAACTGGTTGCCACCTGGGGCAACTTGGCCAACCGTGTACTTTCATTTAGCTATAAACATTGGGAAGGACACGTTCCACCGATTGAGCTTGCTAACCTGCGCCAGGCAGACCGAGAGCTGCTCGCCACCATCGAAGATGGTTTTCAAACGGTCGGCGCGCTCTACGACGCCGTCAAATTGCGCGATGCACTCAAAGAATCTCTGCGCCTGGCCACAGAAGTGAACCGTTACTTAGATGCCAACGCCCCGTGGACGGCCATCAAAACCGACCGCGACTCGGCTGCGTTGACCATCTACACCGCTTTGCGTGCCATCGATTCGCTCAAATTGCTCTTGGCGCCGGTTTTGCCGTTCTCCTCCGAGAAGTTGCATACCTTTTTGGGCTACACCACCCCACTTTTTGGCGAACAGTATACCCAAACCGTGTCTGACCAGCTCGGTGTGCATACTGTATTGCGCTACAAACCCGGCCCAGAGGAAGAGGTCTTGTCTCAGTGGCAGCCAAGTCAATTGCAACCCGGCGTCAAACTGATGGCTCCAACACCATTATTCAAAAAACTAGAAGAAAAAGTGGCCGAAGAAGAACGAGCAAGATTAGGGCAAAAATAACAAGATGCGCACCATCCAAAAGATGGTGCGTTTTTTTGCCCAGCAACTTCTCTACATCCCATCACGTACAAATAGAGACAAAAGTCATTTGTTTTCGCTTGCGGGGCGTGCTACACTCAAAATTGATATTTTTTTATGGAGGCTACCGTATGGGAAAAACGTTTGCATTCATTGGCGCGGGGCTATTGTTTCTGATTGGCTTGTGCTTGCTTGGTTACGGTGCTTTACTCTTAATCGGTTCGACAGCAGAAAGCGGCAGTACAAACTGGCTGACCTTTGGCGTTGGGTTTACTTGCCTGGCGGTTCTATTTTTTGCAGGTGGGGGTGGGCTGGTTTGGTTGGGTATGCGTGGTCAGAAGACCGAAGTCGTGCAGCAGGTGACGATGAAAGTGGATTTGCCAGGCGAGACCAAGGTCTCCCAAATGAAATGTCAGTCATGCGGCGGCCCAATTACCTCCACCGACATCAAAATCATGGCCGGTGCGCCGGTCGTCACCTGTCCGTATTGCCAGGCCACCTATAACCTGACCGAAGAACCCAAATGGTAAAGGAGAGATGCAATGAAACACCGCATTTTGGCCTTTGTGTTGGTTTGCGCGCTCGTGTTTGGACTTTCTACCAGTGCAGCAGCCCAGACCTATCGCTTTCAACTGCCTAAAGAAGAAGTGCATGTGTATTGGAACAGTGATGGTACGGTGGCGGTGGATTATCAATTTACATTCCTGAACGATGTTTCTGCCGACCCCATTGATTTTGTGGATGTCGGCCTGCCTAACGGAAGTTACGACTTTGGCACTATCCAAGCCGATGTAAATGGTAAACCCGTGCGCGTCACAAGCGATTATCAGGGCGATGGCCCGTATGGCGTGGCGGTTGAACTGGGCAATCAAGCGATTCAACCCGGCAAAACAGGGACGGTACATGTCTACATCGGCAAAATCGAGCGCATGTATTACCCCGATTCCAAAGACGAAACCTATGCGAGCGGCGAGTTTTCGCCAACCTGGTTTGGGGCACAATACGTGAGCGGTAATACAGACCTGTCGGTGATTTTTCATCTACCGCAAGGCGTCCAAGCCGAAGAACCGCGCTATCATCTTCCGACCAACTGGCCCGGCACCCAAGAGCCCGCTTTTGGCTTCGACGCCGACGGGCGTGTTACATATACCTGGCGCAGCACCCAAGCCAATGGCTACACCCAATACACCTTTGGTGCTTCTTATCCGGCCAAATATCTTCCCGAAGATGCCATTGTGCGCACAACCTTTCTGGATTTGCTCCTAGGCGGGCTTGCCGCTCTCTTTGGGTTGATTGCCAGATTGCTGCCCTTTTGCTGTTTTGGTGTTTTTTTCTTTGGGCTACCTGTTCTAACGGCGGTGCAAGAACACCGTCGCAAAAAGCAGTACATCCCTCCCAAGATTTCTATCGAAGGTCACGGCATCAAACGCGGTTTAACGGCGGTCGAAGCGGCTATCTTAATGGGGCAACCGCTGGAAAAAGTGATGCAGATGATTCTGTTTGGGGTGGTCAAAAAGGGCGCTGCACAGGTCGAAAAACGTGACCCGCTGGAACTCTCGGTTGCCGACCCACTTCCCGAAGGCTTGCGAGAATATGAAAAAGATTTCTTAGAAGCCTTTCGCCGCCCCCAACTGAGTGTACGGCGCGAGTTGTTGCGAGATATGACCGTGCGTTTGGTCAAAAGCGTAACTGAGAAAATGAAAGGCTTTAGTGGCAAAGAAACTATCGAATACTACAAGTCTATCAACGAGAAAGCCTGGCGACAAATTGAAGCCGCCGGCACGCCTGAAGTGAAGAGCCAGATGTTTGAAGAAGCTCTGGAATGGACGATGTTGGATAAGGATTACGACGACCGGGCTCGGCGCGTGTTCACCGGCCCCGTTTACGTCCCCACCTGGTGGGGGCGTTACGACCCTGTCTTTCGTTCCTCCACGGCCGCCTCTGCGCCTTCTGCTGCGGGTGGTGGCTTTAACCTGGGGAGTGGACGTGGCTCGGCACTGCCTGGTGCCGAATTGGCAGCTTCTATTGTCACTAGCACACAAAATTTCGCCCAGCGCGTGTTGGGGGGCAACTTTACAGAATCGGTGACGAAAGTTACCAATCCGCCGCCACCGCCCTCCCGTTCGGGGAGTTATCGTTCAGGCGGCGGTGGTTGTGCTTGCGCTTGCGCCTGTGCTGGCTGCGCCTGTGCCTGTGCTGGAGGCGGCAGGTGATTGGTCTTTTTATAAATTGGGAGTACGGTGGATGAACCTTTTTACCGGTTTTTTCAAGCGTCAAGCACCGCGTAGCAGCACGCAGCCGGGCTTATATCACTACCGCATTCAACGCCCCGACGAAACGGCACGGGTACACTTGCGGCTAGAGGCAGATGGCAGCGGCACGCTCATTGTCAATGCCAATCGCATTCTGCACCTTAACCCCACCGCTGCTTGGATGGCAAAACAGGTCCTGGATGGAAGAAGCCAAGCGGAAATTATTTCTGCCGGACGTCAGACCTGGGATGTTCACCCTCAAACGCTATTGAACGATTTTTCAACCTTCAATTTTCAACTCGGTGAGTTGATTCGCCCGGATGGCGCTTGTCCGGTGCATGAGTTAGAACTAGAAACCATCGCTCCCTTTAGCGCGCGGCCTTCAGCCCCTTATCGTCTCGACTTGGCACTTACTTATCGGTGTAACAATGATTGCGCCCATTGCTACAATGCCCGCGAGCGGCAGTTTGCAGAATTAAACACGGAAGATTGGCGAAAAATTATAGATACAGCCTGGGAATTAGGCATACCGCACATTGTTTTCACCGGCGGTGAACCAACCTTGCGTGATGACTTGCCCGACCTGATTGCCCATGCGGAAGCCAACGGTCAGATAACCGGCTTAAACACCAATGCGCGCCGTTTGAGTGACCCGCATTTCGTCCAAAAGTTGGTCGAAGCAGGCCTTGACCATGTACAAATTACCGTCGAATCTTGTGACCCAGTCATTCATAATCAGATGGTGCGCGCCTCGGCCTTTCATCAGACTATCCAGGGCTTAAAAAATGCCCTTGCTACGCGTCTGTTTGTGATGACCAACACCACCATGCTCCAGACCAATGTTCACACCATCCCTGCTACGCTTGATTTTTTGGCCGACTTGGGGGTGCCGACCATTGGCCTGAATGCACTCATCTACTCGGGTAAAGGAAAATCTGTTGGCACAGGCTTGCCGGAACGAGATTTGAAACCCCTGCTCGAAACCGCCCGCCAGAAAACTGAAGCGCGCGGACAGCGCCTCATCTGGTACACACCCACCCAATATTGTCACTTTGACCCGGTGCAAATGGAACTCGGCGTTAAGGGTTGCACGGCTGCACAGTACAATCTGTGTGTAGAACCGAATGGAGATGTCTTACCTTGCCAATCGTACTATCACCCACTGGGTAATCTTTTACAGGATGAATGGCATACCATTTGGAATCACCCCTTGGCGGTCAAACTGCGCGAACGGCAGGACTTACCGCTTAAGTGCCAAGGTTGCGCTTTGCTGGCTGAATGTGGTGGAGGCTGTCCTTTACAGTTTTCAACGAGCGCGTTGCATGACGGACTCGCAGGAATATGATGGCCACCCAAAGCAGCAACACCACCAACCCAAAAACAACCGCAATCCCTGAGAACATGCCGCAGCATACCTGGCCCTTATGAGCACCTTAACACATGCCGAAATTTGCTTTTTGTTAGCCTTCCCCGATGAAGCCGATGGTAAATCGTTTGCCGAACCGGTCACTGGCCTAAAAAATGCGCCTTATTTCCAAGCGGTAGATATTCGCCTGCGTACTTTGGGTGTTGAAACTATACTCCTCGAGGGTATTCCGCTCAACCTTGTACGCCAACGCTATGAACAGCGCGTTCAGATGGTGGAGTGCCGTTTTCGGTTGCCCGACCCACTTGACTTGGCATGTATTCAAAAACGCCAAGAAATCGAGGACCTTCTGCAAGAGCGCCTTCTTCCGGTCAAATACCGCTCCAGTGGTCTCTTCGAGACGTATTTGGTGCTGATGGTGAGAGATGAAATCGGTGCGCCAGACGACTTTGTCCAAGCCAATGCGGCAGGTTTAGCGCGTTTTATCCGTTCTCATCATGAAATTTTAGATGAAACCGAAATTGATGATGTCCTGATTTCGCGCTTGCGCTATACCAAATGCGACTTGACTGTGGTAGATTGGGAAGGGGCGGTTATTTTTTCGCCAGAGGGCGATTTTCAATCCGAACTGGAGCTGCTCAAGATTGGTATCTATCAATTGCTGCGTTATCGGATGCTCAATCAATCTAGTGAAGAGATTTTGCAAACCATTAGCCGTATCTTTCAACAGAGTAAATTTTCGGTCTTTGGCCCAACCCGCGCAACCCTGCGGCGCATTGTCAATCACCGCCTGGACATCATGCTAGAATTTGAACATACCGAGCAAAACTTGTTGTTAATCGGTGATTGGTACACGGCCAAGTTGTACAAAATCATTCGGGATGAGTTTTACCTGGACGAATGGAAACAAGTCATTCAAGATAAACTCGATAATATGGAACGCCTCATTAGCACCATTCAGGAGAATTTTTCTATGACGTGGAGCGGTTTTCTCGACTTGGTGCAACTGGTCGGCTGGCTGCTTTTGCTGGTTGGCTATTTCATCTTGTTTTTTCTGCAAGACATCAAACCTGGTCATTGACAAGGAGGTATGCGATGAACTTATTTGAGCGTATTAAAACGTTCTTTACCCCTGTCCAGCCGTTGCCGGCGGCTACCTATCACTATCAATCACCGCCTGAAGACAAACAGCCTTACCGGCTACACTTGCGCCTAAACCAGGATGGCAGCGGCATCCTGATTGTCAATGCCAGTACGGTGCTGCATCTCAACCCAACCGCAGCGGAGTTTGCCTTGCATTTTATTCATGGCGCGGCCCCGGCGCAGGCTGCCCAACAAATTGCCAGGCGCTACCGCATTAGCAAGTCCCAAGCCGAAAAAGACTATCTCGATTTCATGGAACGCATCGAAACGCTCATTCACAAAGAAGACCTGGATCCTATTTCGTACCTCGACTTTGAGCGTGTCACTCCCAACTCGGCTCAACTGACGGCCCCTTTGCGCTTGGACTGTGCCCTTACCTACCGCCTTCCACTCAACGCAGACCCCTTAAATGCCCCAACAAAGCGCGTTGAGCGCGAGTTAAACACCCAGGAATGGTTCAGCATCTTAGACAAAGCCTGGGCCTATGGCGTGCCGCACATTGTCTTTACCGGTGGCGAACCAACCTTGCGCGAAGACTTGCCTGAACTGATTGCCCGCGCCGAAAAAAACGGTCAGGTTTGTGGCTTGCTTACCGATGGCCATCGCTTGGCCGACAAGGCCTATCTGGATACGTTGCTGGAAACCGGTCTTGACCATCTGATGCTCGTTTTACCCTCCACCGGACAGCCAAACTGGCAGGCTCTTCAGAACGCTCTGGTTGCTGATATTTTCTTGGCCGTTCACCTGACGGTGACACCCCAAAATGTCACAACCGTCTCCTCCCTGATGAAACAATTGCACCAAGCCGGTATTGAAGCCATGTCGCTGAGCATTTCTGACCAAACCTTACATGATGAACTATC
The DNA here is from genome assembly GCA_003130845.1 of Anaerolineae bacterium. Taxonomy (GTDB): domain Bacteria; phylum Chloroflexota; class Anaerolineae; order Anaerolineales; family Villigracilaceae; genus UBA5195. The sequence continues at coordinate 35,787 of QEXW01000078.1, forward strand.
AGCCTTGCGCGATTTGGCCGGAGAATTGGGTATGCGCTTGGTTTTTGACCTGCCAGTGCCATATTCTGCTGCCAATCCGGTTGCGTTGGAAGTATTGGGACAAGATGTTCCTTCGGGCGCCGGCAAGGCCTGGCTCTACATCGAGCCAGATGGTGATGTTCTCCCGGCCCAGGGTATGGCGCACGTTGTCTTAGGGAACATTTTGCGTGACCCTTGGGATAAGATTTATCATCCATAACGCAGCGGGAAAGGTTCCTAAATCATTGGACCGGACAGCGCTCGTCCGGGCTTGGTTTTTTGGGGTAAGCGAAACAAATTGGCTGATGTCTATGTTGATTGCGGTGAATTGACCTGCGCATGGATGGAATTCAACGTGCGGTAAAATCAGAGCATGATACCTGTGCAGCTCAAACTCTCCGGTTTTCTTTCTTATCGTGACCCGGTGGAAGTGGATTTCACCTCTTTTGACTTGGCCTGCATTTCTGGGCACAACGGCGCGGGAAAATCCTCCTTGCTCGATGCATTTACCTGGGTTCTATTTGGAGAAGCACGTCGGCGGGGCGAAGAACTGATTAACACCGCTTGCGATTCTGCCGAAGTGATATTGACTTTCTCCTACGAGGGCAATCGCTATCGGGTGCGTCGCTATTTGGCGCGCGGCAAAAGCACCGTGCTGGAATTTCAGATTGAACATGATGGACGCTGGAAACCGCTCACCGAACCGAGTACCCGTGCCACGCAGGCACGCATTGAGAGCGTTCTGCGTCTGGATTACGATACCTTCGTTAACGCTTCATTCTTTCTACAAGGAAAAGCCGACCAATTTGCCCAGCAAAAGGCCAGCGAACGAAAACGCATTTTGGGCAGCATTTTGGGCTTGGAAATATGGGAAACATATAAAGAACGTGCTGTAGAACGCCGCAAAATGGTGGAAGCCCAGTTGAACGAGCTCGATGGTCGCCTGGCCGAGATTAACGAGGAACTTGCTCAGGAATCGGCACGCAAAGCCCATCTCACAGCGCTCGAAATACAACTGGCGCAGATTCAATCTCTGCTTGCCGAAAAAGAGACACAACTTCGACAAACCGAAAAGATGCAGATTTTGCTGAACAACCAGCGTAAACAGGTCGAAATGCTGGCTTCGGCACTTGAGCGTACGCGCCGTGAACGTGATTCGGTTGTGAACCGACTGGTGGCGCGTCAAGCCGAATCGGTGCATCAGGTTGCCCTGCTCGACCGTGCTGCCGAAATCGAAGCCCGTTACCTGGCCTGGCAGGCTGTGCGAGCCGACCTGCTTCGCTGGGAAACGCTCGCCGGGCAATTTCGTGAAATTGAAAAGCGCCGCCAGCCCTGGCTCGAGGCCATCACCATCGAGCAGGCGCGGTTGGAACAAGAGCAACAATCGCTCCTCAAAGAGTCTGCACGTGTTGATGAGCAGCAAAAGGACATAGAAGCCTTAAAACAGCAAATTGTGCAAGCAGAAAAGACGCTACAAGAGGTTGAAGCCCGCCTGCCTCAGCGCGTCGAGCTGGAGAGCCAACTACGTCAAGCGCAAAATCACTATGTCGAATTAAAAGCGGAAAACGAACGCCTGAAATCTGAAATGGAGGCGCTCAAAGCGCGCCTTGACCAAGTCAGTGAAATTCAGGGCGCTGTTTGCCCAGTGTGTGGGCAACCGCTCACCGGAAGTCACCGCGATTTGCTCGTCGCACAACTCCAAGCAGAAGGACGTGAACGGGGCGACCGCTGGCGCGCCAATCGAAATGACATGGAAAGGCTTGCTGTAGAGATACGTGAAATTGAAGCGCGTCTTAAGGGGCTTGACGAAGCAGATAATGAGCGGGTGAAGTGGGCCGCTCAACTCTCCTCCTTGAAGGAACGCCTGGAGACAACCGTTGCAGCCATCTCTGCTTGGCAAGCAGGGGGTGCCTTGCGCTTAACCGAGGTTGAACGGTTGCTGCGTGAACAATCATTTTCTGCTCAGGCACGTTCTGCACTTTTGGAAATAGAGAGTGAACTGATGGCATTGGGTTATGACCTCGCTGCGCACGAAGCTGCCCGTCAGGCCGAGCAGGAAGGCAAGGCTGCTGAGCAACAATGGCTAGAACTAGAGAAAGCACGTGCTGCTTGGCAGCCTTTAGAGCGCGAAATCAACGAGTTGCGCACTCAAGGTGCGGCCCTTGACCAACAAATTGAGCAACAGGAAGATGAATATGCCCAGGCGGTGGCTGCTTTGCAACAGGCCGAAGACGAAATCCCCTCGCTCGAACAAGTGGAACGAGATTTTTATACTCTTAAGGAAAAAGAAACCGACCTGATGCAACAGGTCGGCGCAGCGCGGCAGTTGGTGATAGTGTTAGAAAGCCGTCGGGCGCAGAAACAGCAACTTGAATTGGCGCGTCAGGACCGCGCCTTAGAAATTGGCCGCTATAAAACGTTAGAACGTGCCTTCGGAAAAGATGGCGTGCCTGCGCTGTTGATTGAACAAGCCTTACCGCAAATTGAAGAAAAAGCCAATGAGCTGCTTGACCGCCTTTCTAACGGCACGATGAGCGTACGTTTTGTGACACAAGCCGAATATAAAGACAAAAGGCGTGATGACTTAAAAGAGACACTCGATATTCAAATCAGCGATGGCGCCGGTACCCGTGATTACGAAATGTTCTCTGGCGGCGAGGCCTTTCGTGTCAACTTTGCGATTCGGCTGGCCCTTTCCGAAGTGCTTGCACGGCGCACCGGAGCGCGCTTGCAAACGTTGGTGATTGATGAAGGCTTTGGCTCGCAAGATGCGCTTGGGCGTCAGCGATTGGTGGAGGCTATCAATGCGGTTCGGCGCGACTTTGCAAAAATTCTCATTATCACCCACTTAGATGAGTTAAAAGATGCTTTTCCCAACCGAATTGAGGTGGAAAAAACACCGCGCGGTAGCCATGTTCGTGTAGTGTAAAGTTATTGCAGCCTTAATAAGACCTTGCCCTCGCGCCATAAGTCTTCTAGTTTGTAATATTCACGCACTTCAGGCGCAAACAGGTGGACAATCACTTGGCCAAAATCTACCACCATCCATCCGCTAGAAGACAGGCCTTCGCGGTGACCCCTGATAGCGTGTTTTTCGCGCGCGGCATTTTCTACTCCCTCGGCCAAGGCATCGAGCATGCGGTCAGATGTGCCGGTGCAGAGGATGAAGTAATCGGTGAACATAGCAACTTTTTGCAGGTCGAGCAAGAGGATGTCTTCCCCTTTTTTCTCCTCCAGGGCAGAGACGATGGTGTGAGCAAGTTCAAGCGGTTTCAAGCGTTCTTTTTTCTCCTTGTTGGTTGGGTTGTCTAGCCGTTTTTTTGCAGCTGCGCAGTGGCAAGGCGGGAGTACTGAGGACCTTCTGGTCTGAGTTCGCTTTTGTAAATGTGAACTTCGCGAACGGTAAACGTTCCAAGCGCTGAAACGGTGCTTTGTTCTAGCAGTTTGCGCAGCGTTTGCAACTCGGTCGGCGTAATTTGTTCGCGTACGCGTCCAATCGTCAGGTGTGGTGAAAAAGGTTTTTCTTCGGGTGTATATCCCAGACGAGTGGCAGCGTTTTCGATTTGGCGTTGTAAATGGGTTAATTCCGAGGGGGCTGAAAGTCCTACCCACAGCACGCGCGGATGACGCGGGTTAGGAAAACATCCCAGTCCTGCGACGGAAATTTCAAACGGTGCCGTTTGCGCGCATTCGGCGTGAATGCTTTGCCGCAGCAATTCTAAGTTCGCGGAGGAAACTTCGCCAAGAAACTTGAGCGTGAGATGAATGTTTTCGGTCGCCACCCAGCGCACAGCGCGGCCACAGGCCTGGCGCAGACCTGCAGTTTCATGGGAAATCGCCTGTCTGATTTCGGGGGGAATATCAATGGCGATGAAGGCGCGAAGTAAACTCATGGAGAACGTTCAGGACTGCTGTAAAACTTTTTCGACAGCCTGCTTTAAATCAAGAAAGCCGACGGGTTTCGTCAGGTATACGGAGGCGCCTGCCTCTAGCCCACTTTGGATGTCGGTTGGTAATGACTTGGCTGAGACTACGATGACCGGTATCTTGGCTAGCGCTGGCTCGCGGCGCATGTACTTTAGTACCTCCAAGCCAGAAACATCAGGCATCATAACGTCCAGAATGACAACATCTGGTCGTTCATTTGCGATGAGGCTGATGGCTGGGCTGCTCGAGTAGCTCTTAAGCACCCGAAACCCAGTCACACGCATCATTTCGGCAAACATTTCAGCGGCATCGGTTTCGTCTTCTACGACCACCACAGTTTTTTGAGCTTCTGACATGGTTTCTCCGCATTGGCATCTAACCTAAAAATAGCATACTTAGAGCGAAAAGGCAAGGGCTTTTGCAGATGAAGCAAAAAATGGACTGCGTTCTTTGGAAAGAGCGCAGTCCTGGCTCTCTTCTGTGGCGGGCGGGTAAGGCTACAATCCTTTAGAGAGATGATAATACAAGTCGTTCCAGCGCAGTTTTTCTTTAAATGCTTCGATTTCTGTGTTTTCATCAATTAACAGAAATTCAACACCGGCAATGTTCGCGAAATCACGCAGGTGTTGCGCAGTAACAGCATAACTAAAACTGGTGTGATGTGCTCCGCCAGCGTAGATCCAGGCCGCCGCGGCTGTCTTTAGGTTTGGGCGTGGTTGCCACAAGGCCCGTGCTACGGGTAGTTTGGGCAACGGTTGTTCGGTTGGGACAACGTCTACGACGTTGACGACCATGCGGAAGCGTTGTCCCATGTCCATGATCGAAGCCGCAACGGCTGGGCCGGTATTGGCATCGAAAATTAGACGCACAGGGTCGGCTTTGCCACCGATGGAGAGCGGCAGAATTTCCAGTTTAGGTCGAATATCTGGTCGGGCAATTGACTGACAGATTTCTAGCATGTGTGCTCCCAGCACTTTGTCACCATTTGTGCTGAAATGGTAGGTGTAGTCTTCCATGAACGAAACGCCACCCTGTGTGCCGGCAGACATGACTTTCATCGCACGCACGAGAGCGGCCGTTTTCCAATCGCCTTCTGCACCGAAGCCGTATCCATCGCGCATCAGGCGTTGAACTGCCAAGCCGGGCAGTTGTGCTAGCCCGTGTAGGTCCTCGAATGTGGTGGTGAAGGCTTTGAAGTTGCCTGCTTGTAGGAAGCGGCGCAGTCCGATTTCGATGCGTGCGCCCTCTCGCAATGAAGTGTTCCGCTCGCCGCCGGGTTGCAGGGCTGGTACAACGTCATATTCGTCGAGATAGGCTTGCACCATTTGGTTGATTTCGGTTTCGGTGGTCTCGTTTACCATTCGAACCAAATCGCCTACGCCGTAGCCGTACACATCATAGCCAAACTGAATTTGCGCTTGTACTTTGTCACCCTCGGTGACGGCGACATCACGCATGTTATCACCAAAGCGGGCAATTTTTGCATCCTGCCAATCGGCCCAGGCACAAGCAGCGCGCGCCCAAGTGCCCAATTCCTCTTGTACTTCGGGGTCTTGCCAGTGTCCGACGATGACTTTTCGTTCCAAGCGTAGGCGTGCGCCAATGAACCCGAACTCACGATCGCCATGCGCAGATTGGTTCAGATTCATGAAGTTCATATCAATTTCTGCCCAGGGAATTTCGCGGTTGTATTGTGTGTGCAGGTGTGCAAATGGTTTTTTGAGCAGGCGCAGGCCGGAAATCCACATTTTGGCCGGGGAAAAGGTGTGCATCCAGGTAATCAGCCCAACGCATTGAGGCGCGGCGTTGGCTTCTTGGCACAGTTGGGTAATAGCTTCGGGCGTGGTTACGACAGGCTTGAAGATGACGCGCGTTGGTATTTTGTTTGAGGCATCCAAAGCGGCTGCAATTTCGCGGGAGTTGGCAGCGACTTGTTCTAAAGTCTTCGGGCCGTACAGGTGCTGGCTGCCGGTTACAAACCAGATTTCGTATGCGGCTAAGTCAATCATTGTTGGCTCTCCTTTTGGCGCGTGTTGCATCGCGCCGATTTGTTTTGATAAGGGCTTATACAGTGCATCCGTCGTCATTGACCATAGTATGCATTCGCACCGTGTTTGCGCTGATAGTGTCGGTCGAGCAATTCTTGTTGCATGGGTGACAAGTTTGGTCTCAATTGAGTGGCATGAAAGTTCATGAAGGCAATTTGTTCCAGCACAACTGCATTGTGAACGGCATCCATTGGGTCGCGCCCCCAGGTAAATGGGCCATGACTGTGAACGAGCACGGCGGGAATGGCATCTGGGTCGTGTTCGGCAAACGTCTCTACGATCAGGCGTCCGGTTTCACGTTCGTACTCGCCTGCAATTTCGTCTGGGCGCATTTTGCGGGTGCAGGGGATTTCACCGTAGAAGTAATCGGCATGGGTGGTGCCGAGCGGGATGAGACTACACCCGGCTTGGGCGAAGGTGGTTGCCCAACGGCTGTGTGTGTGGACAATGCCGCCGATGTTCGGGAAGGCTTTATACAATTCGAGATGGGTAGGCGTATCAGAGGATGGTTTGAGTGTGCCTTCCACAACATGGCCGGTTTGCAGTTCTACGACCACCATATCGGCGCTTCTCAGAGATTCATAAGGCACTCCTGAAGGTTTGATGACCATCAAGCCAGCAGCGCGATCGATGCCAGAGACGTTGCCCCAGGTGAAGGTCACCAAGCCATGTTTAGGCAGTTGCAGGTTCGCAAAGCAGACTTGTTCTTTGAGTTGGTTGAGCATGTCCATTTCTTATCGCTATGTTCCTGCTTACTTCAACGTTTCAGCGGCGATTTTTTCAATTTCCAAGCCGCGTTTATATCGCTGGATGAAGGCAGCAAATCCTTGTACGTCGGTGGGATCGGGAGAGATGGTTAGGGCTTGCTCGCCAGAGAAGACTCGTTCGTTTAGGTATGTTTCTAGTGTTTCGGTGGAATTTTTGTTGTGCATATAGGCCGCCAAGAGGGCCATGCCCCAAGCGCCACCTTCCCCGGCAGTGGAAAGGGTGGAAACCGGCACTCCCAGCGCTGCTGCCATGATGCGTTGCCCGACTTCGGGGGTTTTGAAGAAGCCGCCGTGCCCAAAAATGCGTTCAAGTTGTACTTTTTCTTGCTCTAGCAGGATTTCCATGCCGATTTTGAGCGCACTTAGTGAGGCAAAAAGGTGTGTGCGCATGAAGTTTGCCAGGGTAAAACGACTATCCGGTGTGCGCACAAGAAGCGGGCGGCCCTCCTCGATGTGGGTGATGTGTTCTCCTGAGACATAGTTGTATGCTAGCAAGCCGCCGGCGTCGGGGTCAGCGGAGAGTGCCAGCCGGTAGAGTGTTTCGTAGAGTGTCTCTTCTGTGATTTGGATGCCCAGCGTTTGCGTAAATTCATGGAATAACCCTACCCAGGCATTTAGGTCGGAGGTGCAATTGTTGCTATGCACCATGGCAACTGGTTTGCCGGTTGGGGTAGTGACTAGGTCAATTTCCGGGTAGACTTTGGAGAGTGGTTTCTCCATGACGACCATAGCAAACACCGATGTGCCGGCGGAGACGTTGCCGGTGCGTGCAGCGATGCTGTTGGTGGCGACCATGCCTGTGCCGGCATCGCCTTCTGGTGGGCAGAGGGGAATGCCGGGTTGTAGTTCCCCGGTTGGGTCGAGTAGCTGCGCTCCCTCTTGGGTTAAGGTTCCGCCAGGCTGCCCGGCAAGCAAAACGCGTGGCAGGATGTCGCGCAGTCTCCACGGGATGCTGCGCTGGGCAAGTTTCTCATCGAATAGCGACAGCATGTGTTGGTTGTAGTCGTTGCGGGTGCTGTCAATTGGAAACATGCCCGAAGCCTCGCCAATTCCCAACACGTTCTGCCCGCTGAGTTTTGAATGTACGTAACCGGCTAAGGTGGTGAGATGGCTGATGTGGTTAATGTGTGTTTCTGCGTTGAGAATGGCTTGGTAAAGATGTGCAATGCTCCAACGCTGAGGAATGTTGAATTGGAACAATTCTGTTAATTCGGCGGCAGCCTGCCCGGTGATGGTATTGCGCCAGGTGCGAAACGGAACGAGCAAATTTCCGTTTGCGTCGAACGCCAGGTAGCCGTGCATCATCGCACTCAAACCCATGGCTCCGACTTTGTTCAGCCGTAGGTTGTAGCGGTTCTGTACGTCTGCTTTTAAGGCACGGATGGTCTCTTGTAACCCTGTCCAAACTTCTTCTAGGGGGTAGGTCCAGATGCCGTTTTCGTAGCGATTTTCCCAGGCATGGCTGCCGCTGGCGAGTGGAGCGTGGTTGGGGCCGATGAGAACGGCTTTGATGCGGGTCGAGCCGAGTTCGATTCCCAAGGCGGTTTGCGATTGTTCAATTGCGCTAGTTGGGTTCATCGTATCTCTCCCAAACGGGCGGAAAGGGGGGTGGGTAAGAACGGTTGTTATCGTTACCGTTATCGTTCACGAACAATTATAACAAATGTATAGTAGAATACAATAGTCAAAACTTAATGAAGTTAGGTGATTTATGCCCCGTAAAGCAGCTCGTAAAATTACTATTAAGGATGTGGCTCAAGCCTGCAATGTCTCGACACAGACCGTTTCGCGGGTGATTAACAAGCGCCCAGATGTTGCACTTGAAACGCGTGAACTGGTTGAACGCACCATTGCCGCGCTTGGGTATCAACCGAGTGCGTTGGCGCGTAGTTTGGTGCGTCAGCGTAGTTATACTTTGGGGGTGATTATTGCTGGGTTGAAGTATGTTGGTGTTTCCCAAACGCTGAATGGGATTGCCGAGCAGGCTGAACACGCGGGGTATGGTGTTTTTCTGAAAGAATTGCCGCGCTTTGATACGCCCAACATTGTCCCGGTGATTGAATCTTTGATGGCGCATCATGTGGAGGGGATTATTTTTGCCGGGCCGGAGTGGAACGAAAATGTTAAGGTGGCGCAATCACAGCTGCCATCGTTTTGTCCGCCGATTGTTTTTTTGAAGTGTCAGCCCAATCCCAATTACAACACAATTAGCATTGACAATTATGGTGGTGCCCGTGCCGCGGTGGAGCATTTGCTATCTATTGGGCGACGGCATATTGGGCTGGTGGCTGGGCCGCTTGAATGGTTAGAGGCTCGTCAGCGTAAGCAAGGCTGGGAAGATGCTTTGAGGCAGGCAGGAATTTCTGTCGCCGCGTATAAGTGGACCCAGGGGAACTGGAGCTCTGCCAGTGGGGAGGCGGCGTTTGCCGAGTTGGTGTCACGATACCCGCGGATGGATTCGGTGTTTGTCAGCAACGACCAGATGGCGCTGGGCGTGTTGCATTATGTGCACGTGCACGGAATCCGCATTCCTGATGATTTGGCTGTGGTGGGTTTTGATAACTTGGCCGAATCGGCATACTTTACCCCTTCGTTGACGACCATTGAACAACCGTTGCGTGAACTAGGCCGTACGGCTGTCAATGTTTTGCTCGAGCAAGTTGAGGCGGCTGGTAAGGCCCTGGCGACTCGTGATATTGTTTTGCCGACTCGTCTGGTTGTTCGCCAGACGACAATGGGGAGTGGGTAATTCGACTTTTTGCATGTTGCACTAAAACGCGTTGAAAATTTTTACCACTCTTGACGAAAGTGGTAATCGTGCTAAAATGTTATCGATAACGTTATCGATAACAAGCAGCGCTGCTACCTATTTTCTTGTTTTTTCCGAGAAAGGAAAGGAAAACTATGAAGAGAAATGCTCTATACACCTTAAGTGCGCTTGTTTTTGTGTTTGCTTTGCTTTTGAGCGCATGTGGTCAGGCTTCTTCTGAGCAAACAGAAGAAAAGAAGCTGATAGGAATTTCTATGCCGACCAAGTCGTCCACTCGTTGGATTTCGGACGGTGAAAGCATGGTTAAGGAATTCCAGGCTTTAGGGTATGATACTGATTTGCAATTTGCCGATGATGATATTCCCAATCAGTTAGCCCAAATTGAAAATATGATTACCAAAGGGGCAGATGTATTAATCATTGCTGCTATTGATGGTAGTACCCTCACGGATACTTTAGCCAAGGCCAAAGAAAAGGGCATTCTCATCGTTGCTTATGACCGCTTGCTCGTTAATTCGCCGCATGTTGATTATTATGTGACGTTTGACAATTTCGGGGTGGGCGTCATTATGGGAACTCAGATTGAGACTGCTTTGGACTTGAAAAACCAGCCTGGTCCCTTTAACATTGAACTGTTTGGTGGTTCCCCAGATGACACAAATGCATATTATTTTTATGATGGGGCAATGTCTGTTTTGCAGCCTTATATTGATAGTGGCAAGCTGGTTATTCAATCTGGTCAGATGGGCATGGATAAGGTTTCTACACTGCGCTGGGATGGAATTACTGCTCAGGCACGCATGGAAAATCTGTTAAGCGCCTATTACACTGATAAGCGGGTAGATGCTGTTCTTTCTCCCTACGATGGGCTATCTATTGGGATTATCTCTGCCCTGAAGAGTGTCGGTTATGGTACGCCAGAGCAGCCAATGCCTGTGATTACTGGGCAAGATGCGGAAATTGCTTCTATCAAAGCTATGATTGCTGGCGAGCAAACGTACACGGTCTTTAAGGATACCCGTGAACTTGCTAAACAAGCAGCAATTATGGTGGATGCCGCTCTGAAGGGGCAGGAAGTGCCAATTAATGATACGAAGACGTATAACAATGGTGTTAAGATTGTGCCTTCCTACTTGTTGACGCCCTATAGTGTAGATATTACTAACTATGAGAAATATCTGATTGAAAGTGGTTATTACACGGCTGATCAATTGAAATAACTTCTTCCGCCTTGGGTGTGTGAGAAATAACCTCACACACCCATTTGCTCTGTTTGAGTTTGGTTTTTTGGGCTGTAGGTCAGCAAGAATCTTAAACCTCAGGGTAGAGAATATGTCTGAGTTTATTCTTGAAATGCGTAATATTACAAAAACATTTCCTGGCGTAAAAGCGCTTGATAATGTTAGTTTTCGGGTGAGACGCGGGGAAATTCATGCTCTTGTAGGTGAAAATGGCGCTGGCAAATCTACCTTGATGAGGGTTTTGAGTGGTGTTTATCCGTATGGAACGTATGATGGGCAAATTTTTTTTGAGGGCCGGGAGTGTCGTTTCCACGATATTAGCGAATCGGAACGCGTTGGGTTAGTGATTATTCATCAGGAACTTGCACTTATTCCTTTTCTTTCGATTGCGGAGAATTTGTTTTTAGGAAATGAGCGTGCGAAAAATGGAATTATTCATTGGAACGAGGCGATTGCACAAGCAAAAGAACTATTAAATAGGGTTGGATTGCACGAATCGCCTCAAACCTTAATTGCTGATATTGGTGTAGGAAAGCAACAGCTTGTAGAGATTGCTAAGGCGCTTGCTAAAAAGGTAAAGTTGCTGATTTTAGATGAGCCTACCGCTTCTTTGAATGAAACGGATAGTGATAAATTGCTGTCTCTTTTGTTGCAGTTGAAGGAGCATGGGATTTCTTCGATCTTGATATCACACAAGCTGAATGAGGTTTCTCGCGTTGCTGATTCGATCACCATTTTGCGGGACGGGACCACTATAGAAACTATCGATTGCCGAAAGGAGGTGGTAGATGAAGATCGAATTATTCGTGGTATGGTTGGGCGTGATTTGACTCACCGCTTTCCGCCGCGCCATGCAAAAATTGGAGAAGTTATCTTTGAGGTGCGCGACTGGAATGTTTATCATCCTCTACATGCAGATCGTAAAGTGAGCGATAACATTAGTTTTTATGTGCGTCGTGGAGAAGTGGTTGGGCTTTCGGGTTTGATGGGTGCAGGTCGCACTGAGCTGGCTATGAGCATTTTTGGCCACTCTTATGGGGTGAGAATCAGTGGCAAGGTGTTCAGGCACGGTAAAGAGGTGGACGTAAGCACGATTGAAAAAGCAATTCAAAATGGTATTGCTTATGTTACAGAAGACCGTAAAGCGTACGGTCTCATACTGATTAAGTCTGTGAAAGATAATATTACTCTGACCAATTTAAGTTCAGTCTCACATCGTGGCGTTCTTAATGAACCGCGTGAAATTAGAGCGGTGATGGAGTATCGGGAGAGATTGAATATCAAGTGCTCGAGTATTTTGCAGGAAACAGTTAATCTTTCCGGTGGCAATCAGCAAAAAGTGGTTTTGAGCAAATGGCTTTTTGCTAACCCCGAAATTCTCATTCTCGATGAACCCACACGTGGTATTGATGTGGGTGCAAAATATGAAATTTATAGTCTTATTAATCAGTTGGCCGAGCAGGGCAAAGCGATTGTTTTGATTTCTTCTGAATTGCCAGAAATCCTTGGAATGTGTGATCGCATTTACATTATGCGTGAAGGCAAACTCATAGGAGAGATGCCCTCTAGCGAAGCGTCGCAAGAGGCAATTATGAAGTGTATTATGACTCAATAATCAATATACGAGGTGAGAAATCATGAAAACGTTGCTGTCGCTTCTTCGAAATAATCTTCGAGAGTATGGGATGTTGATTGCTCTCGTGGTTATCATGGTATTTTTTCAGTTTGTTACCAATGGCATTTTGTTGCGCCCTGTCAATATTACGAATTTGGTTTTGCAGAACAGCTATGTGATTGTGATGGCGCTGGGAATGCTCCTGATTATTGTTTCGGGTTGGATTGATCTTTCGGTTGGGTCTGTGGCGGCGTTTGTTGGGGCGGTGGCGGCAGTTTTGATGGTTAAGAGTGGTTTGCATTGGGGCTTGACCATGTTGATTTGCTTATTGGTTGGTGCCTTGATTGGCGCGTGGCATGGATTCTGGGTTGCGTATGTGAAAATTCCCGCTTTTATTGTTACTCTGGCAGGCATGCTTATTTTTCGTGGTCTCACTCTTTTGATTTTGCAAGGGGAGGCAGTAGGACCTTTTCCTATACCGTTTCAGCGTCTGAGTACAGGCTTTATTCCTGACCTTTTCAATATCCAGGGCTTTCACTTAACGACGATGTTGATTGGCATTTTGGTTGTGATTGCGCTCATTTTTATTGATTATCGTTCTCGAAAGAATCAACAAAAGTATGGTTTTGAAGTTCCCCCGATGTACTTTTTTATTGTTAAGAATGCTTTAATTGCTGGTGCTGTACTTGGTCTTTCGTATCTCTTGGCTTCTTATAAGGGTTTCCCAAACGTTTTGGTTGTGATGGCAATCTTGATTGTGTTTTTTGCGTTCATTTCGAGTCAGACAGTTATTGGGCGACGAATTTATGCCATGGGTGGAAATGAAAAAGCAGCTCGGCTTTCTGGTGTAAATACTTCTCGTTTGTTGTTTATGACTTTTGTAAATATGGGCGTTTTGGCGGCATTAGCAGGTATGATTGTGGCTGCGCGTTTAAATACGGCTACTCCAAAGGCAGGAGTTGGTTTTGAGTTAGATGTGATTGCAGCTTGTTTTATCGGAGGTGCTTCTGCCAGTGGAGGGATTGGAACAGTAATTGGTGCGGTTGTTGGGGCATTTGTGATTGGGGTGATGAATAACGGTATGTCTATTTTGGGCATTGGTATTGATTGGCAACAAGCCATTAAGGGATTCGTATTACTCATGGCTGTATTTTTTGACGTATATAACAAAAATAAGGGCTAGGTTCTCTTTTCTCCTTATTGAAAGGCGGTTCAGAACGAGCCGCCTTTTGTCGTTTTGGGGCATCTTTTCTATTCTCGCCGAATGATTTTTAGAATGCCGCGCATCAGTTCTTTGAGTAGTTCAAATTGGTTTCGGATGAGTTCCAGGGCTTCGTTGGGCAAGTTGGCTAGGTTGCCGCCGCTGATTTTGAGTAAGCGCGCATATTCTTTTCCAATTCGGCCGATGAGTTTTTGAGATTGTTTGACTTTTTCGTCCAGTTGTAGTTGTTCTTCTAGGCTAAAGTTGCCGAACTCATATTTGAAGATGTCGGTGGTAATTTCTCCCAGTAAGATGCGGTAAAGTTCTACTGCTACGTATTTGCTGATGAGATTGACGCGCCCTTCTTGGTAGTATGTCAATCGTTGTGTAAAAGTTGAACAGCGGTTTCCTGAGCAGGAATGGTAATTCTTCGCAGTTTCAGGCTGCGGGTGACCGCATAGAAC
>QEXW01000079.1 GCA_003130845.1 Anaerolineae bacterium
CCTTGTGAGAGTCACGTTCACGAAATAATATAAATTTCATTCCATGTATGTCAATTTGTTCATATTGTGGCTTGCCTTTTTCACGAAGTCCTAAAAATGCTGGCTCGGTCTTTCCTTTAGTTGTTGAGCGCATACAGGCAACGCCAATTTGCGTCCACGCAGAGGCGCAATCGTAAATAATTCCTTTGCGGTCAACCTTCTTAATACCAATTTTGTCTGAGTACCGAGCATTATTTCTTGCTTTCAGGAGTAAATCTAAAAAACCTTGTTTATTTTCAACTGGCACTAATAGCATACCGTGCCAATAACCGCCTTCAAGTCATTCATCGTGATAGAGTTCGTAGTCCATTGTTGAGTTTTTGTTTTGCAAGGGCGTGCCAACTATTGGATATGCGGCAAAAAGCCACATAATTGACTATGGACGGATACATGCCGTATAATAACCTAAATCATTTCGGACATTAGGCGGCAAAACCTTAAAACTCGCCTGGAACAACCTGCCTTCTTTCAACCACCAATTACCAATTACCGCTCTTCAGTTACCAAAATTATATAAAAACCCACCCCCCAAGTCAACATGACAAACGACACCTTTCCACCCCGTAAAGACAAAAAACTCCTCGACCAGGTCTCCGAAGCCATCCGCATCAAACACTACTCCTATCGCACCGAACAAACCTACCGCGAATGGATAAAACGCTACATCCTCTTTCACAACAAACGCCACCCCAAAGACATGGGTCTTCAAGAAATCCAACAATTCCTGGCCCACCTCGCCATCGAAAAACACGTCGCCGCCTCCACTCAAAACCAGGCCCTCAGCGCCATCCTCTTCCTCTACCGCCACGTTCTCGAAATCCCCATCGAAATCCCCCCCGAAGTCTTCCGCGCCGAAAAATCCAAAACCCTGCCCACCGTCCTCACCCCCCAAGAAACCCGCGCCGTCATCAACCACATGAACGGCGTCCCCAGGCTCATGGCCCAACTGCTCTACGGCTCCGGCCTGCGCCTGATGGAATGCCTGCGCTTGCGCGTCAAAGACATTGATTTCGGCAACCACCAGGTCATCGTCCGCGATGGAAAAGGCGAGGACGACCGCGTGACCCCCCTTCCCAATAGTCTGCGCGAACCTCTGCAGCTGCAAATCGAAACCGTCCGTCTCACCCACCAAAAAGACCTCGCCCAAGGCTTAGGAGAAGTTTACTTGCCCTACGCTCTAGCCAGAAAATACCCCCACGCCGCCCGCGAACTGGGTTGGCAATACCTATTTCCTGCCGCAAACCTGTCCAAAGACCCCAAAAGTGGCCAGATACGCCGTCACCATGCCGACCCCAGCGTCCTGCAAAAAGCCATCCGCGCCGCTGCCAAAGCCGCTGGAATCGAAAAACCCGTCTCCCCCCACACCTTCCGACACTCCTTCGCTACCCATCTGCTCCAAAATGGGTACGACATTCGCACCGTGCAAGAACTGCTTGGCCATAAAGACGTCAAAACCACCATGATTTACACCCATGTCTTACAGAGAGGCGGCCTGGCAGTCAAAAGCCCCTTAGATGCATAATTCTCTATATTAACAGCCATACGCCGGGGGGAGGACCCGGCGTAGGCGTTCGCCAAAGGAGGAGACAGCGAGGAGCATGGGATTGCTCTTGTCGCTTATAATCATATCACTTTGCGCCAAAAATCACAAAGCAATTTGTCACAAAACGATAGTGACAATTATCACAACTCAAGGCGGCAAAAACAAACCCCATTTGTGAAAAAGTAGCAAATGGCCGTTTTTTATTTCCGCATCAACTCGTCTAATAAACCAGACCCAAGACGAGGCCCGGCCGGACGGCGAGGTGCTTGGGGCTTTCCCCCTGTTCGGCGGCTGTCTAACTCAATGCTAAAGCGCATCCAGTCATCTACGATGAAAACAAAGTGAGGGGTTTTATCGTAAAAAAAGAACGGCGAAAGAAACAACCGCAACACACGACGCGGTAATGGATACGCCGTCAAGTGAACAACCAAAGCTGTTTCATTGGAAAGCGGCTCAAGGATTTCGCGGGCAGTTCCCTTATATTTGGAGGGGGGAAACAAATCCACCACTTGAGCAGTGACCGTGCGGTGAATCCGCTTGTAAGCAACATGGATGCGCATAAAGGGGGTCACTATCCGCAGATAGGTATCAAACAGTTGCACATAGGCCCCATTGCGCGCCAACCAAAATAAAAATGTAATCAGCAAGGCAAAGCCGCCAGCGCCAATCAAAAGATAGCCATCTCGGTCAGATAAAATGGGCAACGGGTTCTCCGCTGGATCAAGAAAGTACCATTGCGCCCCCCACAGCACACCAACATACAAAAAAAGCAAGAGAGCGACGAACAGGGTGGCAGGCCACCAGCGGTTAAGAACATGACGATAGAGAAGCAGGCGATATTTCCGTCCGCCTTTTGCCATAGTATCACTCCTCGTCAGGCAAAGCGCGGCTTAGGGGTTGGGTATGCGCTGCGGGTTCATTTCCGAATTGTTGACCCAAGCGCGCCAAGGCTTGCTCCAAATATTCGCTGCGCAGGCTAAAGGTGATGTCACCGCGCGTTTTTTCAAGAATGCCACGTGCCAGGTCAGTTTGACGGCGTAGTCCATTGGTAATCGCATCAGGATAATCCATAGTCACCAAAATGGCGTAGATGTCATCCATCAGACCAAGCAAGCGCTCGGCTTCGGCAGAATACCCATGCCGCAAAATATCAAGACAGCGGCGGCGCAGTTCTCCCACCGATTCCGCCAAGCCGTTCATATAAGTATTCGCTTCCACGCCCAACTCAGCCGGGCCCGGCAAGGGCTGGTCCAAAATCAAAGCACAGGTGATATTCGCTTCCACAAACTCTTTAAGAGCATCTTGGGTGTAACCGGCATAATAGAGGTCAGGATAAGGCGCCAGCAACCCCCGCAAAGCATCAAAAAGCGCTCTTGCCTTCGTCAGGTGCGCGGTCATGGTCTGCAAATCTTGGCGATGCACCGCACGAATCGCCTGCGCACAAAAGCGGGTCAACATGCGTGCCTGCGCTAGCGCTTGGTCGCGAGCAGCCGTGCGAATATCAAATTGCTCGCGAATTTGCTCGGCTAGCGTTTCGAGTTGATTCATACTCTTATGACTTTCCTTCTTCGGTAGAGGGTGTTTCAGGGGGTTGAAAGGGTCGGAACAATTGGTCTGCCAGGGTTGAGGCAGGCATGTGAATTTCACCAAAAGCGGCTTCGTAACGGGCCAAGTTTTCCGTCAGAGCACGCAAGAGGAGTTTCGCGCTGAGCGGGGACATCACCACGCGCGCATTCACCTCGGTTTTGTTTTCGCCAGGTAAAAGGTGTGCAAAATCAAGCACAATATCGGCCGGAGAATGAGCAATGCGCACCAGGTTAGCATACACGGGCTGCAGGCTAGCCGGCACTTCCAGAGTGGTAGGAACACGATGAGGCGTCATAACGACCTCGCAGTGAGAAACCATCCCCCAGGGCAGCATGACCCTGCGGAATGGTGCAATTAGAACGGAATATCTTCTTCCGGCGCGCCAACGAATGACCCGCCCATTTCAGCCGAGAGCGCGCTACCTGCGCCGCCCTCTTCTCGGCTAGAGAGAAAACGCACTGTGTTTGCGGTCACTTCAAACGAGGTCCCGGCCGTGCCATCTTGGCGCGTCCACAGGCGCGGGCCGCCCGTGTTCGGGTCTGCGGTCAGGCGGCCTTCAATCAGCACTTTGCTGCCTTTTTTGAGATACTGGTTGCAAATTTCGGCCTGCTTGCCCCAGGTTGTTACGCGGAACCAGATGGTTTCTTTGACGGGTTGACCGTTGCTACCGGTATATTGGCGGCTGGTGGCCACCGAAAACGAAGTCACCGGTTGACCCGAAGGGGTATAGCGCATTTCAGGGTCTCGGCCCAGGTTGCCAACAATGATGAGTGTGTGAAACATGAACATCTCCTTTAAGGTCTAGGTCCCGTCGCGGCGCGACGGTGCAAATGTAGAACAAATGTATTTTACACCAGATACAGCCAACCCCAATGCGCAAAAGCATGCGGTTTTCAATCTCGCCGGGTGAGCAGGGCAACCGCATACGGATAGAGCGTGAGTGGCCCTTGGGCAAACTCTTGCCCGGTCAAATGGTCGGTCACCGGCCAAGGCAAAGTAAAGGTTTGTTCTTGGCGGCTGTGATTAATGATGAAATATAACCGTGTCCCATCAGGGCGAATGCGTGTGCGCGCCTCTACTGTCGGGGGAGTTTCAAACGGTTTCAGCTCGGCATTGCGCAAAATCTGTCGTACCAGAATTTCTTGACTGCGGTCCTCTAGCCATGCCCCAACGGTGTAGACAAACCCAGCCCCAAACGGATTGACCACAACCGCCGGTTGGTCATCCAGCCAACCATTACACGCGCCATAGCGTGCCATAACGGTCGTGAACGGTTGGCCTAACAAACGCAAACGCTCTGCCCAAACCGAAGCGCTGCCCTGAAATAATTTGCCCTCCACCGGTATCGGATGTTCGAGGGAATAATACTCTTCTACCTCCACCCCGGCCAATTCGGCCAAGGGGCCAGGCGGGCGCGAAGCCAACAAAGCATTGTGACGGTCTTTCAGGCCGGTTCGCAGGGTGAGTACCAGCCGCCCACCACGCTGCACAAAATCACGCAACCGTTGTACACGCTGTTCATCTAACACCATCAGCGCCGGCGCAATCACCAATTTATAGCCCTCCAGCGCCGCATCGGCAGAAATCACATCAATTTCCAAGTTATTGGCCGATAGCGAGCGATACCAATGTTCCAAATAGGACACATAGTCGAACGCGTTGTTGTGTCGCTGAAATTCGATGGCCCAGCGGCTTTCATAACAGTTCAAAATCGCAATTTTGGCCTGCACGAACGAATCTATCACCAACTCAGAAACACGCGCAAACTCGTCTCCAATCAACTGCGCTTCTTCATAAAATGGGCGTGGCTGACCAGATTGGTCCACCAGTGTGCCGTGATATTGTTCCTGTCCATTCAGAGCCGAGCGCCATTGCCAGTAAAGCAAAGCATCCGCCCCGTGTGCTACGGCATGCCACGCCATGGCGCGGGCTTCCATTTTGTTGAGCGCATTGTTGGTGTTGGACCAATTCACATGACCAGGCTGAGTCTCCATCAGCCAAAAGTTACGGCGCTTGTAACCACGCACCAGGTCATGTGCTGCACCGCTTCGCAAATGGTCGTGATGCCCACTGCCAATGTACCAATCCCACGAGGCTAGGTCCAAATCAGCAGAAAGGGCATAATGGTCAAAAGCGCCAAACCAGTTCATGAAATTGTGCGTCACCCACACCGAAGCGGGCAAGTGGGCGCGCAGCTCGTCCAACTGTAGTTTTTGAAAATTACGATAAGAGCGGGTAACAAAACGCCGAAAGGCAAGCATTAAACCAGGGTTATGCGGGCCAATCGGCAGCGGGATTTGCGCCCAATCCGAATAGGTCTGGCTCCAATAGGCAGTTGTCCAACGTGTATTCAATTCGTCAAGCGTGCCATATTCCACCCGCAAGAAGGCCTGAAATTCTGCCTGGCAATGCTCACAGTAACAAACACGATTGTATTCATTGTCTATCTGCCAACCGATAACATGCGGATGATTACCAAAACGCTCGGCCATAGCACGCACAATCCGCTGCACAGCGCGATGAAAGTCTGGGGAATTCACACAGTAATGACAGCGGTTGCCAAACTGCACACGGCGGCCATATTCATCTACAGCTAGGGATTGCGGATATGTTTGCACGAGCCAGGCCGGCGGGGCCGCTGTGGGCGTGCCAAGCACAACCGAGATGCCCGACTGTGCCAACAATGCAATCGCTTGCTCCAGCCACTCAAACCGAAACTCACCCTCCGCCGGTTCAAGGGTAGACCAAGCAAATTCCGCCAAGCGGACGACGGTGAAATGAGCTTCTTTCATCAAGCGAATATCTTCCGCCCAGCGTTCCACTGGCCAGTGCTCGGGATACCAAGCCGCGCCAAAGTGCAGTCGTTTCATATTCTTTTCTCCTTAAAACTAAGCGCAGATGGCTTATTTTATCGTAAGTCCTTGCCTTGTTTTGAGTAGCGCAGACTCGGCTCCCAAAAAACACAGCCTCCTTCAGACTACACGGAAGGAGGCTGGTGTACGAGCGAAGCGATTGGCAATAAACCGTTATGAAACAGGTTCTACGACGTTCGCCGGGCGAAAGACGATTTTATCGTCTGCAATATCTACGATGACCGCACTTCCCTTTTCGTAACGTTTGGCCAGCAATTCCACTGAAAGGGGGCTTTCGATAAACTTTTGAATCGCGCGGCGCAAGGGGCGGGCGCCAAACGCCGGGTCGTAGCCTTGTTTGGCGAGCCAGGCGCGAGCCGCCGGGGTCAGTTCGACATGCACGCCGTATTCATCCAAGCGGGCTTGCACTTCTCGCATCTGCAAGTCTACAATCTTTTCCATCTGCTCTAGGCTGAGCGGCGAGAACATGATGATTTCATCAATGCGGTTAAGGAATTCGGGACGGAAGGCGCTCTTGAGTGCTTTTTCGATTTTTTGGTGTGCTTCCCGCTCGCCATCATCCGCCGATTTCTGCACAAAACCCAGCGTTCCACCTTTGCGCACGTATTCTGTACCTAGGTTGCTGGTCATAATCAGCACGGTATTGCGGAAGTCCACCACATTCCCTTGGCCATCGGTCATCCGGCCATCGTCCAAAATTTGTAAGAGGGCATTCCACACTTCGGGGTGGGCTTTTTCGATTTCATCGAACAACAAGACCCGATAGGGGCGGCGCCGAACGGCTTCGGTGAGTTGGCCGCCTTCCTCATAGCCTACATAGCCGGGCGGTGCGCCAAACAAACGGCTCACGGTGTGCTGCTCGCGGTATTCTGACATGTCTATCCGCACCAGAGCATCTTCGTCATCAAACAAGAACCACGCCAGCGCTTTAGCCAACTCAGTTTTGCCCACGCCGCTCGGCCCGATGAAGATGAAGGAGCCAATCGGTCGGCTAGGGTCTTTGAGACCGCTGCGAGCGCGGCGGATAGCATCTGAAATGGCGTGAATGGCTTCGTCTTGGCCGATGATACGCTCATGCAGGCGCTCTTCCATGTGGAGTAGCTTTTCGGCTTCGGTCTCCATCATTTGGTTGACCGGAATCCCTGTCCATTGGTGAACCACTTCGGCAATGTCGTTGACATCTACCACTTCGTCAATTTGGTTTTCGGCTTCCCACTTATCGCGCCGGGCACGGTACTCTTGTTCCAAGCGCAAGCGTTCCGATTTTTTCTGTGCCGCGCGCTCGTATTCACGCGCAAGACCGGCTTGTTCCTCTTCAGCAGCCAAGCGGTCAATTTCGTTCTTCATCGCCTTAAGTTCAGGCGGCATGGAATAGAGTGCCACCCGCAGTTTGGCGGCGGCTTCATCCATTAGGTCAATCGCCTTATCCGGCAGGTGCCGGTCGGTTACGTAGCGGTCTGAAAGGCGGACAGCAGCCTCGAGTGCGGCGTCGGAGTAGCGCACTTTGTGATGGGCCTCGTAGCGGTCTCGCAAGCCTTTGAGCATTTTGATGGCATCCTCTACCGAAGGTTCATCCACATAAATGGGAGCAAAACGACGTTCGAGGGCGGCATCTTTTTCAATGTACTTGTGGAACTCATCGAGGGTGGTTGCGCCAATGCATTGTAATTCGCCGCGCGCCAGGGCCGGCTTGAGCATGTTAGAAGCATCCATAGCGCCCTGGGCTGCACCCGCTCCCACCACCGTGTGCAGTTCATCAATCATCAGGATAATATCCCCTTGCGAGCGCTGCACCTCTTCCATCACCGCCTTAAGGCGCTCTTCAAATTCGCCACGAAAACGTGAACCGGCAATCATGGCGCCTAAATCAAGGGCCAACACGCGCTTGCCACTGAGAATCTCTGGGACATCATTGTTGGCAATTTTTTGCGCTAAGCCTTCGACAATGGCCGTCTTGCCCACACCGGCCTCGCCAATCAAAACGGGGTTGTTTTTGGTGCGGCGTGAGAGAATTTGAATAAGACGTAAAATTTCCGTATCGCGGCCAATCACCGGGTCGAGTTTGCCTTCGCGCGCCAGTTGCGTTAGGTCACGCGAGTATTTTTCCAGGGTGCGATAGCGGGTTTCGGCCTGAGGGTCGGTGACACGCTGACCACCGCGAATCTGCTGAATGGCTTCATATACACGTTCGCGGGTAATGCCGGCGCTTTCCAACACGCGCGCCGCAGGGGTGTTACGCTCGGTCAAAATCGCCAGGAAGATGTGTTCGGTTGAGATGTACTCATCGCGCAGGCGATTGGCTTCTTCGTTGGCCAGGTCAATAATGCGTTTAACACGCGGAGTGATGAAAATCTGCCCGGCTCCACCGCCGCCAAAGATGTTGGCTTTCGGAGTAGCGCGCAAGGTCGCATCCAGGCGGTCAGCCAGGGCTTGCGCGTTCACATTCAAATGGCCGAGAATTTGCGGAATGACCCCGCCGGGCTGTTCA
>QEXW01000080.1 GCA_003130845.1 Anaerolineae bacterium
CGGATCCGAATACCTGACCGGATTATTGTTCATCCCGGCGTACCTGTCCCACGCCTGGACGCCCTGGCTCTCGAGCGGGATGATACTGTCCGCCTGGGCGAAGCGGGCTAGGGCGGGATCGTACCATCTGGCGTTATAGAACATTAGCCCGAAACCTTCGGTCACGCCCGCCGTGGTGGGGTCGTCCAGGTACGAGTACTGGCCGGTGTAGGTATATCTGGTCAGTTGGTAGGCGGGGGTGGTGGATAGCGACGCTGTCCAGGCGTAGCGGATTTCACCCCAGGGATTATAGCGCATTTCGGAAGTCTTCGCGCCAGCGGCGTCAGTCGTGATACTCGTCGAGCCTAAATGGTCGGTCAGGAAATATTCTACGGTCATGCTCTGCGGGATGGTGTACTTGCGCATTGCGATTCTCGTCGAACCAGCGAAATAATACTTGGTGATTTCACTGCCCTTGACTTCGTAATGCCCGCCAACGAACAGGATGGTGACGCCGCCTTCGACCGATTTTACCCGTTTCCCATCGCCGTCATAGGTGAATTGGGCGATGGTGGCGCCATTTTTCTTGACTTCCACGACGCGATTTTCCGCATCGTACAGCAGTTGGTACTGCCCGTCGTTGGCGATGTCGCGCGTCACCTGGCTGCCATTCGCGTCGTACTGGTAACTGTTCACGGATGACTGATTACTGACGCTCGTCACGGCGTGGGCGTGGGCCGGGTCGCCGTAGGCATACACCAGAGACACATCCGGCGGGAGTTGCGGAGCGGGAATGTCGGTGTAGGCGCGTCCCTGGCCGCTGTTATGCAGCCAGGCGCGCTCACTGGCGGTCAGCAGGCGCTTGTAGAGCGCCAGTTCGTCCACCCGGCCGTTCAGGACGTAGGTGTTATCGGCAAAAGCGCCCACAGTCAGCGGGAAGGCCGTGTCGCTCGCGCCGCCGCTGTAGGGGGCGGAGAACACGGTTCCGTTGTCGATTTGCAGGTTGAGCGTGTCGTTTTCGGCGTCGTGCCAGGCGATGACGGTATGCCAGGCATTGGCCGTGACCGCCGCGCTGCTGCTGACGGAGGCCGTGCTGGAGCCGTTCCCCACTCCGAAGGTGATTATCCCATTCGAGACCGACAGGGTGTAGTCACGCTGGTTCATGTCCATCTTGCTGCCCTTGTTGACGATGATGGCCGTGCCGGTCTGGTTTTCCAGGTACACCTGGGCAGCCAGTGTGAAATTGAAATCCCCACCGCTGTTGAGGGGGCTGTCCTCCTGACGAAGGTGACCGGGTGTGGACGCAGAGAACCGAACCGAATTGCCGCGCTGGCCTGCGACTGCGGTCACCGTTCCCTGTGGAGTTAGGAAAGCGCCGCCATGCCGGTTGGCGCGCGGCCCGCTGCTTTCGTCCATGCTCCACCAGGCGGCCAGGTTCGCCATCAGCGGGTCGTACACCGGCTGGACGGCTTCGACGTTCCGCCAGGCCAGGTTGCCGGTCTGCGGGTCATAGCCGTAGATTTCCGAACGGGTCTGGGCGCTCGTGAACAGCGTCCAGCCGGTCAGGCGGTCGAGGGCGTCATAGGCATAGGTCTGGGTTTCGGCGGCGATTGGGTTCTCGATTCGGGTGATGTTTCCGACCAGGTCATACTGATAGTTCAGGTTTTGCAGGCCGGCGATTGACAAGGTTTGCAGGCGTCCACCCTGCTGGTTCCAGGGGTAGTAGGCATAGGTTTGGGAAAGCCCATTACCCAGCGCGCGCCCGGTCAGGCGCCCGGCGGAATCGTAGGAGGTGGATGTGACATACGGGCTGCTACCGGTCACCGTTTCGAGCAGCATTTGCGGCGAGTAGGTGTTCGTCACCACTTCACCGTCCGGGTAGGTCATGGTCACTGGCAGGTCAGCGGAGTTGTAGCTCCAACTGGTGGTAAAGGACTGCCCACTTATCACTTTGGTTTCCGTGAGCATTCCGCAAAACAACGCTGTCAGGGGTTTCTGGGGGCTTTACCGCTAAAAACAATCCGCTCTACAAACAAAACTGTTTGCATTATCGCAAAAAAATTACATTTTTGCAAGGAAATTTGGGACAGGTTGGATGGGAAATATTTCCCATCTGTGTATTTCGTGGCCATTCTACCGATTAACTGCGGAGATGAGAATGGAGATTAAGACAAAACAGCGACCACCCATCCAGCAGTCGCCATCAAAGAAGGAGAACGCCCAGTGAAAACACGAGTTACAGGGCAATTTTCTTTTCGATTTGAGCCACCGAAGGGATTTGAACCCTTGACCGGACGATTACGAATCGTCTGCTCTGCCAGCTGAGCTACGGTGGCTGGTTAACTAGCGGGCGGGATTATACAAGATTCCCCCGAAATTCGCAATATTTTAGACACTGGCGTACAATAGACCCCATGATTCGCGTTGCCATGCTTTCTTACCACACCTGCCCGCTGGCCACCCTGGGTGGCAAAGACACCGGCGGCATGAACGTTTACGTCCGCGACCTGACCCGCGAACTGGGGCGGCTGGGCATCCATGTCGATGTCTTCACCCGCTCGCAGGATGAACACGTCCCGCACGTCCTGCACGACCTGGGCTACGGCAACCGCGTGGTGCACGTCCGCGCCGGGCCAGAACAGCCGCTGCCCAAAAAGCAACTGGCCGAATACATCCCGCAGTTTGTGGACGGGATAAAAGCCTTCGCTGCCGAAAA
This sequence comes from Anaerolineae bacterium, assembly GCA_003130845.1. Classification (GTDB taxonomy): domain Bacteria; phylum Chloroflexota; class Anaerolineae; order Anaerolineales; family Villigracilaceae; genus UBA5195. Next base: position 2,696 of record QEXW01000080.1, read on the forward strand.
AGGCATCCGGTACGACATCCTGCACAGCCACTACTGGATGTCTGGCCTGGCGGCAGAAATGCTCTCCGATTCCTGGCAGGTTCCGATTGTCCATATGTTCCACACCCTGGGCGAGATGAAAAACCGCATTGCCCAGAGCGAATCGGAAAAAGAAGGCGCATACCGGCTAGATGGCGAGCGGCGCGTGCTAAAACGGGCCGATAAAATCATCGCCGCCACCCCCGCCGAACAAGCGCAACTGCAATGGCTCTACAAGGCGCAGCCAAGCAAAATCACCATCATCCCGCCGGGGGTAGATACTTGCCATTTCTACCCTATCCCCCCCGATGAAGCCAAAGATTACATTGGCATCCCCAAAGACGACCGCATGATTTTATTTGTGGGGCGCATTGAGCCACTGAAAGGGGTAGATACGCTCATCCGCGCCGTCTCCTGCCTGCGTGTGAAAGAAATGGAACGCCCGGCGTATTTGGTCATCATCGGCGGCGACCCCAACGCCAGCCCCGAAACCATGACCTCCGAAATGGCGCGTCTGCAAGCGCTGTGCCACGAACTGTGCATGAAACACCTGGTCGTCTTCCTCGGCAAGCGCGGACAAGATACGCTGCCCTATTACTACTCCGCTGCCGAAGTGCTGGTTATGCCCTCGCACTACGAGTCGTTTGGCATGGTCGCGCTCGAGGCAATGGCCTGCGGCACGCCGGTCGTCGCCTCGCAAGTTGGCGGGTTGGCCTTCCTGGTGCAGGATGGCATCACCGGCTTTCATGTGCCAGATGGAGACCATGATGCGCTATGTGAAAAACTCACACAACTGCTGAGCGACCACGACCTGCGCCGCCAAATGGGCGAAAACGCGCACCGCTACGCCAGCGAATATGCCTGGGAGACCATTGCCAAGCGCATTGTTTCCGTTTACCAGGGGCTTTTACACGGCAAACTGGACGTGTATTTATAAATTTTTGGAGACCGCATGGATAAAAAAGGATTGTTGCTCGCCTTTGGCACCTATCTCATCTGGGGCGTATTCCCCATTTACTGGAAGTGGCTCAAAAACGTTGCAGCACTGGAACTGCTTTCCCATCGCATTCTTTGGTCGTTTGTCTTTTTGTTCCTATTTGTTTTGGTTACCCGCCAGGGGCAGGCTGTACTTGCTAACCTGCGCAACCGCCAAATCGTTCGCATGTACTTAGTAGCAGCCTTGCTGATAGGCCTAAACTGGTTGGTGTATGTTTGGGCGGTCAATGCCGGGTTCATCGTCGAAACCAGCCTAGGGTACTTCATCAACCCGCTAATTAGCGTTTCGTTAGGCGTCCTGTTCTTGCGCGAACGCCTGCGCCCGCTGCAATGGCTGCCGGTTGGGCTGGCCGCCCTGGGCGTGGCCTACCTGACCTTTGCCTATGGCCGCCTGCCCTGGATTGCGCTCGTGCTGGCCTTCTCGTTTGGCATCTACGGCCTGGTCAAAAAAGTAGCCCCGCTTGGCTCGGTCTACGGCCTAACGCTCGAAACCGGCATCCTGTTCCTGCCGGCCCTGCTCTACCTGGGCGCGCAGGAAGCCACAGGCAAGGCCGCCTTCCTACACACCGACCTCATCACCAACCTGCTGCTGGTCGGCGCGGGCATCGTCACCACCGTCCCCCTGCTCATGTTCGCCTCCGCCGCCCATCGCATCCCGCTTTCGATGATTGGGCTTATGCAATACCTCGCTCCCACGCTGCAATTCCTGCTGGGTGTGCTGGTCTACAAAGAACCTTTCAGCGCAAGCCAGGCCATCGGCTTTGGCCTCGTTTGGACAGCATTGGTCATCTTTTGGGTCGAAAACTGGATTTCTCAACGCATGGTGAGAACTGAGCCTATCCCAGAACTCGGCGAGGGGTAACCCGCCTGACAAAATGTCCAGGCCTTTGCTCTTTCAGAGTGCTTTTTGGCTAAAATATATCCCTCTCACATGTCAACCTTGTGATAATCATCACTAGCCAGGTCAAACGCACTTTGCTATGCTAGGGGCGAATCCTCATCCATTTGCCGATAAGGAACTCCCCCCATGACCAACTATCGCATTCGTTCCCATCCCATCCTATCTATCGAGGAGCGGGATTGTTTTTCGTTTACCTGGCAAGGCCAAACCCTAGAAGCCTGTGCTGGCGAGACGATTGCCAGCGCCTTGTTTGCCAACGGCATCCGCATTTTTGGCTACCACCCCAAAGATGGTTCGCCGCAAGGCATTTTCTGCGCCAATGGACAATGCGCGCAATGTACCGTCATTGCCGATGGATTACCCTGCAAGGCGTGCATGACGCTCGTCCGCCCTGGCATGGTCGTTCAACCGCTCTCTGGCTTGCCAGCCTTGCCCCAAGACCTATCGCCTGTGCAGACATTCACCCCTACCCGCATAATTCAAACCGAATGTCTCATCATCGGTGGCGGACCGGCTGGGCTTTCCGCCGCCATTGAACTGGGGCAGCGCGGAATCCAGACGTTGGTGGTTGACGACAAACATCGCCTGGGTGGAAAGCTGGTGCTGCAAACCCATCGCTTCTTTGGCTCGATTAACGCCTGCTACGCCGGGACACGCGGCATAGACATCGCCACCCGCTTGGCCAATCAAGTCGCCCAATATCCGAGCGTGCAAACCTGGTTAAACAGCACAGCCGTGGCGGTCTATAGCGATAAAAGGGTGGGGGTCGTGCGCGAGGGAGAATATCTGCTGGTGGAGCCGCGCGTTTTGCTGGTGGCCACAGGCGCACGCGAAAAATCACTCACCTTTAAGGGCAATACCCTACCGGGCGTGTATGGCGCAGGGGCCTTTCAGACCCTGGTCAACCGCGACTTGGTGAAATGCGCCGAGCGATTGTTTATTGTGGGGGGCGGCAATGTCGGTCTCATTGCAGGGTACCATGCCCTGCAGGCCGGTATCGAAGTTGCCGGGCTGGTCGAAGCCCTGCCCGAATGTGGTGGCTACAAAGTCCACAAAGATAAACTCATCCGCATGGGGGTACCCATCTACACATCCCATACCGTGCTGAGCGCCAACGGCACAAATTCGGTCGAATCCGTCACCATTGCCGCCATTGACAAAGACTGGAAGCCCATCCCCGGCACCGAAAAAACCTTTACCTGTGACACCCTGCTCATCGCAGTGGGGTTAGACCCTGTGAACGAGTTCTTCCGCAAAGCGCGCGAATTTGGCCTGACCTGTTTCGCCGCCGGCGATGCCGATGAGGTGGCCGAGGCTTCTGCCGCAATGTTTTCCGGCAAAATACGCGGCCTAGAAATTGCGCGCGCGCTTGGCTACGAGGTGCCGCAGGTGCCGCCAGAGTGGTTTCTCACGGCTGAAATTCTCAAATCGCGGCCTGGTGAAGTCACCCAAGAAAGTATCCCTGAGGATGAGGCCGTCTATCCGGTCATCCACTGCAGCCAGGAAATTCCCTGCAATCCCTGTACTTCGGTCTGTTCACAAGGAGCAATTTTTATTGATGAACATGATATTCGTAAAGTGCCAGAATACATTGCAAAACGGCTCGGCGTGGAATGTATTGCCTGTGAAAAATGCGTCACCATCTGTCCGGGCCTGGCCATTACGCTGGTAGATACCCGCAAACAGACCGACGGCACGGCGCTGGTCACCATTCCCTACGAATTCGGGCGCGAGGCACTTCAGGCCGGCGACCGGGTGACTGTTACCGATACCGGTGGGCAGATTCTCGGGCAAGTGGAGGTGGTGCGCACACGCATTGCCAAGACCACAGACCGTACCATGCTGGTCAAAGTACGGGCACCGCTTGAAATTGCTAAGCGCATCGCCGGTATCGAGGTGCAAAACCGGCAAATCGCCGCGCCGCTCGAACAGTGGGTAGAACGGCTCAGCGATGACATGATTGTTTGTCGGTGCGAACGAGTCAATTTGGCCGAGATTAAAGCGCTCATCCAATGCGGCGTGCGCGACATGAACGAAATAAAAGCAATCACGCGCGCCGGCATGGGCGCCTGTGGCGGAAAAACCTGCACCGACCTGATTAAGCGCGCCTTTCGCGAGTTAGGCGTGCCAATGAGCGAAGTGACCGAAGGCACAATCCGCCCGCTGTTTGTGGAAGTGCCGTTGGGAATCCTGGCAGGGGTAAAAGAGGAGTAAGTTATGAGAAACACTTACGATACCATCATCATCGGTGCGGGCAGCGTGGGCACACCCCTGGCTTGGCAACTGGCCGAGGCCGGGCAAAAGGTGTTGGTGCTAGACCAATTGGCAAGCGCCGGACAAGGTTCAAACAAAGAAGCAATCGGTGGCATTCGCGCTACACACTCAGACCCTGCCAAAATTCAAATCGGCTTGAAAAGTATCGAGATTTTTTCAACTTGGAAAGAAGTGTACGGAGATGACATCGGCTGGGAACAAGGCGGCTACTCGTTCGTAGCGTATCATCCGCGCGAGGCACAGATTTTGCAAGATTTACTGGTGATTCAAAAACAATACGGTCTGAACATCGAATGGTACGATGCCCAAGCACTGCGCCAAATGATACCAGCGCTCAATCCGCAAGGGTTGATAGGCGGAACATTTTCCCCTGGCGATGGCAGTGCTTCGCCGATGTTATCCGTCCTGGCTTTCGAGCGGCGTGCCAAAACGTATGGAGCAGAATTTCGTTACAAAGAAGCCGTGCTCGGCATCGAACGACAAAACGGACGCGTGACGGGCGTCCGAACTGAGAAAGGCTTCTATTCCACCGGCATGGTGGTGAATGCCGCCGGGCCGTGGGCCAAGCAAGTGGCCGCGCTGGTCGGTGTGGACGTGCCCGTGCAGCCCGATTCGCACGAAGGCGGCATCACCGAGCCGGTAGCGCCTTTTCTGCGCCCGATGGTGGTGGATATTCACCCCACCGAAGATTCGGCCAACTATTACTTTTACCAACACCACACAGGTCAAATCATCTTCTGCATCACACCCAATCCACCCATCATCGGCATGGATACGCGCGAAACGTCCATCTTCCTGCCGCAAGTGGCGCGGCGCATGATTGGGATTATGCCCTGCCTGAAAAATATCAAAGTCCGCCGCACTTGGCGCGGTCTTTACCCTATGACACCCGACGGAGCGCCGATTGTGGGCGAGGTGGAAGGTTTGACCGGTTACCTGAACGCGGTCGGCATGTGCGGGCAGGGTTACATGCTTGGCCCAGGGTTAGCAGTCTATCTGCGACAGTGGTTAACCGGCCAAAACGCCGAAGAAGCCCGGCGCGTGTTGGCTCCTCTGACGCTGTATCGCGATTTTGGCAAGAAAGAGAAGCTGAAGTAACACCTGTGCTAGGCAAAACGCAGTAGCCCCCACACGGCCACAAAATGCGCCAGCGCGCCGAGCAGGACGAAGATGTGCCAGACTTCATGAAACCCAAACTTGCCCGGCACAAAGTTGAAAATTTTCGTGGCGTAGACTACCGCGCCGAGCGTGTAAACCACCCCACCGGCAACCAGCCAGCCGAGCGTGAACGGCGTGAGGGCAACCGTCATCTCGCCGACCGCTGCCAGGCACAGCCAGCCCATCAGGACGTAGATTCCCGCCGAAAGCCAGCGCGGCGCGCCCATATAGAACAATTTGACGATGATTCCGGCCAACGCAATCCCCCACACAATCGCCAGCAAGCCCCAGCGGTAGAATCCGCTAAAGGCGTTGACGCAAAACGGGGTGTAGGTCCCGGCAATCAGCAAGTAGATGGCCGAATGGTCGAGTTTGCGCAAGATGGCCGTCACCTTCGGCCCGGCGTTGACCAGGTGATAGGCAGCGCTGGCCGAAAACAGCCCCACCAGGCTCAGGCCATAGACCAGAGTCGAGACGAATTTTTCCAACCCGTTGGCGGCAAAGACCAACAAAACGATTTGACCGAACAACGCGGCAATCGCGCCGCCCAGGTGAGTGAGACCGCTGACAGGTTCGCGGAGTCGGTTAAAGAGCATAGGAAATCCTTTGCAGTGAGCAACGAGGAATGCATCGAGGCTATGCACGCTATCATACCGCCCCTGCCTTAAGCGCACCTATCGGCTGACTAACAATTGGGCATCAAAAGATAACCCGAATCGAGCGGAAACGCGCAAAAAAAGCCCCGCCGTGTCTCCACCGCGAGGCCAATCTTCATCAATCGCAAATCGAAAATCGTCAATCTGCAATCATCAATCTATGTGCCTTCTTCCCACGAAGCCAGGTATTTCACCTGCTCTTCGGTCAGGGTATCAATCTGCACGCCCATCGCTTCCAGTTTCAGGCGGGCGATTTCGGCATCAATTTCGGTTGGGACAGAATAGACCTTCTTTTGCAATTTGGCAGCGTTTTTGTACATAAATTCAGCCGAAAGCGCCTGGTTGGCAAAAGACATATCCATCACGGCGGAGGGGTGACCCTCGGCGGAGGCCAGGTTAATCAGGCGGCCTTCACCCAAGATGTTGATTTTGCGGCCATCTTTTAAGGTGTATTGTTCCACAAACGGACGCACCAGGGCCGGTTTGCCCACGCTCATCTTTTCCAAAGCCGGAATGTTGATTTCGACGTTGAAGTGGCCGCTGTTGGAGACAATCGCGCCGTCTTTCATCACCTCGAAGTGATGGCCGTCAATCACGTTCAGGTCGCCGGTCACGGTGCAGAAGATGTCGCCCACCTTGGCAGCCTCCAGCATCGGCATGACTTCGTAGCCATCCATCACCGCTTCGAGCGCCTTGAGCGGGTCCACTTCGGTCACAATCACCTGAGCGCCCATGCCGCGCGCGCGCGAGGCCAAGCCGCGTCCGCACCAGCCGTAGCCGGCCACGACAAATTTCTTGCCTGCTAGCAGGACGTTGGTGGCGCGAATGATACCGTCAATGGTGGATTGCCCCGTGCCGTAGCGGTTGTCGAAGAAGTGCTTGGTCATGGCATCATTGACGGCAATCACCGGGAACTTCAGCACACCATCTTTTTCCATCGCTTTCAGGCGAATGACGCCGGTGGTGGTCTCTTCCGTCCCACCGACCACGCCATCCAGCAAAGATTGCCGTTCGGCTGCCGAAAGTCCTTGCGCCCAAGCCGCCAAAGAGGGTTCCAGGCGGTCAAAGCGTCCCATAGCAATAAAGAAGAGCGAAGAAACCAGGTCGGCGCCGTCGTCCATCGTCATGTGGGGCTTGTGTTCGAGCGCAGCGCGAATGTGTTTGTAGTAGGTGACATTGTCTTCGCCCTTAATGGCAAAAGTGGGGATTTCATAGACACTCACCAAGGCTGCCGCCACGTCATCCTGGGTGGAAAGCGGGTTAGAGGCCGTCAGGACGACATCTGCGCCGCCGGCTTGCAGAGTGCGCATCAGGTTAGCGGTTTCCGATGTGACGTGCAAACAAGCCGAAATGCGCACACCTTGCAGGGGTTTCTCCTTCTCAAAGCGCTCGCGAATGCTGCGCAGGACGGGCATCTCGCGCTCCGCCCATTCGATGCGGCGGCGGCCACCCTCGGCCAGTTGAATATCTTTAATATCGTGCGTACTGCTCATGCTAACTCCATTTTTTAATTTGGTGATTTTTGGATTGGGGGATTGGGGGATTGAAGGATTTTTGGATTTTGGGATTGGGGGATTGAAGGATTTTTGGATTTTTGGATTGGGGGATTGAAGGATTTTTGGATTTTTGGATTTTGGGATTTTGGGGATTTTGGGGATTTTGGGGATTTTGGGGATTTTGGGGATTGGGAGATTTCCGACCAAAACCAAAGATTCTTCCTCCTAAATAATCCTACAATCCTACAATCCTACAATCCTACAATCCTACAATCTTCAATCCCTCAACAACTCATCCAACTTTCCGCCATCGTCATAATTTTGGCGGAAGCGTGCAACAAATTGTTGGCGGGTATAGTAGTGATTCTGTGTGCCGTTTTGCTCAAGGACATAAACCGCCGCCAGGGACCCCACCTGACCGCATAATTTCCAATCCCAACCGCGCGCGTAGGCTGCTAAAAAGCCGCCCCGGAAGGCATCACCCACGCCGGTCGGGTCTACAATGCGCTCTTCTGGCACAACCGGCACGACCACTTCCTGACCATCGGCATAGATGACTGCGCCCTCCGCGCCTTTGGTAATGACAATCACCTGTACCATCTTGAGCATATCTTGCAGACTCAAACCCGTTTTCTTGGAAATGAGCCCAAATTCGTAATCATTACAAAACAGGAAATGCGCGCCGTTCATATCCTCGGCCAGTTCCGCGCCCTCAAGACGCAGCACCTGTTGCGAAGGGTCAAACAGATACGGAATTCCCAACGCTCGACACTCGGCGGCATGTTTGCGCATGGCATCTGGGGCAGTAGGGGAAATGACAACCAAATCGGGACGTTTGTCCAGTTCGGTGAGCGATAGGGTTGCGGCATCCGCCATGGCGCCGGGGTAGAACGAGGCGATTTGGGCATTGACTTTATCCGTAGTGGCAAAAAACGAAGCCGTAAACTTACCCGGTATCACCTTAGCCCAGGTCGTATCAATCCCATGCTGTTCCAGCCAAGCACGGTATTCGCCAAAGTCCTCGCCGACGGTGGCAAAAAGACGCGGCTTTTCGCCGAGCAAGGCCAAAGTGTAGGCGATGTTGGGTGCAATTCCGCCACGTTGGCGAGTCATGCTATCTACCAAAAACGACAAACTGATGTTTTTCAGGCGCTCTGGCAAGATTTGTTCATGAAACAGGCCTGGAAAGGTCATCAGGTAATCGTAAGCAACAGAACCGGAAAGCAGAATGTCCATTCAAAACCTCGAAATGCAGAGTGCGGAATGATGATGAATACAATATCCGGCGGAAAATTCCGCATTCCTCATTTTGCATTCATCATTTTCCTTAAGCTTTGCTCAAACGGCGGATACGCCACGCCATTCTCGGTCACAATTCCGGTAATCAGCCGGTGGGGGGTCACATCAAAAGCGGGGTTGCGGGCTTTGGCATTGCGCGGGGTGACACGTTCACCGGCCAGCTGAATATCCAGCACTTCCGCCGGGTTGCGTTCCTCAATCGGAATCAGCCCGCCATGTGCCAACGACAGGTCAATCGTCGAAGTCGGCGCGACCGAATAGGCCGGGATGCCGTTATCGTTGGCGGCCAACGCCAGCATATAGGTTCCGATTTTGTTGGCCACATCGCCGTTGGCAGTGATTCTATCCGCGCCGAACAGGACCTTTTGCACCTTGCCGGCGCGCATGAAGTAACCGCTCATATTGTCACTGATGATTTCGTAGGGGATTCCATACTGTTCCAATTCCCAGGCCGTTAGGCGCGCGCCTTGCAAACGCGGGCGCGTTTCATCTACCAAGACATGGATTTTCTTGCCCTGCTCCCAAGCCATGCGGATAACGCCCAACGCGGTACCCCAATCTACGGTCGCCAAGGCGCCGGTATTGCAGTGATGAACAATCGTATCACCATCTGCAATCAATTCCGCGCCGTGCGCTGCCATGCGCTTGTTCACTTCTACATCTTCATCAGCCAGTTGTTGGGCTTCAGAAAGCACAAAAGCGCGCATTTCATCCGCCGAAGAGCCGGGAAAGCGAGCAGCGGATTGCAAAATCCGCTCAACCGCCCAGGCCAGGTTGACCGCCGTCGGGCGGGCAGCCTTGAGGGTGATAGCGGCAGATTGCAAATCGGAGAATAACTCACCGGCGGTCTGCGCGCGTGATTCGAACCCGGCCAAGGCCAGGCCAAAGGCCGCCGCCGCGCCAATCGCCGGGGCGCCGCGCACCACCATATCGGTAATCGCCCGTGCCACTTCAAGATGAGACCGGTACGATACAACCGTAAACGTCTCCGGTAAGAGACGCTGGTCAATCATGCAGAGTTGGTTGTCTTGCCAGAAAACTGTTCTCATTGTCCTATCAGGAAAAAACGCCCGCGAGGGCGTTGATGTCAGAGTTGTATTTTAGCATGGGAGGGGTCATTCGTCAAAGCATTGACACGTCCTGTTTAAGGCAGTATAAGGACGAAATGCTGAAAATGAGATGGGTTTTTCTGGTCATCCTGCTTGGTGTGGTTTCCGCCTGTAACTTGCCCTTGGCTTCGCTGCCGGCTTCTGCTACGCCAACTGCCTTCAACACCCTCACGCCTTCTCCTACGCCTAGCGTCACCCCCACGCCGCTGCCCACGCCGACACCGTTGCCGGCAGCGCGCATCCAAAGCGGAGAGCAAGCGCTTTTTGACGGCAACTACTCCATCGCCCGGCAAGAATACGCCCTGGCGCTGGCTTCCAGTCCCGAAGAAGCCGTTCGCCGCGAGGCACTCTGGGGCCAGGCGCGCGCCGAATTTTTGGACGGAGAATACGCCGCTGCCCTGACGCCGCTGCGCCAACTGATTGAATCCTACCCTGCCAGCCAGGAAGCCATCAAAGCCCACTTCCTGCTTGGTGAAACTTACTTCAATCTCTCGCGCTTTGCCGATTCCGCCGCTGCCTACCAGAACTATCTCAACGCCCGCCCCGGCCTGCTGGATGCTTACATTCAAGAAAAACGCGGCGATGCGCTACTTAACCTGGGTGATTACCCCGCAGCGCTCTCAGCCTATCAGGCCGCGCTGGCCGCCCCCGAACAAGCCGACCCGGTAAACATCCGCATCAAGATTGCAAACACCACCTATGCCGCCGGCGAATATGACATTGCCCTGACCATGTACGACCAAATCTTTGCCGCGACCGAGCAAGAATATCTAAAATCTCGGCTCAACTTGTTGGCCGGGCGCACCTTGCTGCAATTGGGACGCAAGGAAGAAGCGTATAACCGCTGGCAAGATTCGGTCCAGAACTACCCGCGCTACATCGATTCGTACTATGCACTGGTTGGATTGGTAGAGGCCGAACAACCAGTGGATGAATTCCAACGCGGCTTGGTCAATTACTTCGCTGGGCAATATAGTTTATCTTTGGCTGCCTTCGACCGCTACTTAGCGCGCACCCCCTCACATGATGGCACGGTCTTATATTATCAAGCACTGGCCTTGCGCGAGCTAGGAGAATACCAAGCCGCATTTGACCGATTGAGCCAGTTTATTGAAGGCTATCCTGAGAATGAATTCTGGACAACTGCTTGGGGTGAGCGCGCGTATGTGCAATGGGTTCACCTCAAACAACATGCCGCTGCTGCGGAAAGCCTGGAAACTTTTGCGCAACAGTTCTCGGCCTCCCCGTCGGCTCTGCCGTACTTAATCGAAGCCGCTCGCATTTACGAACGGGGCAACCTGCTCGAGCGCTCTGTGGAATTGTGGGAAACGTTGCCCAACCGCTATCCTACGGATAGTCGAATCGGAGAGGCCATATTTCAGGCCGGGATTTTACGCTATCGCTTGGGCGATTTTTCGCGCGCTAATCAAAACTTTCAAAACGCGCTGCAACTCGCCGTCACGCCAACAGAGCAAGCGCGTGCCTTGCTGTGGGTAGGCAAAACCTATCAAGCCATTGGAGACCTGGAAAATGCCCGGCAGGCCTGGCTACAGGCACAAGCGCTTGATTCGTTTGAGTATTATAGTGTCCGCGCACGTGACCTTCTCGAAGAGCGTGCTCCCTATGCTCCGCCGGCCATCGTCAACCTGGAGTATGATTTGAGCGCGGAGCGGCGCGAGGCCGAAGCCTGGGTCAGAATCAAATTTAACCTGCCTGCTGAAGTGCAGCTAAACAGTTTGGGGCAACTCGGCAATGACCCTCGCTTGCAACGCGGCACCGAATTGTGGCAAATGGGGATGTATGACTTGGCCCAAGCCGAGTTTGAGTCTTTGCGCAAGGCCGTTGCCGGCGATGCCGCGGATTGTTTCCGCTTGGGAAATTACTTGCTCGATTTAGGCGCTTACCGACTGGCCATTTTTACTTTGCGGCAAGTATTAACCCTGGCGGGGCTGGAACGTCATGCAGATAGTTTGAATAATGCGCCAATCTATTTCAAACATGTTCGGTACGGGTTGTATTATCCAAGCCTCATCGGCCTGGCAGCTGAGCAAAGCGGCCTAAACCCACTCTTTCTGACCAGTGTCATGCGGCAAGAGAGTCTGTTTGAGGGCTTTGTGCGTTCTTCGGCTGGTGCGCGGGGTTTGATGCAAATCATCCCCTCCACCGGGGCAAGCATTGCGAAACAATTGAACTGGCCCCCTAATTACGATGAAAACGACTTGTACAAGCCAAGTGTCAGCATTCAATTCGGTGCCTATTATCTAGCGGCGAATTTGCGTTTGCTGAATGGCGATATGAGCGCAGCACTTGCCGCCTATAACGGCGGCCCAGGCAACGCTGCCGCCTGGCAAGCGCTTGCCAACGGGGACCACGACTTGTTCGTGGAAGTGATTCGATTTGCAGAAACGCGTAACTACTTACGCGGCATTTACGAAACCTACACCCTCTACCGCACGCTATACAGCCCGGTTCCGTAGGAGTACTTCCCCCCATCCTTGGTCAATCAGCGGCTAACCCTAACGAGTTAGCCGCTGAGAATTTACTCAAGGTAAGCCAGGAGTCTCTGTTGAACCTCGTCTTTTTCAATATCCAGCACTGAGAGCAATTTGTCGCGGCCCGAGGCACCTGCCACGATTTCGATTTTGTTTTCGGGTACACCCAACACACCGGCAAGAAACGTAATCAGTGCAGCATTGGCTTCCGTCTCTGGAGCAGCCATGAGCCGCACCTTAACTGTTCCATCTGGCTGGATTTCGGTAATTTCATTGCGACTCGCGCGCGGCGTTACCCGCACGGCCAAAGCAGCACCCCGACGGCCATCGTGCAAACGAAATTTCCTGGCTTCCATACATCACCTCGTTACAGGAACAGCAGGGATATGATAATTCTTGCGATTAATTGTACCAGAATTATCAAGATGATTGGGCTAAAATCGAACACCCCCACCAAAGGTACCACTCGGCGGATGGGGGCTAGCAGAGGTTCAACCATTCTATCCACAAACGAGCGGATGGGATGATACGGCGACATAAAATAGGACAAAATGACATGCGCCAAGACGAGAATGACAATCACTTGTGAGAACCAACTGATGGCTTGGGCTAAAATGACATTCATGAAACTTCTCCTAAGAATATGACTTGGGGGGTCTGGCACCCAGAATCGCCGTGCCAATGCGTACGAATGTCGCACCTTCCTCGACGGCGGCTACAAAATCAGCGCTTGTGCCCATCGAAAGTTCCCGCCAATCGAGCATGGGGAATTTTTCTGCCAGGAAATCGCGCACTTGGCGTAATTTGGCGAAGAAAGGGCGTGTCTGTTCGGGGTCATTGTAGAGGGGAGGCATGGTCATCAGACCGCGAATTTGCAAATGCGGTAGCAAAGCAATTTGTTCAACTTCGCGAGAGAGTATCTCTAGGTCTTGGGGTGTAGAGGCGGCATAGCCAAATTTACTCGTCTCCCCACCCACGTTGCACTCTAGTAAGACCGGTAACGTGCGTCCATTTTGCGCAGCGAAGCGCTCTAGACGGTTGGCGAGTTTCAGGCTATCCAGTGAGTGCATCCAATCAAAATGTCCGGCCACCAGGTCCGCTTTGCGGCTCTGCACATGTCCAATCATGTGCCAGCGCAAGCCCTCGATAGCATGAAATGCTTGGATTTTTTGCAGGGCTTCCTCGGCGTAGTTTTCACCGAAATCACGAATGCCAGCTTCTATGGCCGCTTGCACCGTTTCTACAGGGTGGGTCTTGCTGACAACAACCAGCCGCACAGCCTGTGGGTCACGCCCTACCCGCTGCGCCGCCGCTTCGATTTGAGCGCGAATGGAGAGATAACGCGAGCGAATTGTTTCTACGAGAGAGTTAAGATTGTGCTTGCTCATCGTACAATCCCATTTCAAGGCGGTATCGTTCTCGCAGTTGACTTAGGCTGACCATATCGTCATCTACACGAACAAACCAATGCTCCCACCCATTGCAGGGGGCGTCGTTTATATAATGGCTGCCAACCTTGTGAATGCTGCCCTCAAAACCATCAGGAGTGCGCAGGTGTCCATCGGCGCGGACAAACGCAACGCGTTTTTCATCTTTTTGAAAGAACAGGGGCTGACCAACCTGCACATACCCGCTTTCAAGCAAGGCAGAAAAGGCGACTTTCGGAGCAGAGCGCGCTTTGCTCGTTACATCAAAAACAGCGGGGTCAAAAGGCTCCGGGCGAACCGCTTCGATGCGCTGACGAGCAGCCTGAATGTAGTGTTGCTCTTTTTCAATTCCAATCCAATGACGATGTAAACGTTTGGCAACTACGCCGGTCGTACCGGTGCCAAAAAACGGGTCAAGGACGACATCCCCCGGTTTGCTAGAAGCCAAGATGACGCGATAGAGCAAGGCTTCGGGCTTTTGTGTGGAGTGAACTTTTTCACCGTTTTCGTCTCGGATGCGCTCGTTGCCGGTTGCCAATGCGAGCAACCACCAGTCAGAACGCATTTGTTTATCATTGTTCAACCCTTTCATGGCATGATGGTTGAAGGTATAACGAGCGCCCTTGCCGGTGCTAGCCCAGATCAGTGTTTCATGGGCATTGGTGAAACGCACTCCCCGGAAATTTGGCATGGGGTTTTGTTTAATCCAAATGACATCGTTGAGAATCCAAAACCCCAAATCTTGCATCGTACTGCCAAGCCGAAAAATGTTATGGTACGAGCCAATCACCCAAATCGTACCGGTCGGCTTCAGAACCCGCTTGCAGGCCGTAAGCCACTGCCGGCTAAAATCATCATAAGCCTGCCAAGACTCAAACTTATCCCACCGGTCATTGACGCCGTTCACACGGGTCATGTCTGGACGATGTAATTCACCGTGCAATTGCAAGTTATAGGGTGGGTCGGCGAAAATCAGGTCAACTGATTTTTCTGGCAAGCTGTGTAGAATTTCGATACAATCGCCTTCCAGAATCTGATTGAGAGGCAGTGAGGAGAGGGAAGTCAGCACACCATGATTATAAAATACGTTTGATGTGAATGGGAACTCAACATCAAACGTAAAAAAACCTTTGTTGGGTTACAAAGACAGCCTTAGGAACTTACAAGAGTAAACACTCTTTGCGCGTTCCACTCGCAAAGGTCACCCGAATTTGTCGGATATGTCCCGTGCGGGCAAAGATATGGTGACTGTTTACTTCATCGAGGGTACGCCCTGGCAATGTGCGTGTGTTTCCATCCGTGAAATACACCGTAATTTCATCGCGCAGACCAAATTGCAAAAGAATCGGCGTCTGACAAACGAAGCAAGCCAGCGAACCAACCGGTACAACGAGAGTTTGTTCTTCACCATTCACATCCCAATAGGCAATTTGGCGAGATTCGGTCAGCAATTCGTCGGCCGCCAGCAAGAAGGGGTTAAACACCAGTTTTCCATTTACAAACAAAATGCCCATTTCGGCTTGGCGCGTGAGAATTTCCTCTTTGACGGAACCGGTCATGCCTGGTTGACGAGCGCCATTGTGCCGGGGGGTGTGAGAATAGGGGTCGGTGGGAAATGCGCCATATTCTGCCGGCGATTTGGAATATCCCAACCCTGCGCGAATCTCATAGTAGATGGTGCGCAATTGTGCACCTACCGGGTGATAGGCGAAACGATGCGCAGTCTCCTGCACTGCCAAGAGCAATTTGGTCACCATATGCCAGTACACACTGCCTAAGCCCTCATAGGCGAAAAATGCACCAGAACGTCCGGTAAATTCCGCATGACGAAAAACACGCTCAAATACATCGAGAATGGCAGAAGATTCCGCCTGAACAAGGGCAGCAAAGATAGGGTGTTGCTGTAACGCTGCCAGCGCTCGCTTCACATCGCGCGCATTGCGCATATCGCCGCTAAAGTGAAAATTACCATTGCTGTCGCGCACAAGTAAAGACGTTTCGCCGTGCTCGGCCAAGGCAAAAGGAAGTCGCAGATCGGTCAATTCATGGGGAGCAATGGTGTTCTTTTCCAAAAAACCAGGCAGTGCTTTATCAGGATACAGCAGATATGTATGCTGGTCTGGACGATAAAGTGCGCTTTGGCGCAGGCTGCGCAATAGGTCGAGCGATTCTCGCGCTGAGAGCAATTCCGAAGAGAGAATGGCAACTTGCCCTTCTAACATTTCTTGCAAATGCCCGATGTGCGCTTCGGTTTCTGTGAGATGAAGAATGTTGTAGGAGTGATAGAGCGAATCGGGGCGTCGGTTAGCGCGCAAGCTGTGTTCGACATACCGTTGGGCGAGCGCGAGAAAGTTGCGCAATTCGTCTGCCGAAAGGGAAACAAGTTCACCAGAGAAACCCTTTTCGTAAACATGCCAACGGTATTCACTGCCGGCTTGCCCCAGCGCATCCATGACCGCGCGCCGCACGGCAGGTTGGAACGAATCTTCAAGAACGGGTTCATATTGGCGCAAAATCTTGGCCACAGACTGAAACCACGCAGCAATTTCAGTACGAACGGGGAAGGGGTCGCTTTCTCCTTCTAACAAGCGATACAAGAAGCTCAAGAAACGGCGCAAATAGCCCAGAGTGACTACCGAAAGACCACGCCCAACCAAGGCGTTGTTGGCATCGTTCCATTCTGGACGTTGGGTATTCATCCAAATTCCGCCTTCAGGAACAAAGTTGACCAATTTAGCCAGGAGCAAGGTGAGCAATTTTTCGGTCAATGAGGCTAAGATGGGGTTTCCATCGGCAGCACGCAACAAGCGAGCATCGGTGCCATATTGTTTGACTTCGTCTTCTAGGCGGGCGTGGAGAACGTAATCAAATACAATCGTGTTATAGGGGTCATTCAGCAAATCAGCATACGGCTTGATGCGATAGGGAACATTGGCGTAGGTCCATAAGGGTTCACGCAGTCGTTCTTGCAAGGAAGCCGGGTGTAAACGGTAGCTGGCCTCCATCAATTTTTGCAGGTAGATGATTTGATGGTCGCTCCAATAGCCAATGTTGGCCCAGGGGTTGCCTTCTTCTGGCACTTCCCAATCCAGCCCGGCACGTGTGATGCGATAGGGATTGTAGCCATCGGCGGTGGTTGCGCTAAGAAAAACACCAATCATGGCCTCGACATACTCAGGATAGGAGTAAGCCAATGCCTCCCAGTTTTGGAAAATGTCGCGCCAGTTTCCTTCGTAATCGAGCCGTTTGGAGCCATCGGGGTTTTGCAGATTGATAAAGAAGCGATTCCAAGGGCGGCTCGGATCGCCGTGTCTTCGGCTAAACGTGAGAGGCAGATAGGTGAGCAGCAGGCGGCGCAAGACAGGAGGGGCCTGAAGAGCACGTTGTTGCAACTCAGAAAGAGAAAACCGGGGTCCAAACATTGCCCAAAATTGTTGGTGATGATGCGTGATGCCATGACAATGCGTTTCTAAAAAGTCAAATAAGTCGGCTTTTTCAATCCAATATTGGTCAGCAAACACGCCGCCTCGCATGAGATTGAATAAGACATTGGCGAAGTGGTGAGCGCTGGCCAGGTGGTTTTGCGAAACTTGTAACCCGTCGGCGCTGGCGACAATTTTTTGCAGGTGCAAGGCGTTGAGAGCAATATCCTGTTCAAGAGCTTGGCGCTGGTTTTCGACAGGAGTTTGCAAAAATTTTTGCAATTCAAGCAAGGCAGCATGGTCTTGGAAGACATCGGCAGCCAGGAGCCAGGTGTGTTCAGCGCCTGGCTCTAAAGAAAGGTGCGCATGAACAAAATACGCTCCACGCTGACCGCGTGCTTCGCTCTCAGGTTGAAGTTCGCCACCTGAGCGAAAGAAATCAAGCTGTTTGGAGGAAAGCAAAAAACCGACCGGCGATAGCCCAACCTGAAAAACGCTGGTCGCGCGCAGGGATTCGCTCGGCTCGGCCAGGTCGGTGAGCCGTGAATTAAGGCTAAAGATGCCCAAACCGGTGGCAGAATCCAGTTCACTGCGTTTGTAGGCATCTAGCAGGCAGCTGTATTGATTTTGCACCGCTGCGTCAGCATGAGCAGGCAACAAGTTTTGCAAGCCGTCGAGCAATTCGACACGGCAAGAGGAATCAAGGCTCAGGTTGTGTAACCAGGCTGTCTTGACGAAGCCAAAGCGCTGACCCGTGCGCCAGGCATAACGGAAGACAGCCTGTAATGAATGGTTGATTTCCTCGAAGAGCACCGCCGTGCCAGAGATGTTTTTGTAAAGATTACGCTCGATGTGATAAATGCCCTGTTGACGAATGGAGAACGGCTCCCAGAGCCAAGTTTGCGCCCCACGCGTTAGGCGTACGATGGCTTTATGACCGGTGTTTTCGTGGTTATCGGTTAATTTATCTTCGGTGTAATAGGGAAAGAGGGCCTGGTCCGCATGCGCACGACCTGCGGAAATGCCACCATTGGATGAAATGAACAGCCAATGATTGCCGCTGCTCACAATGCTCATCAAAAAGGGCGGAAGCGCATCGTAGTTGGCAATTTTGTACCAGGTGTCACCGAATAGCGTGACGTATTCTCCACTCACTTCGCCTGTAGAGGCTACCAGCAAGGTTTCACCGAGATAGAGAGAGCGGGTCTTGAGCATGGAAGCGTTCTCCAAAATTTCAGGGGAGTTTTTGATATACACGAACGTAATCTACCAGGTATTGCGCCGGAAAGACGGTGCTTGGGCTAACCATTCCGCCGAGGGTGCCACCGACCGCCAGGTTGACAATGAAGAAAAACGGCTGGTCGAAGACCCAAGGGCGATTCCCAACATCTTCGCGGGTGACGGTGTGGTAGGGAACGTCATCGTAAAACCAAGTAATTTGATTTTCATCCCACTCGATAGCGAACGTATGAAAATCATCGGCAATGTTGTGGTCTTGTCGATTCCACTTGCTGAGACCGAGCGCGCCCGAATAGCCAGGGCCGTGCAGCGTGCCAAGCACCAGGTCCGGTTCTTTACCGACGTATTCCATGATGTCAATTTCGCCACAATCGGGCCAGCCAACCTGTGCAAAATTCGAGCCGAGCATCCAAAAAGCCGGCCAAAAACCTTTGCCAGCCGGCACTTTGAGCCGGGCTTCTAAACGGCCATATTGAAATTCACGCAAGCCTTGGGTCTTGAGGCGCGCAGAGGTGTAATACGAACCCTGATATTTCTCCTGACGGGCTTCAATCACCAGATAGCCGTTTTCGATACGGGCGTTTTCGGGACGGTCAGTGTAAAACTGCATTTCCCCGTTTCCCCAGCCATGGCCGCCGATGTCAAAGGTCCAGTTCGAGCGGTCAATCGTTTTGCCATCAAATTCATCGTGCCAGATGAGTTCCCAGCCCGGGCGCTCCGGGATAGGGGATGAGAAGAGGCCGCAGCCTGTGACGTTTATCACCCAAACGAGGCTTAAGACTAGGAGAAAAAAGCGGCGGAACATGATAGGCTATCCTTTCACAGCACCGGCTGTTAGGCCAGAGACGATGTAGCGCTGAAGGAAGAGGAACAAAATGAGCATAGGCAGCGTGAGCAATAAAACCGCAGCAGCCAGGGTAGGCCAATTGCTGCCGTACACCCCCTGGAAGACGATTAAGCCGCGTGTAATCGGGTAGTATTCTTTGCTGGTTAGGTAAATTGTAGGGGCAATCACTTCGTTCCAGATGCCAATGGCGTGCATGACAATCACAGTAGCAAGCGCCGGACGAATAAGCGGGATGAGAATCATCCAGACGAAGCGGAAGTAGCCACAGCCATCTAAGGCAGCCGCTTCATCCAACTCTTTGGGAACTGTCTTGATGTAGTTGACCAGAATCACGATACCTATCGGGTTGACGATGAAGAGCATAATGTAACCGATGGGATTGTTGTACAGTCCAAGATTGAGCAAGAGTTGGAATTGCGGGATGAGGGCGGGGGGCAGGAAGAGAGCAATGACAAAAAGGGTCAGCACTGCGCCAGAAAATTTGATGTAGCCTCGTGCGATAGGGAAGGCCACAAAAACAGCTGTAATAATGTAAATGGTGGTGGCGGCGACGGTGTAAATCACCGAGTTAAGCAAGTATTTCGGGAAATTCGCTTTGTTCCACGCCTCGATGAAGTTTTGAAAGTGCAGCTCGGTTGCCAAAGCCGTGGCATCTTTCATGAAAGAGGGCATAGTCTTGAGGGAGGTATTAACCAGCATGAACAACGGCCCAAGGTACAGGAGGGCAAAGAAAATCATGACTAGGTATGAGCCAATGGCGCCCCAGGGGATACGAGTCAAACGGTAAGAGGGCGAAGAGGTAGTGGTTGAAGGAGTCATCCTAAAATCCTCGCTTCTCTGCGCTGCAGATAGTACTGAACGGTCATGCCAATCACCAACACCAACAGGAAGAGAACAATCGATGCGGCGGCGGCATAGCCCTGCCGAAAACTGCTGGTCACGCTACCGGAGGTTTGCCCAAAGCCGGTGGCGTAAATAAGGTAACCCAAGACTTGCGTTCCGTTTCGGTAGCCGACCAAGACCAGGAAAAGTTGCCAGGCTTGTAAACTACCGATAATATTCAGCAGCAAATTGGTGTTGACGCTCGGGGTGAGCAAAGGCCAAGTGACGTTGGCAAACAATTGCCAAGTGTTGGCTCCATCAATGCGCGCGGCTTCATACAATTCCGAAGGGATGGTCTGGAGCCCGGCCAAGAAAATCATCATGGTGATGCCCATATTGGCCCAAATTTGGATGAAGATGACCCAAGCAAAGGCCTGGGCAGGCGGACCACCCAGAAATTCAGAACGTAACCCCAACAAGGACAGTAGTTTGGCCGCAGGTCCGCCAAGCGGATAGAGGAACAACGACCACATCAAGCCTTGAATGACTACGCCCAAAATAACCGGCATGAAGTAAATGGTACGAAAGATGTTAGAGCCTTTGAGATTCTGATTGACGATGAGGGCAACAAATAACCCCAAGCCGAATTGGATAAAGGTGACCGCCACAGAGAAAATGAGGGTGCGCTTGAGCGCTTCGAGGTTATCTACGGAAGCCCGACCCATGAAGAGAAATTCACGGTAGTTTTCAAAGCCAATCCAATGTACGGGCGCACCCTTAATGCCTGTCGCATCAGTGAAAGAATAAAACGCTGTGGCGATAGAAGGTCCTAGAGCAATGAGGAAGTAGAACAGCAAGCCCGGTAAGAGCAAGAGGTAGGGGATCAGTTTTGACCAGCCTCGTCCAAAATGGTAGGACATGAAGCACCTGTTCCTTTCCGTGAAGTGGCTGGGCTTCCCGCAAAGTCGGGAAGCCCAGCGTGAGAAAATTTATTTGTTGACGGCATCCAGCCCGGCTTGTAGGTCGGCTTGCACTTTATCGGCTAGGGCTTTGGGGTCATCATCTGTGCCGAAGGGTTTGAAGTACGATGCCCAGGGGTTGGCAAACTGACCAGCACCTTTGGGGGCGACCCAGTATTGCTCATACCCGACGCGGAAATTCGCGAGATAGGGAGCCACTTCGGCGCCAATTTTGGTATTGAGTTGCGCTGTCGGCTGAGTGGGGATGAAGCCAACGGCATTTACAAAAGCCTGGTAGTTGGCGGGGTCTGAGAACTCGGCCAGGTAGAGCAGAGCGGCTTCTTTGTTGGGGGTGTTGGCGGCAATCGCCCAGCCCTGGTCGTATTTGCCGAACAGGTATTTGTTGTCTTCAGGATTATCGGAACCGGGGAAGGGGATGTAGCCCCAATCGAAATCAGGCTGAGCGGCTTCGATGGCCGGGGCATACCAGGTGCCGCCGGGGAACATGGCCACAGCGCCAGAAGCAAAGCGCCCAGGGGCAGCATCGCCAGCGATACCGCTCGCGCCTTCTTCCATCATATCGCGCGCATAGACTTGCATTTTCTGCCACATTTCGAGGGATTTTTCATCGTTCCATTTGATTTTGCCCGTCCAAAGACCTTCCACGAGCGCGGCTTGGTCGGGATACATCGAGCCAATCAGGCCGTAGGCACCTACGAAGATGGGCCAGCCATCTTTACCACCAGCAGTCATGCAGGGAATGCCAGCCGCTTTGAAGGTTTCGCAAGCGGTAACAAGCTCGGACCAGGTGGTGGGAACTTTGAGATTGTATTGCTCGAACAGCTTTTTGTTGTAGTAAATACCGCTGTAAGAAACGCGCCCTAGATTGACAGCATATACCTTGCCATTGTAGGAGCCAGCGTCCTTGAGAGCCGATTCATCGTAGTATTTCAAGAAGTCTTGCCCGGTCAGGTCCATGAGCAGGCCGGCTTCAATCAACTGCTGCCAGTTGGGCGGGTCTACCTGCTTCATATACGGCTGAGCGGCATTCGAAAAGCCGAAAATATCCAGCACGTCAATATCATTGGCTGAAAGGCGGGTTTGTGAAACGGTGCTAAGGTCATTAGCATTCACAACAGACATATCTACCACGATGTTGGGGTGCTTTTCTTGGAATTTTTTGTTGAATTCTTCCATAAAAGCAACCATCGGCGGGTTCTGGTGAACGAGCACACGCAGGGTCACCTTGCCAGCAGGTTGGGCCGGAGCGGTATCGCCACCACCAGAGGGCGCAGCAGTGGGTGCGGCAGGGGAACCGCAGGCAGCCAGCAACGTAGCGAAAACTACGAGCAGGCTTAGAAGAGACAGCAGTTTCTTGGACATGGGAGAGACTCCTTGTGAAACAGGGATTGAATGGCGCTGTAAACAGCGAGTGTTTCTGTTTCACATTCTATGAAATCCATAGCCCCCTGTCTTGGAGAAAAGCGCGAAGCGGTTGGAGAAAAGAGAGAAAGAGAATAAAAGAGCAGCGCGTTCGGTAAAGGTTCAGAAAGTCAAAATCGGCGCAGGGTGAGGCCCGCTCTGGTTTAATGCGCGTGATGGCGGAATGCTTCTGGAGCCAGGCCGGTCTCGCGATGAAAGAGGCGGGTAAAGTAGCCACTATCAGAAAAACCGACCTCTAGCGCAATTTCTGAAATGCTCCGTGTGCTGGTTTTGAGTAGGGTTTTGGCTTGCTGAATGCGGTAGCGCTGAAGGTATCGAATCGGCGTCATGCCCAGTTCCTGACGAAAGCAAAAGGTGAGATAATCTTCGGCAATATTGATATACCGGGCAATCTCAGCGCGGGTGATGGGTTGAGCATAGTTTTGATGAATGAAAAGCATTGCCTGCCGTACCAAGCGTTGAGCATCTTGGCTTAGGCGACGGCGGCGCTCTAAAGCAACGTGAATGCGTTCGATGGTTTCTTCAATGCTGAATAAACCCTTTTGCAAGACAACAGCCACACCTTCGTTGAGACGTTTCAAGTCGTCTTCGGTTAAGTTTTTGCCTGTCACAACAATCACAGGGATGTCGCGTGTCCAGGTGGCTTCACGCATGGCCTGCAGGACAGCGAAACCATCCATTTCGGGCATTTGCAGGTCAAGCAGAACCAAATCAATTTTTTCTTTGAGCAACATTTTGAGCGCTTCGTGGCCATTTTGTGCGGCTAACACACGGCTCGAGGGAGTATGCAGTCGGATAATGCGGGCAAGCATTTCCAGGGCGGTAACATCATCATCTACCACCAGAAAGGTGCGTACACTCTGTGCTAAGTTATCGGCGGGAGGAAGGTTTTCATCCAGTGCGCGTAAAAGGGTTTCAGGTTCAATGGGTTTGGTGAGGTAATCTAGGTTGAGAAGTGCTTGCCCTTGGGCAGAGCCTGTATAAAACAAAACAGGAATGTGTTGGGACGAGGGCAAATTTTTGATGGTTTGCATGGCACGCCAGGCCAAGCTAGATTGTCCTTCTACTTCAAGGACGATAGCTTGGGGAGGGGAGACAGCGAGTAAACTTTGCCAATCGGCCGATTTGGCAAGCGGGACCATCAGCAAGCGAATACCCTGACCGTCTAAACGGTCACTTAAGGGTGCTATATCGAGTGGGGATTGGAAGAGAAATAAGACGGTCTTTTCTGTCGAAGAAGCAGAAAAAGAGGTGGGGTGCGTGGCGGGGGCAATCTCAGGCAAGGTGAACCAGAATTTTGCGCCTTCGCCCGGCGTTCCACTCGATGAAACGCCTACCTGACCACCATGCATTTCGACCAGCGTTTTACAAATGGCCAGCCCCAAACCCAAACCAGGATAACCTTCGGATACGCTACGTTCGGAGCGGTGAAACGCTTCAAAGATGCGTTGTTGCTCTTCAGGCGGAATGCCCAGCCCTGTATCGGTAACTTCAACACGTGCTTGTCCTGCGACCTTAGAGACGCTGAGATGTACTTGTCCCTGGGATGTGAATTTGATGGCATTACTTACTAAGTTCAGAGCAGCCTGTCGTAAACGGGTGCGGTCACCCCAGACCCAGGTCGGTTCGGTGGGTAAGGTAACGCTCCAGTTCAGGCCTTTATCTTGCGCGAGTTGTGCGCCGCTCTCGGCCACCACGCGTAGGGTATCAATCAGGTCAATGATTTCATAGTGCAGGCGCAATTGGCCGGCACTGCTTGAGGCCAGGTCAATTACGTCATTAATCAATCCGCCTAAGTGTTGGGCATAGGCGTGAACTCGTTCAACATCACGGCGCGTTCGCTCGGGCAGGGTCGAAACGCCTTCATCACTTTCTTCCAGAACGAGGTGGGTCAGCCCAACAATCAGGTTAAGTGGTGCGCGCAGTTCATGGCTGATGGTAGAAAGGAAGCGACTTTTGAGCCGGTTTGCTTCTTCCGCAGCGCGGCGTGCTTCGGT
The DNA here is from genome assembly GCA_003130845.1 of Anaerolineae bacterium. Classification (GTDB taxonomy): domain Bacteria; phylum Chloroflexota; class Anaerolineae; order Anaerolineales; family Villigracilaceae; genus UBA5195. Next base: position 27,251 of record QEXW01000080.1, read on the forward strand.
AGCCTGTCGGTAAAGTCGTATGGTGTTGAGGGCGCTGCCAAGTTGTTGAACGATGGCTCCATATAGGTCAAGATGTGTGGTATCGAAAGCCATGAAGCCAATTTGTCCTGTCTGATCTGTGAGTGGAATCAAAGTAAGAGAGAAAGGTTGGTGAGGGGGCAGCAAATCTGCTGGAGGAAATTCTTGGTTGCAAATGCGGCGAGCGGTAGGCTGGGGTTGGAGCACATTCCGCAAAGTACTCCAGGTGGAGCGTTCTTCGCCATCCGGTTCAAACAGCCCTAGTAAGGCAGTGCGAATGCCAAACTCAGGTAGATAACGCGCCAAAACGTCATATACTTGGTTTTCTTCTAGCACATTAAGCAGACGGGCAGTAAGTAGACTCAGGCGGCTAAAGGTCCAGCGTTCATCGAGTAGATACTGACGGTGCGCATCGCGCATGCGTGCGCTAATGGTCAGGCGCGCTTCATCGCGCAAAATAGCCGCACGCTGTGGATTTATACTCCAAACAGTGCTTTTCGCAAGCAGGGAAAGGGCCTCTTGCCAAACGTGTGCATCATCACCGGCTTGTATGGTGCGGGAGAGGATTTCATCTAAGGTAATGATAAAAGCGGAAGAGTCGTTGTGTGTTAGGCTCTGTTCAAACGATTGGATTAAGTTGTGACTCAGACGGCGGATTTCAGATTCCTCGAGGCCATACAGTTGTTGACGGACGTATGTGCCAATTTCTTGCTCCGATGTCTCAACGTTGAGAGAAGACGAGGCGCCGCATCCACAGGATTGCCGCACAACCAAGTGGGTTTCGACTTCGATTTTTTCCGGCAGCGCGGCGTTGTGTTGTAGGTGCTGCCAGAGTATGTGGCCAGCATGGTAGCCTAACTCAAAGAGTGGGACATGTACGCTGGTCAACGGGGGAGTTTGTACCGCGCCTTCCAGACGGTTGTCGAACCCAATCACAGCTACATCCTCCGGTATGCGCCGCCCGGCCTGCTTAAGCGCAGCAATTGCACCAATGGCCGATTCGTCGTTGCTGGCAAGCAAGGCATCGAAAGATACGCCGGTTTGTAGCAATTGGTTTGTGGCAGCAAATCCCCCATCATAGACATGGCGGCCATATAAGATGCGTTGGGGAGATTGTTCTAACCCCCATTGACGGCAAGCGGCCTGAAAAGCCTGCAATCGTTTTCCGGTGTCGCCGGTCAGGTCATCCGCTGAACCTGCAATAAAAGCGAGTTTTCGGCGTCCATGCTCGACCAGGTGTCGCACTGCCTGGGTAATGCCTGTGGCGTTATCGGCGAGGATGGTCGGGCCGCTCTCACCAGAGCCAATGAATAGAATAGGAAACCCAGCAGCGCGCAGATGTTGGATGTAGTCAGAGCGTTGGATAGAATGTAGAGGGGGGACAACAATTAGTCCATCCGTGTTCCAAGGGCCAATCGGTACAAAGTCTTGCTCGGCAGAGGCAACCGGCCAGGCCGGACGGTAAGGGTCGCTAGGGCTGGCTGAGGGGCCAATGCCACAGCCAAGTAACAAGTTACAGTTTAGTGCCTGGGCCGCACGGCAAATGCCACGAAAGATAGGTGCAAGATAACTTAATGTGGTGGCAGTACGATAGAACTGCCAACCGGCCAAAACACCAATGGTGGGAAAGCGCTTGTTTAGAGCAGGTACAGGCATATAAAACTGCCTTTCGGGTACGATTAGATATATGGGTTTGTCATCCTAAGGATAGCACACCCTATGGCAGTTTGCAGGGTTTCGCGTGGGTTTAGGCCGGGCGAATTTGAATGCAGGTGTACTTTCTGCGTCCGAGCAAGCCAATGAGACGAAAGATTTGAAACGCCAGGCCATATTTACGACTCATCAAGCGCCTTACATACCGTAGGGCTTGGTCAGAGTCATCTCGGCTAGCACGAGCAGGAAGCCATTCGCCTAGCAATGTCCCATCGGCTTTGCAGGGAGCAATGTTCACTTGCGGATTGTTACGCACCCGTTTGGCTTTACCTGAATCAGCCTGCGTCCAGACGTAGAGTGAATCTTCTTCTTGAGCAAACCAAACCGGCGTGCGAACGCCCGTGCCATTTTTGCGAAAGGTTTCTAGGTTCAGGTATTGGTGGGATTGGAATTGGGTAAAAGACATGGTATGCTCCAGAGAAAGTTTTGGTCATTGGGGAGTGGTAAAGGGTAATGGAAGATTGGGAATAGCCATTCATCGGTTACTTTTACGGCAAGCCTTTGTATCCTCGCGCTTTCCAGGCGCTGAAACGCTCCCAGCCAAGGTTGGAGAGCATCAGGGTCATGCCAAAGCCAATTAAGATGCAGGTGACGAAGAAAAAGGCCACTTCTTCAAGCGGTAAGATGCCGAAGAAGTTGATGCCAAGGGTTTGGTCTTTGGAGATTTGCCAAGTGGTGGCGCTGAGGGCGATGATGTCGGTCAGCGATAGGTATAGGCCGGGGACGAAGATTGCCCAAAAGACAAGTTTGCGATAATGCCAGAGAATATCGGCGCCAAACAAGAATTGCGGGATGATGGGCGGCAAGGCCCAGAAGAAGATGATGCCGAGGTAGTTCCATTCGTCCCCGGCGAAGAAGAATTGGATGCTGAAGAATGCCCATAGAACAAGCAGTATTCCGGTTGACCAGTACACTTGTTTTCGGTTGCGCTGAAAGGTATTTTGGGCAGGCAGAGAGATGCGGCGGGCGAGGAACCACCACCACAGGCCAACCAGGATGGTTTCGACCACGAAGAAGGTGTATTCCTCGATGGGGACGTAGCCGATGGTGATGCCGGTGACAAGTTCTGGGTTGTAGTACCAGACGCCGGTGGCAACTAAGTAATTGTCCCAGGGGGTGGTATAGGTGAGGGCCAAAATGACGTGAACAAAGATTATCAGCGGCACTTTTTTGGCGTCAAACCCAGGGGTGGGACGTCCGGCACGCAAGTCCAGCCAGGTGATGAGGAGCAGGATAACGATAGGAACAAGGACAAAGAGGATGAGGAAGTTGAAGTAGGTCATTCGGGATTGGGTGATTTAGTGATTTGGTGATTGGGCAAGTTTGTGATTGAGTGGTTGCGACGGGTGACGCGCAGAAAAACACCGGGGCGGGGTTCGAGGGTGGCGCCCATGTGAGGCAACGGATTTTTGAAGCGGAAAAACGGAGCAGATAACGGATGAAGCGTAGAAGCGGATGGGGGAACGGATGAAGCGGATGAGACAGGGGTAAATTCGAAGGTTTCGAGCAGGTAACGTAGGACGAGGCGGGCTTCCATCTGGCCGAAGGCCGCTCCAATGCAGGCGCGTGGCCCGCCACCAAAGGGGATGTAGGCCATTGGGGGAGTCTGGCGGCCGTGAGCGAAGCGTTCGGGGCAGAATTGGTCGGGGTTTTCCCAGATGGCCGGGGCGCGGTGGGTCAGGTATATCGAGTAGAACATGCGCGCCCCGGCGGGAATGGTCTGGCCTTCGCCAAAAGTAACCTCTTCAGCCACAATGCGATTGCCGATGTGAATCGGCGGGTAGAGGCGCAGGGTCTCTTTGATGACCTGGTCGAGCAGAGGCGGGGTTTTATCGGGCGGGGTTTCGGCGAGTTGGCGCTGGAGTTCGGTATACGTTTCGGGGTGTTGCCCAAGCATGGCAAAGACCCAGGCCAGGAGCGCGGTGGAGGTGTCGTGACCAGCGATGAGCATGGTCAGCATTTGGTCGCGGATGATGTCATCGGGGAGGCCGGCGTCTATCAGGTGTTGGAGTAGGTCATCAGAGATTGGTAGTTGGTGATTGGCGATTGCGGCGCGGCGGGCGGCGATGATTTCATACAAGTAAGCATCGAGGGCTTGCAGGTGCTTTTTGTAGCCGGGGCGGGGAATTTTGCGCCAGATAATCCATGCGCCAGGGGAGATGTAGTCAATGGCTTTCAGGATGGGCGTCCAAATTCTGGGCAAATCGTCCCAGGCGTCGCGGCTGAAAAGGGCCTGGATGATGATGAGCAGGGCAATTTTGCGGCCCTCGACCAGCATATCCACTACTTGTCCATCTTGCCAGGTGGCGCTGACCCGTTCTGCCTGTTCGCGCATCATCGCCGCGTAGCGCGGCAATTGAGCCGGATGAAGCGATTGTTCCATCAGTTTGCGATACTGGTCATGCTCCTCCCCATCGGTGACGAGGACGCCGCGCCGCAGCAGGTCGGCTACCGGGTCATGGTTGCGCCACAGGAATTTGTCCCGCTCGGTGACAAGAACCTTGCGGGCCGCTTCGGGGCCGAAGACGATGTATGGTTTGAAGAACGGCAGGGGAACCTGGAAAAAGCGTCCCGCCCGTTCGGCCATGACGCGCAGCGGACCAAGTGGGGATTTTTCGGCGAGGAAGGCTTTCAGTACGGCCAGGCCGGTTTGAGGGTCGGAGCCAGGGGATTTCATAGCGTGTTATGGGTTGTCCAGTTGTTCGGTTGTTCGGCTAGGCGGTTGTTGGGTTAGCCGGTTTATCAGTTATCCGGTTGCCCGGTTTATCAGTTATCCGGTTGCCCGGTTTATCAGTTATCCGGTTGCCCGGTTTATCCGTTGTCCGGTTGGTTGGAAGATAGTTTGGCGATGGAGTAGGCTTTTAGGGTGCGTTCGCGCGCTTTTTCGCGGTCTACGATGGGTTGGGAGGGGTAGCCAGGGATGCGAATGCGTTTTTCCCAAGGGGCATGAATGACATCGGCAGGTAAGTGGGCGAGTTCGGGGACCCATTTGCGGATGTAGTCGCCGTTCGGGTCGAATTTTTGGCTTTGCAGGACGGGGTTGAAGATGCGAAAGTAGGGTGCGGCGTCGGTGCCGGTGCCAGCCGTCCATTGCCAGCCGCCGTTGTTGGTGGCAGGGTCGCCGTCGAGCAGGTTGTCCATGAACCAGCGTTCGCCCCACTGCCAGTTTATCAGTAAATCTTTGACGAGGAAAGACGCAACAATCATGCGGGCGCGGTTGTGCATCCAGCCGATGGTACGCAGTTGGCGCATGGCGGCATCGACCACCGGAACGCCGGTGCGGCCTGCTTTCCAGGCTTCAAATTCGGTTTCGTCGTTGCGCCAGGGGATGTTGGCAAGGGCCGGGTTGAAGGCGGTGCGGCTGACGTGGGGAAAGTGGTAGAGGATGGCAATGTAGAATTCGCGCCAGATGAGTTCGTTGAGCCAGGTGGCGGCGCCGTTTTCAGGTTGACCAGTTGCTCGGTTTTGCTGTTCGCTTTTCAATGCTTGCGCTACAGCTTGGCGCATGGAAATCATGCCGAAGCGAATGTAGGGCGAGAGGGCGGAGGTGCCGTCGAGGTCAAGGCGGTTGCGGGTTTGGTGGTATTGGGTGATTTTCGGATGGGGGGATTGGGTGAATTGGTATAGGCGGCGCTGGGCTTCACGTTCGCCGGGGGGGAATGGGGCAGCGGATTCGTGAAGCGGATAAGCGGATGAGGCAGCGGATTCGTGAAGCGGAGAAGCGGATGGGGCAGCGGATTCGTGAAGCGGAGAAGCGGATGAGGCAGCGGATTGGGCAGCGGATTCGTGAAGCGGATAAGCGGATAGGGAAACGGATGCGGGCAGGGTGACGGGCGGGAAATGTTTCGGCGCAGGGAGCAGGGTCAGGTTGGCAGGTAGCAGGGCTTTCCAGGCTTTGCTGAAGGGGGTGAAGACGGTGTAGGGGCTGCCATCCGGTTTGAGGACAGAGGCCGGGTGATGCACAGTTTGCCCCTGTACCAGGGTGAGTGGCAAGGATTCGGCTATGCGCTGGTCACGAGCGCGGGCGTAGGGAGTGTAGTCTTCTTCAGCGAAGATGGCTTGCGCGCCGGTTTCGATGATGAGATTGAGCAGTTCAATTTCGGGTTTGCCGCGCCGAATGACCAGACCGGAGCCTCGTTTTTGCAGTTCGGCATCCAGTTCGGCCAGGCCGCCAAACAGGAACGCTTGGCGGCGGGCAGGGGTGCGTTCAAGCAGATGGGGGTCGAGGATGAAAACGGGAATCACCAGCCCGCGCTTAAGCGCTTCATGTAAGGCCGGGTTGTCGGAGAGACGAAGGTCGCGGCGAATCCACCAGAGTGAGATCATACGGAATAGGGAATGTAGAATGGAGAGTGATGGTGAATTAGGAAATATCCAGGACGCCGGTTTTGTCTTCTTCAAGGGCGGTCAGTATTTTTTCTGCCAGCGCTTGCGGGCTGAGGGCGTTTTTGGGCATGGAGAAGGGCACTTTTTTCCAGAAGGGGGTATCCACCGCACCGGGGCGAATGACGAGGACTGGCAGGCGGGTTTCTTTGCGCAGGACTTCGGCGAAGGCTTCTAGTCCGGCTTTGGCGGCGGCGTAGGCCGAGAGGCCAGGCAGGCGCAATCGTTCATGCACTGCGCCAATGAATACCAGACGGGCATCGGCTTTTAGGTGCGGCAGGCTGGCTTGGGCTGTCAGGAAGGCGCCGGTCAGGTTGGCGGAGAGGATGCGATTCCAGTCAGCAGGGGTCATTTCAGCAGTTTTGAGGGAGGCAATGTCGCCGGCGGCGTAGATGAATAGGTCGAAGGGCGCGCCCATGCCAGCGGCCATGCGCGCTGCGGCGCTGACCTGGGGCGGTTGGGAAAGGTCGGCGGCGATGACGTGCGGGGTGAGGCTTTTCATTTCGGCAGGATGGCGCGAGATGGCGACCACCGTGTGGCCGGAGGCGGTCAGTTGTTGGGTCAGGGCTTTGCCGATGCCACCGGCAGCGCCCCAGAGCAGGGTTGAGGGCATAGGAACTCCAGGGTGCAGGAATTAGTAAGCAGGTATCGGATGTTCGGCGGTGAGAGCCAGCAGGGCTTCGTCTTTGGCTTTGGCTTCGAGCATGAGGTCGAAGTTGCCCAATTGGGTCCAGCGCGCCAGCCATTCGCGGAATTCGTCTGGGTCGGCGTAATCGGCATGGTTGCCGATTCGTCCGTCGAGGGCCTGGGAGGAGAAGTGGACTTTGGGCGGGCCGTCTTCCGCTTTCCAGGTGGCAAAGACCCGCTCCAGCAGGTCTTGGAGCGCGCCGGGGCCGGGGTTGGCGGCGTAGTGCAGGTTGTCGAATACGACCGGCAGGCCGGTCCGCTCCGAGACCCAGAGCGCATCCGCCGGGGTGTAGGAACGTTCGTCGTTTTCGATGACCAGGCGGCGGCGCAGGGAATGCGGTAGGGTTTGGACAATCTCGACGAAGCGGGCCAGGGCGGCGGGTTTGTGGCCATACGTCCCGCCCAGGTGGATGACGATTTTCGAGGCGGTATCCATGCCCAGGGCGTCGAGAAAGGCGGCGGAGTAGGTTATCTCTTCGATGGCGCGGCGGACAATTTGCGGGTCGGGCGAGTTTAGAACGGTGTATTGCCCAGGGTGGAAGGAAAGACGCATGTCGTGCTGACGGGCAAAGGCGCCGATTTCATCCAAATCATGCCGAAATTCGGCCTGCCAATCGAGCGTATTAACCGGGTGCGAGGCAAACGGCACGACGCTGGAACCAATCCGAAAGAGCAGCCAGCCATGCGCCAGGTTGTGCCGCAGGATTTCGCGCAGGTCGGCCAGGTTTTGGCGGGTGAGGGCGCGCAGTTTGTCTGGCGTGGCGGCGCGCAGGATGGTTTCGTGATTGGTGGTACGCCCCGTGAGCCGCGAAACGCAAGGATAGCCAATGCGCATGTCAGCCCGCGCTTTCGCTCAAGGTATGGACAACGGGCGGCTGTCGATTGATTTCCAGGGTCAGCCTGCCATTGCGGTCGAGTTGGAGTTTGCCACTGTTGCCTGCGCTGTCGGCTAGGTTCAGGAATCCATACGCACGAATGCGGGTGGGGCGAAACAGTGATAAGGCCAGTTCGCTGGTAATGACGCCGGTCAACGTGGCCTGGTAGCCGCCACAGGTGAAATGGAAGTGTGAGGGGGCCGGCATGCCCAGCCCGCGCAGACCAACGGTCGTGCCGGTGATTTCCTCGCGCCCGCTGAACACCGCGCTGCCATCCGGCGCGACGACGCGATACGCAATGCGGTAGTGCGGAGAGACCGTTTCAAGCCGCGCCCAAACATCCCAGCCAGTGGCCGGGTCGGCTTCAACGAGTTCTTCGCCCGGGCGGTTGAAACGCGGCTGGTAATAGGCCGGGCCATACGAAACCGAAGCCGCTGCCGCATAGCAGGCAACCTGCTCTAGCGCGGCGGCAGCGTTGCCCGCCGAGAGCATCGCTGCCACCGGAAGCAGCCAGCGGGTTTTGTGCATTCGGCGCACGATGTAGCCCAGCAGGGTAATGCCCTGGGGAGGCAGTTCGTAGCGGGTCAGGGAGGTCTCGGCCATCACAAAACTCGTGTTATTCGAGCAGTTCTGGCAAGGTTGGTTCGCCAACTTGTTGCGGGAAAAGTTTGTGCATGACGGTGATGACCTTGTAGGCGAAGTTGGGGTCAAACGTGTAGAAGCCTTCGTACATGCGCGGTTCGCCCTTGAGCCTTTCACCGGGGTTGATTTCTTCGGCCAGCAAGGTCATGTGAATGCCCGGCCCGTAGGCAATGACAAACCAGTAGTTTTCCAGGGGCGTGCCGCTGGTATCTACGGCAGTGGTGCGGGCAAAGTCAGGTAGAGTCACATCCGGCACGCCGTAAAGCCATAGACCGACCGAAGCTTGCGCCACGCGGTGATAGCGTTCTTCCTGGTCTGCAACGCGGGAGAAATACTGAAACGAAACGTGCGTCTCCGAAATGCCGGGGCTGGCGATAATGGCATCTTCAATCATGTGGCTGATTTCAACCATGCCTTGCACGGTGAAGATGTATCGGAAGTTAACTCGATAGAGGTCTTCGCGCGTGGCGCTCTTGAGGAAGGCTTCGGTGCGTGGCGGGAAGAGCGGCATGAGTTTGCCAAAGAAGTTGCTTAAGATGTCTTTTTGCATATGTGGTTCTCCTGTTTTCCGGTTGACCTGTTTTCCGGTTTGTCGGTTTTCCGGTTGACCTGTTTTCCGGTTTGTCGGTTGGCCGGTTATCTGCTTCCGTTCAAAAGTCTGGCCACGCGCATTGCGCCCAGGGTCACTCCGGCAGTGGATTGGCCGGGGAAAATGCTATCGCCTACCAGCCACAGGTTGCGGAAGCCGGTCTGCGGGCCACGCGCGGCAAAGAGCGAAGTCTGCGGGAAGCCGCCCACCATGCCCAGGGGGCGGCGGGTGTAAAACTCGTAGGTCTGCGGCGCGCCAGGCAGGACGAGTTCGGCGGCGGCGCGAAAGCCCGGCAAGGCGCGCTCGGCGGCGGCCAACACTTTTTCGGCATAGCGCGCTTTGCGTTGTTCGTAAGTGGCCTCGTCCAGCCCTTGCCAATCGGCAATGCGCGTATGGGTTGAGAGAATGGCCGCGCGCATGCCCGCCGGGGCGCGGGAGGGGTCATCGAGCGGTGAAAGCGAGATGAAGACCGAATTGCCCTCGCCGAGCGGCTGCTCCACATCCACAATCACTTGATGATGGGTGATGGATGTTGAAATTTTCTCGGCCCGAACCCCAGCGTGGACGACGAAGGCGCCCCACATCCAGGGCCGGGAGCGCGTTTCACGCCTTAGCCTGTCCGGCGCGGCTTCGCCGAGCAGGGTTTCCAACGCCCAGGGGGTCAGGTTGGCGAGGAAGACATCGGCTTCGAAGCGCATCTGCCTGGCAGTGATAAGCGCGCGAACGAATCCGTTGCGCGTTTCGAGGCGGGTCACGCGCTGACGGTATTTCACCTCGCCGCCGTTGGCTTGTATCCAGTGGACAAGCGTTTCGGCAATCGCGCCCATGCCGCCCCGCATGTGCATCACGCCCCGGCGGGGTAAATCTAGCACCGATGAGCCGTAGAGCGCGTCCGCGTGGTCGCTGATGGCCTGGGCTGAAATCAGCAGGTTGCCATCCACAAAGGCTTTGAAGGCCGGGGTGGTCTCACGCGGCAGAAGTTGGCGCATTTTGCTGAAGATGTACGGCGCGGCGGCGAAGGTTTGCGGGCGCAAGGCCAGCGGCAGGCGCGCCGCTTCGCTGAGGGTGGCCGGAGGCCAGGGGAAGTCGCGGGCGGCAATGTCCCAGGCGATTTTGGCGAGTTTTTCTTGTTTCTGCCAGAATCGCGCCGAAAAAGGGAATTTGGTAAGGTACTCTTCGCGCCAGCGGGCAGGGTCCACCCACTGATAGACGGATTCATTAGGTAAGTGCGTCCCCCAGGCGGCGTCGGTGATGGGCGTCACCGGCCATTCCAGGCCGAGGAGGTCGGCCAGGCGGGTGTGCGGCCCGGTGGGGTCGAAGCCGCCGGCCAGGGTCGCACCGGCGTCAAAGCGGTAGCCTTTGTGAAAGAAGGTTCCGGCGCAGCCGCCGGGGTAGGTTCCGGCTTCTAGCACGGTCACTTGCCAGCCGCGTTTGAGCAGGAGTGCGGCGGCGGTCAGCCCGCCAATGCCGGCGCCGATGATGAGGACGCGCATGAGATGTATCCAGTTATCCAGTTATCCAGTTATCCAGTTATCCAGTTATCCGGTTATCCGGTTGTGCGGTTGTGCGGTTGTCTGGTCAACCATCAGCGCCCCGCCGGGACAGGGGCCGAGGCATTGCGGGCGCGGATTTCCGCCGCAATGGGGTGGCCGTAGATGACGCGCCAGACGTATACGCTCAACAACGCTAGCAACACACCGCCAAAGACGCCTGGCGCCCAAGTTCCCAGGCCACCCAACAGCGCGCCGCCCAACGTAGGAGCGATGACGCGCGTCAGGCTCTCGATGGAGGCGGCCAAGCCGAGAATGCCGCCGATTTCCTGGGCCTGCACGGCTTTGGTCAGGGTGCTGGCGAGAACGGTGTTCAGAATTCCGCCCGCCATGGCGGTTGGGGTCAGGATGACCAGCAACCAGCCAACAGATGGGACAATTGCCCAGCCGAACAAGGAAAGCGCCATGACAACCACTGAAACCGCAATCAGGACGTCCTCGCGGAAGCGTTGGGTCAGGCGGCCAATTAGGAAACCCTGCACAAACACCGAGAGAACGCCGACATAGGTCAAGACCAGGCCAGTATCACGTGCGTCGAGTTGGAATTTTTTCAAGGCGTAGAGTGCGAAAATGGTCTGGAAAATGGCAAAGGCTAGCCCGAAAAAAAAGCGGGTGATGAGTAGAGAACCGGTAAATGGCCGCTTGAGGGCAACCAGCAAGGCGTTTAGTGTGACGGGGGGTCGTTTTTCGGGCATAGCAGCACGTCGTTCGGGGGTGAGCGATTCGGGCAGCCAGAAGGCCACCAGAACCAGGTTGAGGAAGGCCAGACCAGCTGCCACGAAAGCCGGAACGGAGTAGCCCCACTGACTCAAGAAGCCGCCTGTGACCGGGCCGATGATAAATCCCAGACCAAAGGCCGCGCCCACCATGCCAAGTCCTTTCGAGCGATTCTTTTCATCCGTCACATCGGCAATATAGGCCTGCGCCACGCTCAAATTGCCGCCGGTGAATCCGTCCAAAATACGGCTGGCAAAGAGCATCCACAAGGCTTTGGCAAAGCCAAGCAGGAGAAAGCCCAGGAACGTACCCAAAATGCTGACCAACAGGATGGGACGGCGTCCAAACCGGTCGGAGAGACGCCCCAGGATGGGCGCGCCTATCAACTGCATGGCGGCGTAGGAGGCCACCAGCAGCCCGGTGACGAAGTCGCTCGCCCCAAACGTTTCAGCATAGTAAGGAAGGAGTGGCAAAATCAGGCTGAAGCCAAGCAGGTCTATGAAGACGATGAGAAAGACGGAGAAGAGTTGTTTGTTCATGAGAGGTAACTGTCCGGTTGTTCGGTTTTTCGGTTGTCCAGTTATCCGGTTGTTCGGTTATGGAGTTGTGGTAATGACGAAGACGTCGTCATTTTCGAGCGTCACCTGGAAGGTCTCGATGGGGGTTGGTTTTTTGCCCATCGCTACCAGGCGGCGCGACCAGCTGGGGAGTTTGGCGCCGGCAAAACTCGTCACCCAATCTAGGTTTTCACCGGTGCACATGTCGAATTTGCTGCCGTGGAAAGGACAGGTGATGACATTGCCTTCTATGGTTCCGCCAGCAATCGGCAAACCTAAGTGTGGACAGTGATTGGCAACCACACAGAACCCGTTTTCGGTACGGTTGACGACAACATTTAAGCCAGATGTGCGAATAACGCGTGGTTTACCAATTTCAAATTCGTTCACACGGCCAATCTTGATTTTGTTCATTTGTACAGCTCCTCTGGTTTGTATCGAAGTGAAACGGGATGGCTCTCTCGTTATGATTTTGGCTCAAACCGATATGCAGGTTCATTTTGCAGGGTGATGGCCGGCGCTTTGCCAGTATGAGTGAGGGCTTGCCAGGCCACACGCAACAGACCCAAGAGAGGTGTCCAGGGCTTGAACATCTGGTATTCAACAAACTCTCGGCGTTGCGAGGCAAGCAGTTGCACCAATTTGCGGGCCGGAATTTCGGGCGGTTGACTCAAAAGGCGTAAGACAAAAGGCAAGTTTTTAAGTTGGGCTTGGGCTGCCTCGCCGACCACGCGGGGACGGGTAAGCATGTCGGTTGTCATCATTCCAGGGCTAAATCCTAAAATTTTCACGCCACTGCCGGCATTTTCTTTGGCCAGAGAGCGGGTAAAGGAAGTCAACCAGGCTTTGGTTGCTCCGTAAAGAGCCACCGGCGTCGCCGGGCGCAAGAACGAACCGTTGCCATAGATATTGACCAGCGTCCCTGCCTTGCGAGATAAAAAGTGGTGCATGGCGGCCTGGGTGCCATACATGGTGCCTAAGTCGTTGGTGAGAAACATCTCTAGCGCTTCATGCGGATTCATGTCGAGAATCATGCCCGCTGCTGAGGAGTAGCCGGCGTTGTTAATCCACACATCGAAGCGACCAAATTGTTCAACAATTTGCGCTGCCAGGGAGTGCACCTGGTCTTCGTAACGTACATCGAGCAGAAAACCTGCCACGCGCTCTGGCGAGGCAAGCCTGGTACGCGCTGCCTCAAGAGATTCTTGGGTTCGACCCGTGATGATGACGGTAGCGCCCGCCGCCAGACATGCCTGCGCAGTGTGAAACCCAAACCCACGCACAGAGCCAGTAATCACAATGATTTTGCCTTCTAGCATCATGATTGCCTTTTTACTTCGTGGAGCGGAGCCACGAGACGAGAAAATCCAAATGAGGTGAAAGATTTTTCTCTAGCGCATCGGCATAATGCATCAGGTATTGGTGCAAGAGTGCCGTATCGCTCCGATGACTCAGCAACATCTGACTGAGCCATTCGAGTTCACTCTCAAGGTAGTGGATGTTGCCCAATTGGAGTGAAGCGGCGACATTGTTGCCCATGTAACGGTTGGCCGTTTCCAGATAGGCAGAAGAAAAGTCAATCACTTGAAACTGGTCGTTGATATAGGCATCGACCAGCGGGCGCTTGACAAGGAACGAGCGCAAAGCAAGCGAATATTCACTCGGGAGTGCGTTATCATAAGTGGGTGAAGGGAAGTCATGGAGCAGACGTTCAATGGTTTCAACAGAGGTATCAAGCCGTTCACCCAGGAAATGGCCGGGCATCTTGTGTCGCAAGGAGGGATGTAAGTTGAAAATGCGTCCTCCAAACACGACGCGCGCACCCTGCGCCGCGAGTTGCAGAGCGGTTTGTTGCAGGGTCGCCGCGCTCACCAAGTGATGAGCAGCCAGCAGAACCAAATCGGCCTTGACCATCGAGACGGTCTCTTCAAAACGGGAGATGGGAACATTGGCGCCGAGGTAAATCACATTCAGGCCACGCCGCCGTAGAAAGAGCGTCAACAGGAGGGCCGAAAACGTATGCCATTCCTCTGGTGGACAGCCAACCAAGATGGTTTTCCCACGCGTAGGCAGGGGTGCCGCGGCCAGCAAGGCATCCAGGCGCCGCATGGCCAAACCAGAAGCAAAGTGTTCCTGCTGAACCGAGGCACGGCCTTCATACCATAACATTCCCAGTTCAGACATGCCGCGCTGTAACACTTCGGTACAAACCGTCTCCACCGGATACAGGCTAAAGGCCTGGTTGAGGGCTTGCTCAGCGGCATGTTCATTGAAGTTTAGGCAAGCCGCCAGCCAATGCGAGCGAATGGCATCTACGTTGGTTTCCGGGGGTAGAAAAATCGGCTGTTGAAACGCCGGCAGGCTGACTGCCGGCCGATTTTCGGTTTCTGCAAGTGGGTCTCGCCCCTGGGCAATTTCATCTTTCCACAGTTCGACTGCCCGTGAAATGCTCAAACCCTCGTTCTGACGCGCCATCAGCCACTTGATAGTCTCAATATCATACTGCGAATATAGCCGGTGACCGCCCGGTGAGCGCTGGGGGATGGGCAATCCGTAACGCCGTTCCCAGGCGCGCAGAGTATCAGCCGCCAAGCCGGTTTCACGCAAGACGACCTTAAGATTGAATGCGGGGGTTTTGCTGATGGGCATCGAGTATCTCCAGGATTAATCTGTGGCTGCCACAGGCGCGCTGGACAGCTTTTGCACAGATATTGTACCCTTTTCCTTCAAAATCCGTTCGGTGGTCAGACGTGCCGAGAGCAGGACAATCGGCAGGCCGGTGCCAGGGTGGGTAGAAGCACCTGCAAAATACAAATTCTTATACTTGGCATGGCGGTTTTGCGGGCGCAGATAGCCTACTTGCCAAAAATTGTGGCTTAGCCCAAAAGCCGCGCCTTTCGCCAGGTTAAAGCGCTCTTTCCAAGTGAGGGGCGTGTACTGGATTTCGAATTTGATATGCTGACGCAGGTCGTTAATGCCCATTTCTTTTTGCAGCCGAGCAAAAACCGTTTCACGAGCGCGGTTCACAAGGGCATCCCAATCCTGTTTGGTGCGGGCATCCAAGTGTCCAACCGGCACCAGCACATAGAGTGTGTCTTGCCCCACAGGGGCCGCAGCCGGGTCTGTGCGCGCTGGGGCATGAACATAAAAGGACGGTGCATCGGGCAAGGTATGGTCTTGGAAAATTTTATCGAACGAGGCTTTGTAATCGCCTGCCAAGAAGACGTTGTGATGAGCAATTTGGGGATATTGCTTATCTACGCCCCAATAGAACATAATCGTTGAGCAGGTGTAAAGTTTTTCGTCCAAATTGCGCGCTGTCGAACGGTCAGGCAAAAGTTGGTCGTAAATATAGGGCAAGTCTGCGTTTCCGACAAATACATCTGCAGCGTAACGAGTTCCATCTTCTGTTTCCACAAACAAAACGCGCGCGCCTTCGACTTGGATTTTCTTGACCGGCATGTTGTAGATAAATTTGACCCCTAGATTTTGGGCAATTTTGGTGAGGGCCTGAATGGCAGCGTACATTCCACCGATTGGATACCAAACTCCCTCGGCCAATTCGGTGTATTGCAGCAGCGAATAGGTCGCCGGCGCATCGTACGGGCTCAGACCCAAATACATGTTTTGAAACGTAAAGGCTGCTTTCAACCGTTCGTCTTTGAAATAGCGGCTCGTGTTGCGGTAGTGTTTATCGAGCGCTTTGAGCTGAAAGATGAGCGGCAGATTGGAGAGACTGAAATACTCTAAAAGGCTGTAAAAGTTCCGTCCAACAAACTTCTCGAGCGAAATTTTGTAATGTTTCGCGCCTTCGGCAATGTAGCTGAGAAAACCGGTAAACGCCGTTTTCTCCACCGCTTCTAGCTGACGTTGCATCTCACCGATGTCTGAAGTCAGTTGTAACTGCAGACCGTCCTCGAAATGCACTTTATAGGTTGGGTCAATGCGGCGCAGGTCGAGGTGGTCGCTCATCCGCTCGCCCAGCGCGGCGAAGGTCTCCTCCCAAACTTCGGGCATCAGAAAGAGGGTCGGGCCAATGTCAAAGCGGTGACCATCCCGCACAATTTGGTTACAGCGCCCGCCGGGCTGTTCGTTCTTCTCCAAAACAGTGACCTGATAGCCGTTTTTTGCCAGGCGTGCAGCGGTAGCAATTCCGCCAATGCCCGCACCAATCACAATTGCGCTCGGTTTAGAAGCCATGGAAAATTCTCCTACGTGCTTAGTTCAAAAGAGTTTCAAATGCAACAAGATGGCACTTGCCATCCAACAAGCCTTGCTTGTTCAGCTTTGATTATAGCCGTTGTCGACAATTTGTCAAGATTTATCGTTGCAAAATCTTGACAAAACTTCAAAAACCTGTACAATAAACGCATAGATTTCAAGTTCGATGGAGGCAGACATGCAGGCACACTGGGAACGACATCTGATTGACTTAGCCGGAAATGTTCCACAGCCCTCTCGCCGCCCTGTACACTCCTACTGGGCAGGAGATGCTGCGCTAGAAAAGGCATACGCGCTGTGCGGCTTGATTGCGGCCCATCACAGCAAATCGTTCTACATGGCAAGCGGTCTGCTTCCTGAGGAGAAGCGTTCAGCCACACGCGCCTTGTATGCTTTTTGTCGCACCGTAGATGATATTGTGGATGAAGGGTCGGTGGTTGGACGCGATGCAGAACTGGATTATTGGCGCGGCGTGGCACAAGGCATCCTGCACCCCAGGCCAGATGACCTGGTTGCCCAAGCCTGGGCTGATACCCGCGCGCGTTATCACATTCCAACGCGCTACGCATTGCAGCTCATTGACGGCGTGGCGCGGGATGTGAGCCAAACCCGCTATAAAAACTTTGAAGATTTGGCGACCTACTGTTATGGAGTGGCCTCCACGGTAGGACTAATGAGCATGTATATCGTCGGGTTTAAGTCCAATGAAGCATTGCCCTATGCCATCAAACTCGGCGTGGCTTTGCAGCTAACCAACATCTTGCGTGATGTGGGTGAAGACTACCGCAATGGGCGAGTCTATCTTCCGAAAGATGAACTCAAGGCATATAGAATCAGCGAAGCCGACCTGGCGCGCGGTATTGTAGATGACAAATGGCGCGCTTTTATGAAATTTCAGATTCAGCGCACCCGCCAACTCTATGCTGAATCAGAAAAAGGCATCCAGTTCTTGGAACGGGATGGCCAGCTCGCCATTGGGGCGGCTTCCACGTTCTATCAAGGCATTTTGGATGCCATCGAAGCCAATGATTATGATGTTTTCTCGAAACGAGCCAGTCTCTCGTCCTGGGGCAAAATCAGACGTATTCCGGGCTTGTGGCTAAAACTGGTCAGCCTCTAGGGCGCATGGTACATCTCCTCCGTAAGCAGGACGGCCTGTTGGGCAGCAGGCCGTCCTCGCTTTTTAGTAGAGAGGGATAGAACGATGCGCTTTGCCGGTCACAGCATCAGATACCAGTTAATCTGCACTTCGTGCGCTACGGCCGTAATATGGCGATAGGCAAAACGGCGAATATCGCCTAACACGCAGCCTTGGGCCGCATAAAAGCGACAAGCAGGCAGGTTGATATTTTGCGTTTCAATTTTCATCAGCGTGCATCCCCGCCGACGTGACCAATCAGCAGCATGCCGAAAAAGCGCTGCGCCAATCCCCTGACGGCGCCGGTCTGGATGAACACGCAAATCCCACAAAACGGAAAGGTCACGGCGGCCTTCAAGCATATCTACCCCATTGGTGTTCCAGGCCACACTTGCTGCGCCAACCGTCAGGCCTTGCGCGTCTTTGGCCAGGAAAAACCCCCAATTGGCTGTGTTGAACTCAGCCAGCCAAACACGCGGCGGGCTGAGAGTATCATAATCTTTGATGTAGGGAAAGGGGACCGTTTGCGGAACAAGATGAATACCGCCTAAGCCCTCACCCGGGGTAAAAACCGCCAAGATTTCTCGCACTTCAAACGCACTCGAGATGGATTCATACTCCGCAATCCATTCTGGCGTGATTTCAATAATTTGCATTCGGCCTCCACCAATGTCAAAAGGTGTAACAAAAGGCAATTTGCAAACATTTTTGCAGTGAACCGCTATTCATACCGCAACGCTTCGACCGGTTCCAGGTTGGCCGCGCGGTTGGCAGGGTAAATGCCAAAAAACAGGCCAATCACGGTGGAGGTAATCGTCGCCAGCAAAATTGCATCCAGCCCGACCGCAGGGGTAAAGGCGTTACCGGTGGCTGCCGCCACTTGCCCGACAATGTAGGCAATCAGCCAGCCAAGCAAAATGCCGATGAGGCCTCCAATTAGGCTAAGCAAAGAAGACTCGGTCAGAAACTGTATCAAAATATCTCGTTTACGTGCACCCAATGCCTTGCGCAACCCAATTTCACGGGTACGTTCAGAAACCGAAACCAGCATAATGTTCATAATCCCAATGCCGCCGACAAGCAACGAAATAGCGGCAATCCCCCCCAAGAAGGTGGTAAAGACACCCAAGATGGTATCCACCGTTTGCAGAAAGTCTTGCTGGGAGAGAATGGTAAAGTCATCTGCACCGACCTCGGTACGATGACGTTCGCGCAAAATCGCGGCGACTTCTTCGGCAGCCTGTGGCACATCACGCGCCGAAACGGCTTGTACTAAAATCAAGTCCACGCGGTTAATAGTTGAACGGCGAATGATGCGGGTCCGGGCGGTGGTCATGGGAATCAAGACGACATCATCCTGTGAGCCAAAGGAAGAACCGCCCTTTTCTTCCATGACACCAATCACACGGAAGGGTTGACCTTCGATGCGAATCGTCTCTCCTACCAACCCTTCGCGGCGCCCAAATAGTTTTTCGGCCACTTCGACACCGAGCAACGCAACCGAGGCGCGCCCAAGCAAATGCTCTTGATTGATTTCTTCACCTTCGGCTACGCGAAAATTACGCACTTGAAAATAAGTAGGCGTCACGCCACCTAGAGAAGTGCGGGTTTGTTCTCCACCGGCGGCAACAATCACATTGCCACTCTGGATAAATGGAGCAACGGCGGCCACATGGGGTGCCAGAAAAGGGTCACCAATTGCTTCAGCATCCTGTATGGTTAGCGGACGGATATTCCGCAAATTGGCCTGTTCATTTCCAGAAAAAACAAACAACAAATTGGTTCCTATCCCACTAATCGCGCCGGTAATCGAATCTTGCGCACCACGCCCAATGGCAAGCATGGCAATCACTGCCGCAACGCCAATCACAATCCCTAAAATCGTAAGACCAGAGCGCAACTTGTTAGAGTTTAGGCTCTCCAGTGCCTCAATGAACGCCTGAAATAAGCTCATGCTGCCTCCATGCTCGCACGGTCGGCGACCGGCGTCTCATCCACCACGCCGTCACGAATGCGAATGACCCGCTGGGTTTGGGCAGCGATTTTGGGGTCATGGGTAACGATAATCAGCGTTGTGCCACGCTCGCGATTCAGCGAGAGCAGCAAGTCCATGATTTCTTGCCCAACTTTCGAATCCAGATTGCCCGTTGGCTCATCCGCCATAATAATCGCAGGGTTATTAACCAAAGCACGTGCAATCGCAACGCGCTGCTGCTGACCACCCGAAAGTTCTGTGGGCTTATGGTACAGCCGGTTTTCAAGTCCCACCGCAATCAGTGATTGCCGAGCACGTTCTTTGCGGCCACTGGTGATACCGGCGTAGCGCAAGGGCAATTCCACGTTTGCCAGCGCCGTCTGCCGACCGAGCAAATTGAACGACTGAAAGATGAAGCCAACTTTACGGTTGCGAATTTCAGCCAGCTGGTCGTCGCGCAAGTGCGAAACTTCCTCGCCATCGAGGATGTATCTGCCACTGGTAGGATGGTCAAGACAACCCAAAATGTTCATTAAAGTTGATTTACCCGACCCAGAAGGCCCCATGATTGAAACGACTTCGCCTTTAAAGATTTGCAGAGATAGCCCACGCAAAGCATGGACTTCGACCTCGCCCATCTTGTAGACTTTGGTCAGGTTTTCAGCAATCACAACCGGTTCAGCCATTTTACTGCCTCCCTGGCGGGCCGCCCATCGGGCCGTTGAACGTTGTCGGCGGGTTCAGCACAATCGGGTCGCCTTCTTTCAAATCACCCGCCACCACTTCGGAAACCGTATCAGAGATAGCGCCCAAGCGGATTTTAACCATCTCTGGCTGGCCATTTTTGAGAACATATACTACGCGCTGACCATCAACCACACGCACGGCGCGGTTTGGCACGAGCAGTACATCTTTTACTTCACGCACCAAGATATTGACAGCCGCAGTCATACCAGGGCGAACCAGTTCATCCGCATCGGTCAATTCCACCGTGACGGTAAAGTTCACCGCGCCCTGGACCACCAAACCAGCCTGCCCAACTTCAACAACAACACCGTTATACGTTTTGCCCAAAATCGCGTCGAAACTCAGCGTCACCGGCTGGCCGACTTGCACGCTATTGATGTCAATTTCCGAAACTTGCACATCCACCAACAGGTGCGAAAGGTCATCAATGCGAAAGGCAACTGTGCCAGGTGTGACCTGGTCCCCCGGTAAAGGCTCAGAGACGGTAATTACGCCATCAAAGGGAGCTCTAATGCGCGCGAGGTTGAGGGTAGCCTGGGCGGCAGTGATACGCGCTTCGAGGATGGCAACATCCAGCGGGTCGGGGCCGTCTTTCAAGCGTTCCAACTTGCGTTTGGCTTCTTCCAATTGGGCAGCAGCGACTTCCATAGCGGCTTTGCGCTGAGCAATTTCCTGGTCGTCGGGACGCCCGGTGACGTAGTTTAATTGTGCCACCAATCGGTCAACACGCATTTCTGCGGCCGTCAGGTTGGCAAGCGCCTGGGCTTTGCGGGCGTCGCCATCGGGCAAGTTCTTTACCGCGTTGTAAACGCGCCGTGCCAGCGCAACCTGTTGGCGCGCCAGGTCCAATTCTGCTTTGGTGTTCTCAATATACGAATCACTGGCACGGTTAAAGCGCGTGGCTTCGTAACGTGTTTTTGCTTCGTCATACGCCTTTTGAGCATTGACCACAGCCTGCTCAGCCTGCGCCCGCGCCAGGCTGGAGGTTTGCAAATCTTCCAACGAACGCTGCGCATTGAGCAAGTCACTCTTGGCCAAGATGATGTTCTGCGCAACCGATGTCATATCGAGAGTGGCAAGTTCATCGCCGGCTTTGACCACATCGCCCGGCTTGACGTTCACTTTCTCAACCGTACCGTTTGTTTGCCAAAGCAACTGCGCACTTTGGCGCGCACGCACAGTACCGGTTGCTCCCACTTGCGCCAGCAAATCGCCTCGCTCGGCCAAAACAGTCTGGTATTCGCTTTGTTCGGCTTGAGCATTTTGGTTGTAATAATAAAATGCCCCTGCGCCCAACGCAGCCACAATCAACACAATCCACAACCAGGTTTTGCCTTTCATAGCACCTCCAAATTGCCGCCAGTGTAAAGAGCGAAAACTCTCGAACACTGTCAGATTTTCCTACACCGACCTTACATATGTGCATTGTAGTTTGCATGCTTAAACAATGATAGTACTGCAACCATACAGTTTACGGAACTCTAATGTCGCCCAAGCGACACATTAGCCACAACATACGGGCCAGATGCAAATCTGGCTTTTTGTGATAAATGTCGTCCACTTTGGTGACATAAGTGGCTGTAAGGGAGAGACAGGCTTGATTATCATTAACGGATGAGTCGGGAGGATTATTCGCCCTGTGGTGAAGGAGCATGAGATGTACGAAATTTTGCACAAACAAGTCCTAAGCGCAACCGTTAAACTAATGGTGGTTCGGGCTCCTTTGGTCGCACGCAAAGCCAAAGCCGGGCAGTTCGTCATCGTGCGCAATGATGAGCGCGGAGAGCGTATTCCGCTGACCATTGCAGATTTTGACGCTGAACAAGGCACAATTACGATTATCTTTCAGGAAGTGGGTAAGTCCACCGCGCAAATGGGACAGTTTCAAGTAGGGGATTGTTTTGCGAACGTCGTTGGCCCCCTAGGGCATCCCACAGAAATCGAAAACTACGGCAAAGTCGTGATGGTCGGTGGTGGCGTGGGGATTGCGCCTCTCTTTCCCATTACCCGTGCGCTTAAACAAGCAGGCAACCATGTCATTTCTATCATCGGCGCACGCAACCGGTCATTACTCTTTTGGGAAGACCGAATGCGCACTTACTCGGATGAATTGATTGTCTGCACCGATGACGGGTCTTATGGGCGCAAGGCGCTGGTTACCGAACCACTTAAGGAGATTTTGCAAACACAAGCCGGCATTGCCCGCGTATGGGCGATTGGACCAGCCATCATGATGAAATTTGTCGCAGCGGCGACTGAACCTTTCGGCGTGCCGACCATTGTCAGCTTAAATACCATCATGATTGATGGAACCGGCATGTGTGGAGGTTGCCGCGTTACCTTTGGCGATGGCGGTTCTCAATTCGTCTGCGTGGATGGGCCAGAGTTTGATGCACACAAAGTAGATTGGAATCTCCTGCTCGAACGAATGTCATTCTATCGTGAGCAAGAGCAGCGCGCTTACGAGCAATGGAAACAACACCAATGCCGGTTAGAGCAAGCCGCCCAAACAATCGAAAGGCAGGCAGCGCATGGCTAAAATCATCCCTACTCGCACACCCATGCGTGAACAAGAGGCACACGTTCGCGCCCGCAACTACGAAGAAGTTACCTATGGCTATAACATCGAAGAAGCCCTAGCCGAAGCGGCACGCTGCCTAGATTGTGCCAAGCCAACGTGTATGCCGGGCTGCCCGGTCAAAATTGATATTCCCGGCTTCATCCGCCATATCCGTGAGGGGAACTACCAAGCTGCTGTGGACCTTATCAAGCAGACCAACGCCTTGCCTGCTATCACAGGCCGCGTTTGCCCGCAAGAAACACAGTGCGAAGGCGTGTGCGTGCTGACGAAGAAATACGAACCGGTTGCAATTGGCCGACTGGAACGCTTTGTGGCCGATTGGGAAGCCCAACAAGGGCCGCCGCCCCTGCCCGAATTACCTCCCCCCAGCGGCAAAAAAGTGGCCGTGGCCGGTTCAGGGCCGGCAGGCTTGACCGTAGCCGCCGACCTGGCGCGCATGGGACACAAAGTGACCATCTTTGAGGCGCTGCACGAAGCCGGCGGAGTGCTGGTGTATGGCATTCCAGAGTTTCGTTTACCCAAAGCAATCGTCAAGCGCGAGGTAGATTACGTCCGTGCGCTGGGGGTCGAAATTGTTACCGACTTCATCGTCGGAAACACGGCCACGGTGGACGAACTTCTCCAAGAGTATGACGCGGTCTTTTTAGGGGTAGGCGCCGGTTTGCCCTGGTTTTTGGGCATTCCCGGCGAAAACTTGGGCGGCGTGTATTCGGCAAACGAATATCTCACCCGCGCCAACCTGATGCGTGCCTACCGTTTCCCCGAATACGATACGCCTATCGCCATGGGCGAACGCGTGGTAACGATTGGAGGCGGCAACACTGCGATGGATGCAGCCCGCACCGCCTTGCGCCTAGGAGCCAAAGAGTCTATCATCGTCTACCGTCGCTCACGCGCCGAAATGCCTGCCCGCCAGGAGGAAATTCATCATGCCGAACAAGAAGGGGTGCAATTTTATTTCTTGACGACACCGGTGGCCTTTCATGGACAGAACGGCCGCGTGACCTCGTTAGAATGCTTAAAAAACGAATTGGGTGAGCCGGATGCTTCCGGTCGCCGCCGCCCGGTTCCTGTGCCGAACTCTAATTTTCACATCGAAGCCGATGTGATGGTGATTGCCATCGGGCAAAGCCCAAGCCCAATCATCGCCAAGACCACCCCTGAACTTGCTACCGCGCGCAACGGCACAGTGGTGGTGGACCCCAAGACGATGAAGACTTCCAAGCGGGGTGTTTTTGCCGGCGGCGATATTATCACCGGTGGTGCAACCGTCATCTTGGCGATGGGACAAGCCAAAACCGCCGCGCTCGCCATTGACGAATACCTGCGCACAGGCACATGGTAGCCTAGACCACAAGGGTTATACGTAGTCATAGCCAGCCCATCGAGCAAGTGCATTCAAACATAAACTGCCCTTTGCCAGGAGAGACAATCCGGCTACAATACCGCAACTTATGGCCGATTTGCTTCTCCTGTTTTGGACTTTTCTGAAAGTCAATCTGCTCAGCACATCCGGGCCGGCGTCGGTTGGGTTATTACATAGTGAAACCGTCGGTCACTTCATCACCGAGAGCCAGTTTGTGCAAGCGGTGGGATTTTCTGCCGTTTTACCGGGGAGTGATGCGCTTCAATTGGCAATGTATATTGGTTATGCAGCAGCAGGCATTCCAGGCGGGTTTGTTGCCATGCTCGGCTCCATTCTGCCACCTACTGTGCTTATTTTCGGCGTGGTGGCCATCCTGCATCGCTTACGGCGCGAAGCGTGGGTCGGACGCTTCGTAGAAGGCTTAACACCCGCCATCGCCGTTCTCATGTTCTTCACCGCCTGGAAAATCTTTGAAAAAGGCGGAGAAACCGGCCTCTTCGGTTGGGGAATAGCGCTTATCAGCCTGCTGGTCATGGCGCGTGATTTCCCCGCACGGATTGTCGTGCTGGTTGCCGGCATTTTGGGAGTGCTCTTCTTACGATGACTCACAGTCAATTTGCCACCTGGTTTAAGTTGTTCTGGATGTTTCTCAAGGTGAATCTGCTCTCACCTTCTGGACCCGCTTCCATCGGTTTGTTATACGATGAAGCGGCAGGGAAACTAATGAGCGAAGAACGCTTTGTAGAAGCAGTCGGATTCTCTAATGTCCTACCAGGCAGTGAAGCGCTGAAACTGGCGATGTTCATCGGTCACGCAGCGGCAGGCGTTCCCGGTGTGTTAGCCGCCTTGCTGGGTGCCATTTTGCCGCCAACCTTAATGATGCTGGTGGTCGCGGCCATCTTACAACGCTTTCAGCATGAAGATTGGCTAGGACGCTTTGTCGGTGGAATGAGCCCGGCTGTCGCCGCGCTCATGGTGTTGGTGGGCTGGGAACTCTTTCGCGCCGGTACGGGCAAAAAAATCAAACTGCGCACATTGCTCATCGCCGCGCTATCTGCTGCGGCTTTGTGGATGCAAATCCCTGCCCCCTTTGTGTTGGTCGGCGCCGGTATTTTGGGAGTAATCTTGTTCCGATGAAATCACTGTATGTTTTTACGAATGGCAATGAAAGCACCTGGCCTTGTATCGAATTTTCGGTCTGGATGTCAGCTCATTATCAGCGTCCACTCACTCTAATTGGTATCCTCGAACAGCCTGGTGAGAACGATGCCCTAGAAGACCTGTTTAGTCGTGCCGTCACGTTATTCCAAGCAAGCAAAGTGAACTATTCTTTGCAACTAGAAAGTGGCCACGCTGAAGATGTCATCCCCCGTAAAACCGCAGAACCAGGCGCGGAAATGAGCATCATTGGGCCATTGGGAAGACCCCCCTTGCGCCGCTTGCTCGCCGGACCATCCTTCCGGCATATCCTAGCGCGCGTCGAAAAGCCTTTAGTATACGTCCCGGCCGTCAAACTGCCCATTCAAAAAATGCTCGTCTGCCTGGGCGGCCTGGGGTATGGCCTAACAGCAGAACATTTGGGCGTTCAACTTGCGCGCGCCTTTGGAGCTTCTCTCACGCTCTTGACAGTTGTGCCACCGATAGACCTAGAATATCCCGAAGCACGCGCTATTCGCCAAAACTGGCAAAAACTGGCCGATACCGACACGCTCCCCGGACGAACCCTGCGCCAAGCGCTTCAAAATGCGCGCCAGGCAGGCGTAGAAGCACGGGTAGTTACTCGACAGGGAGATACTGTCGAAGAAATTCGTGCAGAATTACGCAGCGGTGGTTACCAAATGCTGTGCATGGGGTCACCCTATAGTGCGCGCAGCCTGCGACAATTAGCCACACCCAATGTCACTGCCGAAGTAGCCGAAAACATCACCTGCCCGGTGCTAACAGCACGCTTTACGTCCACTCTCAACGCAGACAGCCAGCAACCAGCCGGGTAAAATTGCGCTATGCCACGAAAAATATTGTTTTTCTCCCTGTTCTTGGTCTTCTTGAGCGGCTGCGTTGCCCCGGCAAGTGCAAACCCGCCCGTCCCAACCGTGGATGTCAACGCTGCCAGTACCCAGGCGGTCGCCACCGTCTATGCCGCCGCTTCGCAAACTGCCCAGGCTGCCCGCCCGACAGAAACGCCCACCCCCCTCCCCACCAACACACCCAACCCACATCGCACACCACCCGCCTTGCCGAGCGCTTTCAGCACCGAATTGCTCAATCCGCTAGACCAGCCGCGCACGTACCTGACCGACACCTGCCAATACCTGCGCGCCAAATGGGACCCCAACAACGCCGCGCCCGGCACCGTTTTAATGCCTATCATGTTTCACGGCATTGCTAAAGGGGAAGTCAACCCTGAAAGCGGTGTGTATCACGATATGACCATGGACGAATTTCACCGCCTGATGAAAGATTTGAAAGAACAGGGCTTCGAGGCCATTACCATGCAACAGGCAGCAGAGTTTCTCTATCGCAACGCCAATATCCCTAAGCGCTCTGTCTTGTTGATTGTAGATGACCGCAAATTTCGCCAAAGCTTCGACGACACCTTTTACGAATACTACCAGCAATGGGGTTGGAAGGTGGTGAACTCGTATATTACCTTGGATGAGCGCCCTGATTTGTGGCAACAAAACGCCGAGTTAGAAGCCGAGGGCTGGGTAGACCATCAAGCACACGGTTACGTCCATAACATCAACATCACTGCCGGCGTCAGCGAAGAGTATATGCGCCAAGAACTGAGCAAGCCATTTGAGATGTTTCAGAAATATTTTGGCAAAACGCCGATTGCTTATATCTGGCCAGGCGGCAGTTTCACCCGACGCGCGGTTGAACTGGCCCGTGAATATGGCTACCAGATGGGATTCACCGTCAACCCACGCGGGCCAATCATGTTCAACTGGGTACCACAAGCCGAACAAAGCGACCCAGCGCGTCCATCCTATCTACCTGAAGTACCGGCTGGCGATCCGCTGATGACCTTACCCCGCTATTGGTCGCCCGATGCCCGCAATCATATTGATACGGTCCGCCGCATTGGAGCACAAGCCGCCGTCTATGCAGAAAGTGTACGGGCGACAGAAATCGAATACTATGACGTAGTTTGCGCAGCTACCTACGGCCCCTTACCGGTGGTTGGCCCCTAAGACCGGCCTTGCCAAGTAGGCACCAGCCAACGCCATGTTTATATCTTTTGCCCAACATCTCTATTCTCGTCTGACCAAAACACTCCACGCCATGAACCCTACGTGTATCTTTTGCAAAATTGCCACCGGCCAAGCCAAGGCCACTCTCTTGCATCAAGATGACCTGGTAACCGCCTTCCGGGATATTCACCCTGTCGCCCCCACGCACATTTTGGTCATCCCCAACCGTCACATCGAATCGGTCAACTTTGTCACCCCCCAAGATGAGCCGGTGTTGGGACGGCTGTTTACCGTTGCGCGCCACCTGGCAGAGCAAGAAGGAATAGCCCACAGCGGGTACCGCATCATCGTCAACACCAATGCCGATGGCGGACAAACCGTCTTCCACCTGCACATGCACGTTATTGGGGGGCAACGCATGCGATACCCGATGGGCTGAACATGGTAAAAGGACATCGCCGGTCACTTGTTCCTAAAAATCGGTACAAAAAATGAACAGTATTGAACGTCAAACCCGTTGGAAACAACAGAAAGCCATCACCGCAGAAAAACTGGCTTTAGCCCGCATTGTTTTAGATGAAATCATTAACGGCGCCGAACCAATCGAAGCCTTACGCGATAACCCCCTGCCGGGTGGCGGTGTGCTGACCAAGGCGGCGTTGGTAGCGGCCTACCATGAGATGACCACGCGCGGCGAACTCACGCCTGACCCCGCACTGCTAGCACGAATCCGCATGAAGCCGGTGCGCACCCTTTCGGGGGTGACCACCGTCACGGTACTTACCAAGCCATACCCCTGTCCAGGCAAATGCATCTTCTGCCCAACCGATGTGCGCATGCCTAAAAGTTATTTGCCGGATGAACCCGGCGCCATGCGCGCGCTAGAACACGACTTTGACCCTTACCGGCAGGTACGGGCGCGCATCGAAGCGCTGGAAGCGCTTGGACACCCCACAGATAAAATCGAACTGCTGATTTTGGGCGGCACGTGGAGCGCCTACCGGCGAGATTATCAGGAATGGTTTGTCAAACGCTGCTTTGACGCCATGAATGTCACGTCGGTGGAAAGCAGCGAGGGGCAAGGAGAGCGCTGCGCTCCTGGAGAACTGATTGCCGCACAAGCCTTAAACGAAACCGCGCCACACCGCAATGTAGGCTTGGTGATTGAAACCCGTCCTGACGAAATTACGCCAAATGAACTCACTTGGTTGCGATATTTGGGTGTAACCAAAGTGCAAATGGGAGCGCAAAGCCTAGATGACCGCATTTTGGAAATAAACAAACGCGGTCATACCGCTGCCGAGACCTTGCGCGCCACCGCACTATTACGCGCTGCCGGGTTCAAAATCGTTCTGCATTGGATGCCCAATCTACATGGCGCCACCTTGCAAAGCGACCGCGTTGATTTCAGCCGCCTATGGCAAGGGTACTGCCCAGATGAGATTAAAATTTACCCCAATCAATTACTAGCAAACGCTGAATTGTACGAAGTCTGGAAACGCGGCGAATATCACCCCTACAGCACCGAAGAATTAATTGACTTGATTGCAGACCTGAAGCCCACCGTGCCGCGCTATTGCCGTATCAACCGCGTCATTCGGGATATTCCATCCACAAATGTTGTCGAAGGCAACAAACGCACTTCGCTGCGGCAAGATGTGCATGAGGAAATGAAGCAACGTGGAACACGCTGTAACTGCATTCGCTGCCGCGAAGTGCGCGGTACGCAAATTGATAGTTCCACCCTGCGCCTGGACGACCTCGTCTATTCAGCCGCACACGCCGAAGAGCATTTTCTCTCATTTGTCACCCCCGATGACCGCATTGCGGGGTTTTTGCGCCTTTCGCTGCCCAACACAAACTCACCGGATGTAGGCATGCGCGACCTGCAAGGTGCAGCGCTCATCCGCGAGGTGCATGTGTACGGGCAATCCTTGCCGGTCGGTGCCGAAGGAAACGGGGCCGCGCAACACATCGGGCTCGGAACACGCCTCTTGCAACACGCCGAGCAGATTGCTCGCGCGCACGGGTTTCAACGCATAGCGGTCATTGCCGCCGTTGGCACACGCCAATATTACCTCGAGCGAGGCTTTTCACGCGGAGAGTTGTACTTGGTCAAAGAACTGTAACCGCCAGAGAAAAACGCCCCCCACGATTAGGGATATAAGCCAATTGCATCCACTTCGGCGCCATCGCTCGCGCCCCCGGGCGGGGCGTACAGTCGTACATAACGATACGTGCCTGGTAGAACAAATGGGTCAATATCAATTGTCACCCCATTTTGTGGTGGAGGAGCAGGGTGATAAAGGACGGTATCTGGAATAAATTCATTGTCGTTTTCAGGATAAGCGGCGATGTTGGTATTTGTATCTGGGGTGCCATCACACCAATAAAACACCTGATACCAGGGGCCACCGGCCGAATTTCCCAATTGAATGACCAGGCAATCCATGTAAATTCCCGGTCCATTCAGCCGCTCGTAGAAAACCATATCGGGGGTGGCGTTTCCGCTGGTAGAAATCAAGAAGGTGCCCATATCAATAATCAACACTCCGCCATCGGCTATCCAGCCCCAATCGTTGTCGCCTGGGCCAATCTCAACATCCGGCGGGGGTGGGGCAATGGTAGCCGTGGCAGTGGGAGTAGATGTTTCCGTTGGGGTCTCGGTTTGCGTGGGGGTTAGGGTAATGGTGGCCGTTTCGGTGGGGCTAGGGGTAGCGGTTGGAGTGAGAGTTTCGGTGGGGGTAAGGGTGAGCGTTGCGGTCTGAGTCGCCGTTGTCGTCACCGTTGCAGTTGGGGTAATAGACAGTGTAATCGTAATGGTTGGTGTTAGGGTAATCGTTGCAGTAGGGGTACGTGTACTGCTAGGAAGTGCCGTTGGAAAAGGTGTATTCGTACGGGTAGGCCAAATAATAACAATCGGCGTAGGAGAAAAGTACGGTAGAGGCGTCCAGGTTGCAGTTGGCGGCACCGTGAGAGAGGGCATGGTTGTTGGCAGCGGTGTGCTTACGGTCCCTTTCTGGGTGGGGGTAGGAGTAAACGTAGATGGCGGAGCAAAGGTCAGAATAATCGGCGGCAGGAAGGGGTCCAGAGGGCTTTGGGGGGTCAGGAACGTATCCCACCAGGCCGGCGGAGTTTCGATTTCAGATGAGACCGGGGGCAAGGGCAAAAGAGTCGGTTCACCGGCGAAGAGCTCATCCGGGTTAATGCGCGAATTCATATCTGTCACCAGAGACCAGTAGGGTGCCAAGCGGATGGCGATTTCACCGGCCAAGCACAAACTAAGCAGGCCAATCAGAACAACCAGCCCAACCCACAACCAGCCTCTTTGCTCATTCGACAGGCGTTGTGTTAGGTTCATCGCCCTCTACCTTCAATGGCAAACGAACAAAAAACTTGCTGCCCGGATAGTTGATTTCGTCATGTCCGGGGCTTTCAACCCAGATTTTGCCTCGGTGTGCTTCTATAATACCACGCGCGATGGCCAAACCCAAGCCTGGCCCACCACCTTTGAACTTGGTCTTACCGGAAGAGTGGGTATACACTTCGCCGGTTTGATAAAACTTCTCGAAAATCAGCTGGTGATGCTCCGGGTCAATCCCGATGCCGGTATCACTGACCACGATTTCAACTTGTGTTAAGCCGTCATCAGTTTCCACTAAATGACCGTAAATGTTAATGCGGCCACCATCGGGCGTGTATTTAATGGCATTCATCACCAGATGGTAGAACACTTTATACAGTTGGTCTGGGTCTGCTTGAATCAAGGGCAGACCATCCACGCCTTGTATAGAAAGCGTCAGATTGCGTTCCTGAAGCGCATCCTTAAAGGTGTTGCACGCCCGCCCGATGACCACGCTCAGGTGGGTATCTTCAGGCATAATTTTGAGAATATTGCTATCTATGCGTGAGACATCCAACATGCTGCCAACAATTTCCTGCATACGCTCGGCGCCTTCCAGAATGCCGTGGGTGAGCGCGGTGATTTCCGGTTCATCTTTTAGCTTGAGAACGAGCATTTGGGCATAGCCCTTGACCAAGGTGAGCGGGGTGCGCAGTTCATGCGCAGCGACTTCGATGAAGCTAGCTTTGGCGCGGTCCATTTGTTCAAGAATCGCATAGGTTTTTTGCAGTTCAGCAGTGCGCGCTTGCAAGCGAGCAGTCATCTCATCGAAGGTCTGTGCCAGTTTGCCAATCTCATCATTGCTGCGAATTTGCGTGCGCTGATTCAAATCACCACGAGCCACAGCCAGCGAGGCTTGGAGCAAGGTTTGAAGCGGGTGGATAAGCGCTTGCGAAATGCGGTCTCCCAGCAATATCACACCCGCAGCAATCAAAATAAACAAGATAGAATAATTTAGGCGGCTGGATTGGCTGAATTCAATGACAAAATCCAACGGCAAGACCACACCAAAAATGCCGATTCGTTCGCGCCCAATCTGTAAAACATCACGCGCAATCGTGTATCCGCGCCCAAAGACCACCTTGTTTTCCCCATAGACAATCTCTGATGACTGGAGAATCTGCTCCAGGGCAACCTGGTCTAAGGAAAACACACTTTCTGGAGTTGCATTTTCAAGTTGTCCGGGCAAGGTGGAGGCGAGGATTCGTCCACTGCCATCGTAAAAAATCACATCCGCCAACGAAGTGCTCTTCAGTCGAGGCAGGATGGTATCGAGCGAAGTTCCAATCACCACCACTCCGGCGATTTTTCCGTTTGAGACAATTGAAAGCGCGGTATAGTGATAATAGCGGCCATTAATTGGATTTTGACCAAAAATACGAGTGGGCAAATCAGAACTACCCACAAGAAGCGGAGTCAACCAGGGCGATTTTCCCATCCCGGTTTGGTAATCAATGCGTTCTAACACCCGTTGGGCATTGCGCAACAGGTGCAATTGTTCCTGTCCTTGTCCATCAATTAAGAAAATTTCTTCTAGGCGATTGGCCTCGGCCTGCGGGCGAGCCAGTTCTTCTAACACGAGACGGTCGCCAGCCTGCAACGCCTGGCTTAGCCCAATGGTATAGGCCACAATGAGCGCCCGTTCAAGGTGTTGCCGGTCTTGCAGGCTGAACTCGTCTGAAACAATGCGCCCAGCCTCTAGCAGTTGATTGCGCAAGCGCTCTTCCTGGCTGCCGGCAACCAATGTGATTGTGACATACGCCCCAAAGACGGCCACCCCCAAGGTCAGGATAAGGTAAGGAAGAATTACTTTTAACCGAATGCCCACAGTATGCCCTCTTTGTGCGTCAATGCGCTACTCAGATTATACTCACATCTGCTAAAATCACCCCCAATAGTATTGTCAGGCGGGGGGGAATGTAACGATGATGAAATCATCAAACACCCAAGTTAACCAAAAGTGAGTAAAATTCACCTGCTAGTTTATAGCCCTTAGGAGGAATCTATGCGCTTATTGTTGCAAGTCGTACAAAAAAATCCGCTCTATGCCTTGTTGCTGGCCTTTCCTTTGGCTTTGCTGGGAGAATATTGGCTCCACTGGAGTCCGTTGCTCGTTTTCATTCTGGCGGCAGCGGCTGTCATTCCCTTGGCATCCTTAATTGGAACAGCCACCGAGGCGTTGGCACAT
This sequence comes from Anaerolineae bacterium, assembly GCA_003130845.1. Taxonomy (GTDB): domain Bacteria; phylum Chloroflexota; class Anaerolineae; order Anaerolineales; family Villigracilaceae; genus UBA5195. The sequence continues at coordinate 59,795 of QEXW01000080.1, forward strand.
TATACCGGGCCGCGCATTGGCGGTTTGCTGAATGCCACGCTGGGGAATGCTGCCGAACTGATTATCACCATTGTTGCGATTAGGGCTGGGCTGCTGGAATTGGTCAAAGCCTCTATTACTGGCTCCATTTTAGGCAACCTGTTGCTTGTGATGGGGCTTTCGATGCTCTACGGTGGTGTTCGCAACGGCGTCCAAAAGTTCAGCTCGTCTCAGGCAGGGCGCAACGCGATTTTACTGGTGCTGGCCACTTTGGCGATGTTAATTCCTTCGCTTTTTTCCGGCTCCATTGGCGATGAGACCAGTCTCAAGGTAGAAGCGCTCAGCGTAGGAGTAGCCGTCGTGATGATTACGCTATACGGCCTGGGCTTGCTCTACTCGCTGCGCGATTCCGGCGCAAATGAGCATCACACCGTAGAAGCCGGCATTGTTCCGCACTGGTCGCTGCGGACCTCGCTGGTCGTATTAGCACTTGTCACCGCCGGCATCGTCTGGATGAGCGAAGTATTGGTAGGGGTAGTTGAGCCGGTCGTGGCATCGTTAGGCGTTTCGGAGTTCTTTTTGGGCGTTATCCTGGTGCCGCTGATTGGAAACGTGGCCGAGCATTTGGTTGCTGTAGAACTGGCCGGCAAAAACAAGATGGATATTTCGGTAGAAATTGCCGTTTCCTCTAGCTTGCAAATTGCCTTGCTAGTGGCTCCTTTGTTAGTTTTTCTAAGTCTGATGTTAGGCCACCCGCTACAACTGATTTTCAATAATTTTGAATTACTGGCCCTAATGGCTGGCGTGGTCATTTCGGCTATGGTTTCGTTTGATGGAGAATCAAACTGGCTCGAAGGCGCTGCGCTGCTTGGGATTTATATCATCCTTGGATTGGCGTTCTTCTTGTTGCCATAAGCAGCGATGAGAGTTGATTTTCGTTCTGCCCTGACCCCGCGCACTTTTGCAGGTGTGATACTGGTTACCCTGCTGCTGTTGGGTCTCACGTTTCTGTGGATGTCGTGGTCAGTACCAGTTCCGCCCGACCCGGCCGGGTTGATGGCTGCGATGACGGTCATCCCCGCGCCGTCCAGCACACCCCCAGCGCAGGCTCCAACGATAGACCCCTACGCTCCGACAGCCACGCCAACGCTAGCACCCGGTCAACTCACCAGTGGCATTTATGTTCAAATTGTTGGAACGGATGGTGTGGGCTTAAACATCCGCTCAGCCCCTGGTCTGAACGCCGCGCAACGTTTTATGGGGTTCGATTCAGAAGTCTTCTTGATTCAAGATGGCCCGCGTGAGCAGGATGGTTACATCTGGTGGTACATCGTCTCAAATTACGATGATGGTCGCGCCGGATGGGCGGTAGCGAATTTTTTAGAAGCCATCCCGGCACCTAATCCTTAAACCCGTTCAGCCGCTTGGAGAAAACATGCTGAAAGAAAAACCACTTAACATCACCGCCAACCGCACGGCATTGGAAATGACCATTGAATGGGGGGATGGTCATAGGAGTATTTACCCCTTTTCCCTGCTGCGAGCCGCTTGCCCCTGCGCTCAATGCCGAGGCGGACACGAAAAAATGTCCTCGGAACCAGACCCTGAAGTGTTCCACGTCACACTGGAAGATTCGCCCGCCACCCGTCTGGTCAACGTGCGTGCCACTGGCTCGTATGGCATTACGCTCGTCTGGGACGATGGGCATGATTATGGGATTTATAACTGGCACTATTTGCGCGCGCTGTGTCCCTGCCCCGCCTGCCGAAAAGGAAAACCAAAAGAGTAAGTGCTCTGCACAGGTCTTCTCTGCGCGCCCTGCATCTGCTTTGAGGATGGGAAAACCGGTCAAAGACAAGACAGAGCAGAACGCAAACGATAAACATGACTCATCCCAAATTTCAAGGATGAGTCATGTTGCTATTTGAGGTATTTTCACCTCACGGAGTCGGGCTTGGTTGGCGAGTATTTGTCACCGACGGTGTGGGGCTTGGTTGGCGAGTAGCACGCGGGGTGGGAGTAGCAGTGACCGTGCGCGTCGGGAGCGGCGTATAGGTTTGGGTCGGCGTTGGTGGTTCTTTGGTGGGCGTCTTCAATACAAGCAATTGCGCTTCAGCCTCCGCGCGCCGTTCAGGTGGCACAGCCTCTTCGGGTAGAGCCAGCAGGGCGTTCCAATCACGGATAGCCGCACTCACGGCGTTTAGCTTTTGGTTGGCCATCGCGCTGATGTAAAGATACTGTCCGCGTTCGACATCTGTCTGGATGAAACGCTTCACTTTTTCGACCGTGATGTAGGCATTGCCCCACTTTTCCACCGCCATATAAGCACGCGCTAACCCTTCGGCATTGCGGAACGATTCGGCGTTGTATTGCACGGACTTCTCAAAATTTTCCACAGCCAGGTTGCGGTATTCTTGCTGGCGCGCTTCGGCCAAGACTTCTTCGGCGCTCTTCTTCAGGTACAACTCACCTAACCAGTAGTAGGCTTCTGAGCTAGTACGGTCCAGTCGAATGGCCTGTTGCAAGCTTTTGAGCGCTTTGTCTTCCTCGCCATTTATGAAATAGGCCGCGCCCAATACCATGAAGGCTTCTGCGCTGTCAGGTTGGTAGTTGGCGTAAATTTCTAGCGTTTCGACCGATTTTTGCATCTCACCGTTGGCACGATAGGCCAAACCTAAGACCAAGTAGCCTTCCAGCATGGTCACATCGAGCCGGTTGGCTTCTTGCGCGGCTTCGAGTGCAGCTTCATTCTCACCCATAGCCAACAAGACACGCGCCAAGGTGACCTTAATGAGTGGTGACTGTGGATTAACGGCATCTGCTTCTTCCACATCGTTCATGGCGGCGGCATAGTTACCGCGGCGCAAATGATAGAGCGCGCGCTCTAGGTAAGCTTCGGCATAATAGGGGTCAGTCGAAATTGCTTTATCCAAGTCAGCCAACACGTCTTTGCGGGGGGTTTTTGCTAATGTGGCACGTGCGCGGCCAAGATAACTGGGGGCATAATTTGGATTGACACGGATGGCCTGGTTGTAAAACTCAATCGCCTCATCATATTGTTTTGCAAGGCGACGCGCCTCACCGGCAAAATACAAAGCATCGGCCGAGCCCGGCTCAACCGTTGCCAGTTGTAACCACATGATGACTGAATTATCCCATTGCTGGTTGAGCAAAGAGCGTTGGGCCGAACGATATATATCTTGCGCCGCGCCAACATGTGGGGTAGCGCCATAAATGGGCGTAGGCGTGTAGGTTGCTTCGAGTTGTGCTGCTAGGGGTGGCAGGGTGGGTTTAATCTCAGGTGCTTCGGTGCGGTATGGCGTTACCGTCGGACGGGGCGTCCCGACCGCCACTGCCGTTGCCACCGGGCGGTTGGCAATCAGCATCCCTAGGCCAATCACTGCGCCAATCACAACTACACCCGCAATGCCAAAGATAGCCGCCAAGCGAAACACCGGATTGCTCGTTACGCGTTTTAGGCCTTTTGGCTTGGGTTTTTCATCGGCGAGTTTGAGTTTATTTTCCCAGGGACGCGGGTGATTCATTGGAAAGGGCTGAATCGAGTCGTCTGGCGGCAAGGCGCCCATCAAAATCAAACCGCGCCGCGCGGCAGGGTCGGTCGGGTCAATTTTATAGGCTGCTTGCAGACAATACAACCGCTCTTTTTGGGTTTCCATGGCCGCGCTCATCCAAACCCAGTAGGCCGGGTTGTTCTGGTCGGCCTTCAGCAGTTTGGTCAGAATATCACGCGCCTGGGCAAAGTTTTCCTGGCGAATGGCTTCGATGGCCGTTTGGAGCATTCGCTCTTGGGGAGAAGGTTCGGACGGCAGGAGTTCAGGGTTCATGCTATGAGTTTAGCACAGCCCGCTAAGGCGGGCAAGTTCTCTATCAAAAAAATTAAAACGCTTATTCCCCAAACTCCCTACGGAATGATACAATTTGGCGCAATCGTTCAAGGAGCATATTCATGACAAACATCCCCGAATCGGTTGCGTTTTTGCATCAAACGGAAATTGGCCTGGGTGCCTGGGCTTGGGGCGATAAATTGGTGTGGGGATATGGCAAAAACTATTCGGATGCTGAAGTGGAAGAAGCCTTCCGGGTTTCTCTTGAGCATGGCGTAACGTTTGTAGATACCGCTGAAGTGTATGGAAATGGCCGTTCAGAGCGATTACTCGGCCAATTTGTCAAAAAATGCAATCAACCGGTGATTGTCGCCACCAAGTTCTTTCCGATGCCTTGGCGTATTCGGCGGGCTTCGGTAACGCGCGCTCTGCGACATAGCCTAGAACGACTGCAAATGGAACGGGTGGACTTATACCAGATTCATTGGCCTAGCCCGATTGTCCCAATCGAACAATATGTGGAAGGCATGGTCTCGGCACACCGACTTGGCCTGACCCGCGCCATTGGCGTTTCTAATTACGACAAAAACCAAATGCAACGCGCCATCACAACCTTGGCGCGTTACGATATTCCATTGGCATCGAACCAGGTTGAATACCACCTGCTCAATCGCCGCGTGGAAAAAAACGGTTTGCTGGCCCGCTGCCAGGAATTGGGCGTGCGCTTGATTGCGTATTCCCCGCTCGCCATGGGGCTACTGACCGGCAAATACACGCCCCAAAACCCGCCGCCCGGTATGCGCAGTGGACGATACGCGGGGATACTTAAGGAAATTCAACCACTCATTCGCCTGATGACCGAAATTGGGCAAGATTGGGGCGGGAAATCCCCGGCACAAATTGCGCTCAACTGGCTCATCTGTAAAGGCGCTCTCCCCATCCCCGGCGCCAAAAACGCGCGCCAAGCCGAAACAAACGCCGGCGCTGCCGGCTGGCGCCTAACGCCCGAACAAATTAAGGCCTTGGATGAAGCCAGCGACCCCTTTACAAAATAAAACCGAGAGGTGACCATGTCCAAACGCAAGGCAGAACTGCGCCGTCAGCGCGAACAACGCGCCAAAACCATTCAATGGGCTGGAATAGGTGTTGCGGTTTTCGTGATTGCTGTGCTTGGCTGGGTGCTTTGGCCAAAACCGGTGACCACCTCGTTCGACTGTCAAATCGTCAACAATGGAGTCTTCGATGACGCCAAACGTTACACAGAATGCCCTCCCCAAGTGATTGAAACCGACAAACAATATTTCGCTACTGTGCGCATGGCCAAAGGCGGTGAGTTCGTCATCCAACTCTATCCCGACAAAGCCCCGATTACCGTCAACAGTTTTGTCTTTTTGGCGCGCGAAGGATATTTTAACGGCGTCACCTTTCACCGTGTGCTAGAAGGATTCATGGCACAAGGCGGCGACCCCACCGGTACGGGCATGGGTGGGCCTGGGTATCAATTCCAAAACGAAGACAGCGATCTGACGTTTGACAAAGCCGGCGTGGTAGCCATGGCCAACGCTGGACGCGATACCAACGGCAGCCAGTTCTTTATCACCTTTGCTCCTGCGCCGCACCTAAACGGCGGCTACACGATTTTTGGACAAGTCATTCAAGGGATGGAGGTAGTCAACGGACTAACGCGCCGTGACCCCAGCCAAAACCCCAATTTCACAGGAGATGTTATCGAGAGCATCACCATTTCAGAAAAATAAAGACCCAAAGGGGACAGAATGGACTTGGCTTCGATATTTGACAAAAATTGGAACGGCCCGGCCTTCGTCATGTTCGACCTAGCGCACCTGGTGGCGCTGTTCCTGGTTGTTTTGCTGAATGTCAAACTGTTGTCCTTACGTTCAGCGGATGAGACAGCGCGCCACCGCGCACGCTGGGCTATGGCGCTTACACTATGGGCTAACGAAATCGGCTGGCATCTATGGCATGCTCTCACCGGGCAATGGACCATTCAGACCATGCTGCCTTTACACCTGTGTTCCGTGCTGGTCTGGGGTGGAGCGCTGGGGTTAGTAACACGTAATTACCACATCTATGAGTTTATGTACTTCTTGGGCATTGGCGGGGCCTTACAAGCCCTCCTGACGCCTGATTTAGGAATATATGGCTTTCCACACTACCGTTTCTGGCAAACGTTTATTTCGCACGGGCTGATTCTGACCTCCGCCATATACATGACCGCTGTTGAGGGGTTTCGCCCAACGTGGAAATCTCTGGGGCGTGTTTTGGTGTTGGCAAACCTGTATATGCTTGTCGTCTTTTTTATCAACCAAGCCATTGGCTCAAACTATCTCTTCATTGCCCACAAACCAGAAACTGCCAGCATACTCGACCTGTTGCCTCCCTGGCCCTATTACATTGCATACATTGAGTTGATTGGCTTGGTAACTTGCCTCATTTTGTACCTACCGTTTGCCCTCAAAGATTGGCGCACCAAGAGCATTCACCCTTCGAATGCCTAACTACTCTCTGCAATGAGTTATACGCCACTCATCTGGCCTCTCATTACCTCGGCTGCGATTTTATTTGGCATCGCCATTTCTATGCGCCGTTACCGTAGACTGCCGGCGGCGTATGCTTTTCGTCTCTTCTGCCTGCTAGGGGGATTGTGGAGTGTTACCTACACGTTCAATCTCGTGACGGTGGAACTGCACCCCAAACTCATCATCAGCCAAATCCAATCCGCAGTGTCCAGCTTTTTAGCCCCGGCCGTGTTTGTTTTTATTATCGAATATACCGGGCATAGTAACTGGCTCAACCGCAGCCATTTAACCTGGTTACTGCTTATTCCAAGCATCACAGCCCTGGCGGCTCTTACGAGCACTCACCACTCTTTGTTTCGGTATAACTTCACCGTAGAAATTGCGAACGGCTTGCCTATTTTAGAAAGTGACCGAGGCCCATTTTATTGGCTGCAACAGAGTTACTCGATTGCCGTTGTAGTCGCGGCGAGTCTCATCGTCATCCTGGCCTTTCATAAACGCCCGCAGTACTTCCGCAACATGCTCATCTTCTTAGCCGGCCTAATCATTCCGGCGCTTGTTCATCTGTTATACCTGGGGAAAATTTTGCCTTTACGCGGCCTGCAACTGACTCCATTTACAATGGTGTTCACCAGCCTCATTTACCTGTATGCCTTGCGCGGCACACTCTTATTTGAAGTCGCCCCATTGCACGCCAAACTGTGCTAGACAACATAGCAGACTTGGTGATTGTGCTCGACCCTAACGGACACTTGGCCGATTTCAACCAGGCCGCCGGGCAAACCTGTGGACTCACCCCATCGCATCTGGGATTACCGGCGGTTCAACTGGCTGAACCCTGGGCAAGCTTGTTTCGAGAACATATTGCAACGACCTACCAGGAAGGCGAGCTTGAGTTAGACATCCAGAACGTGCGGCACATTTTCAACCTGAAAATTTCCACGCTTATGGACAATCGCAAACGAGCGGTTGGAAAACTTTTTCTATTGCTAGATATTACAGAACAAAAACATATCCAAGCACAGATACAGAAATTATCCGTGGCAGTAGAACAAAGCCCGGCATCCATTATCATCACCGATACAGACGGGCGCATCGAGTATGTCAATCCGCGTTTTTGTCAAATCACCGGTTACTCGATGCAAGAAATCATCGGCAAAAATCCGCGCCTTCTAAAAAGCGGTCAAACGCCCCTTAAAACCTATCAAGAACTATGGGCAACCATTCGCAGCGGCAAAGAATGGCGTGGCGAGTTTATCAACCGCCGCAAAGACGGGACCTTCTATACTGAATCGGCAGTTATTGCACCAATTATAGACGCGCAACGGAATATCACCCATTATCTGGCAATCAAAGAAGATATTTCTGAACTTAAAGAATTGCAACGGCGCGATGTAGAACGCGCAGCGCTCGAAGAACGCCAACGCCTGGCACGAGACCTACACGATGCCGTCAGCCAGACGCTCTTCTCCGCGCGCCTAACCACAGAAATGCTCATACGGCAGAAAGCCATCTTGCCGCAAGAAACCATCTGGTCACACTTGGCACATCTTCACCGGCTGTTGGTCAGCGCGATGGGTGAAATGCGCATTCTTTTGCTCGAACTCCGCCCAGACGGGCTGGTTAACACCGACCTGCCCACCCTGCTGATACACTTGACTGACGCCCTCGGCACACGAACCGAAGCCATCCTGAACCGTACCCTGGAGGGAGAACAAAAATCACTCCCTGACAACGTTAAAATTGCGCTCTATCGTATTGCCCAAGAGGCTCTCAATAATGTCATCAAACACGCGCGAGCCACACAAATCAACCTTGCGCTACAGATGGACGAAGATGGTACTAAACTGGAAATTAGGGACAACGGCTGCGGATTTAACCCACAGATGACAGTGGGTGACCATTTAGGCTTAAGCATCATGCGCGAACGCGCCGAAGAAATTGGGGCAACACTGAACATCCACAGCACGCCCGGCCGAGGTACCTGTATCACCTGTGTGTGGAAGGAGAGAAATCAAAATGAATGAACCAGCCATAAAAATTATGGTGGTTGATGACCACCCGATGGTACGGAAGGGGTTAAGCATGTTCATCTCCGGCTTTTCTGACTTGCAATTGGTCGGAGAGGCAGCAAATGCCGCCGCGGCGTTAGAACTCTACCGCCGTGAACGACCGGATGTCGTACTGATGGACTTGGTCATGCCTGAGGAAGATGGTGCCAGCATCATCCATCGTATTCGACAAGAATTTCCACAAGCAGCGATGATTGCGCTCACTTCCTTTGGGGAAGAACACCTAATCCAAGCCGCTCTACGCGCGGGCGCACGCGGGTTTCTTTACAAGACAGTGAGCGTAGATGAACTCGCCCAGACCATCCGTCAGGTTCATCAAGGACGCGCTATCCTAGACCCCAAAGCATCGGATGTGATGTTGCGCATGATAAGCAGTTCCACCTGGCACCAAGCGCCTGAGTTAGACGAATTAAGCGAGCGAGAAAACCAGGTTCTACAGTTACTCGTGGAAGGCCTGACCAATAAACAAATTGCGGCACAACTTCAACTACGTCCCTCAACGGTCAAGCAATATATCAGCAACATTCTCGCCAAGCTACACGCCCAAAGCCGCACCGAAGCGGTTGCAGCTGCATTGAAAATGGGCTTGATAACAAAATAACCCCAGGTGTGGTTATAGCCATTTAGCGGTAAAACCTCGGCTATTTGATGGTATTTTGCAACAAACATTCAATATACAATATTGCAAAATGCCTTGTATGAGAAAAAATGCGCGTTTTAATCGTAGATGACCATCTGGCTTGGCGCAAAACGCTCAGCCTTCTATTGGCAAACATGCCGCAGTTCGAAATGGTTGGAGAAGCCCCCGATGGACACACGGCGCTCCAGGCTTGCCAAACTTCTCAGCCAGACCTGGTTGTGCTTGACATTAACCTACCTGACATGGATGGCTTTGAAACGGCAAAAAACTTGTTGTCCTGCCAACCCGGTTTATGGATTGTAGGTGTTTCGCTGGATGTGCGCCCGGATTTTATTCAACGCGCACAGCGCGCCGGATTCAAAACCATCCTGCCCAAAGACCGTGTTCTAGACTATCTTTCCCAGATTCCCAATGCAACAAATTGGCTGTAGCAGCCACGCACCTGCTACCCCGGGGTGGAAAAGCAACGCGACAAGTTTATTCTATCGTTCCTTCTTGCACAAAGCGCGTCAGTTCGCTCACGCTCCATTGTTCTAAGCCCAGTTTTTCCACCGTTCGCCCGCGCCGCCAGTAATCCGTCTTGTGCATAATACTCGCCAGGCGAATGATGCTGTCCATCCCGCGCACACTCACGCCATAGCGCATTCCCAGAGAAGCAATCGGCACCAGGCTCATTGGCACATCCTCGAAGAGATAGCGGTGATTGAGCGTCGGTGGGGCTTTAATGCCATAATAGCCCGGCTGATTGTGAATGGCCTCGTACAAATCGGCGCCGGTCGTATCGTAAGCCAGTTTCAACCATTCCAACGCTGTGCGGGCCCGGATGCCGACCGCCGAGGCCACCGTCACCCGTTCGCGGTCTAACACTTCTAGCACGCGCGCCACCGAAGGGGTTACACCATCAATGTAGAATTGATAATCGCCATGGGTATGCTCAATCCAACCCGAGTTCAGCAAGGTGAGCGCTGGATGAAAAATCGCGCCCATGTTGTTTAAGCCCGTGTGTAAGACATCTACGCCATCAATGTATTGTGGATAGGCGGGATGGATGGCTTCTAACACCATTTGATTATGCGTAGAAGGCAGAGCAGCCAAAGGCACGGCTTCTTTAATGCGGAAAATGCGTGCTTGGGCTGGGCCATCGCCACGGCTGGCATAGATGAACGTCTCGGCTTCGGCCACAGTTACCTGGGCCATGCAACCATTCGCGCGCATCACACGCACAAATTCCACTGCGCCCAGCGTGCGGCCAGGATGAAGAATCACTATCTGACCATCACGCAAATGCGGCGCTGCCAGTTTGGCCACATCGGCATGTGCCGAAGAGGGCAAAACGACCATTATCACCTGCGCAAAAGCGATGGCTTCGGCAATATCCGAAGTGACCACCGGAATTTTGCCGAACGCGTGCAAATTGATGTCAGAAATTTCTAGGTCAATGCCGCCTCGTTTTTTTATCACTTCGATATGTTCAAATGAACGGTTCCACAAAGCAACTTCTGCGCCCATCACAGCCAGGTGCGCAGCCATAGCCTTGCCACCATGCCCTGCGCCAATTACAGTGTAACGTTCTGCCATAGTATTCTCCTAAAAATCGAATTTTTTCTTGATTTGCTCAATGCGGCTTTTCTCAGGAAGGAGACGGCCTTCATTATCTACCGCTTGACAGGTTCCATTGATGATGCGCGTCCGAATCTGCCCACGTCCATATTTGTTGTTTTGCAACTGCGGCGCATCCATCAGACCTATCGTCACCGACTTCGCAAGGGTGCGGGCATCGGCCCAAGGGTCATCTACCCCAGGCGCGGCCAGGTCGCGAATGGCTTCCAGCAGCAGGCGCGTTTCGGCCATCAAATGCTCCTTGCGCTGCTGCACTTCTGGCGCTTTGGTCATATCGGGTGCGCCAAGTGCGTTATTGATGGCGCGCCGCACAATTTTGACCGCCTCGATGATGTCATCGGCTGTAGCGGCGTGATGCGCTTCGGTATGCCCAACGATGTGATAAATGTGTGGACGCAAGGACATTTGCAGGTAGGTGCTGGCAGCCAGATGTCCACGCGCCGCATCGGGGTCAAGCGGGTGCGAAAGTAAGCCAATACGCGTTTGTTTCCAAATGCGAAACTCCCCTTCCGCCGCCAGAGGAGCAATCATCTCTAACACCGCCAACATCTTGGCCAAGTCCATCGCATCACTTGTACCGGGGGGACTATTGAACATCATCTGCGCAATATAATCACGCACGCCATATTTTTTGGCGTTATAGGCCGAAAGAAAGGCCGCGGCCACATACACTACATCGGGGGCATCGCGCATCCCCCAGTGATGGGGTTCATTCAGCTCCACGGGAATATCGCGTTCTCCATACCAGGCCATCACTTGCTGGTGTTCACGAATAGAGCCTTCCAAATCCCAGGGACCGCGCCCATCCATCTGATTAAACCAAAAGAGCGGAATGGCCGCCCAGGCGTTGTGAATCGTCTCAACGAGCATCTCCGCATAGCGAATGAAATCATCGGTGCCAGAGTAAGCCCGCAGTAATGGATAATTACCCCGTCGGCTGGCTTGGTACAAAGCACGAAAATCATCCGGTGTGCGCACCGGCACACCGCCAGCACCGGTACGGCGGGGGTCCTGGCGTTCTGGATGAAAGAAATTTTCCTGCGCATCTTGGTCCGTGCCGAGCGAAATTAAGTCAAGAACGCCTGCATCCGCAATTTTTTCTATGCCGGCAATGGTCGCTTCCATGGTAGGCAGCCCAAAGTGATGCCGCAAGATGGGATAAGGCGATTTCCATAGAATGCGCGCCACCGTCGTCTGTGGATAATCGGCCTCGGTAGCGGCCTGCGCCGGCAAGCCCTTAAGATAGGCCAGCACTTGTTCTGATTCTTCGCTGCCATCAAAAATTTTCTCAAAGAACCCCAGCCGCGCAGCACGTTCGGCCACCGGCGGCGTACCGGCAAAAGCAAAGCGCACGCCGGCTTCATGCAAGTCACTGGCCAATTCAGCAAATTGCCCAAGCAAGCGCTCGCCGGTTTCCGGTGTTAGACGATACGAAACACCCACCAAATCGGCCTTTGCTTTTCGGGCGATTTCAATCAAAACTTCTGGTGAAACGGCAGGCCCCAAAAAGACGGTTTTCCAACCCGCTTGTTCGGCCAAACGCAGGAAATTTGAAACACCCGCCACATGGACACACTCGCCCAAAGCGGCAGCCACAACCGTTTTTTCCATAGTTTGCTCCTTTCCCAACAATGCGTGCTGAAGGATTATCCGCAGGAAAGAATGAAGGCCCGCAATACATCTCATTGGGCTTTTCATAGATAAAGCCAGAAAAGAAGCGCGGATACTTAATCCAAGATTCCTTACGTCACCACCAATAAAACGCAAGGAACGCGAGCAGCACACTCTCGCTAAACTTCTTAAGACATTATACCAATCAGCGCCAAGCGTAAAGTTAAGGGAGATTAAAAACCCATTGACGAACGCACTCAAACGCCTTAAACTTTAATTGCTCCGATGGGGAGTAGCCGCCCGCAAGCCGGGAGAGATAGCCGTCAAGCCGGAAAGAGATTTCCCGGTTATCTCAACAAAACGCAAGACCATCGCGTCTATTCGCGTTGGTCTTTTTTGTTACCAAAAGAAAGGAGATTGACATGTCCACATCCCCTCCACTGCCCAAGCGTGCCTCCCTTTTCCGCCGTTGGTGGAAGCCGGCCGCAGCAACCGGCGCCGGTGGCGGCGCCGTTAGTTTGTGGTACGAGGAAATCATTTTGTTCGCCGAAGAAATCATCACCTTAGTTTCCATCGTTCTACTGGCCGGCGTGATCTACCTGCTCAACTTTATCATATTCAAAACCCAAATGCCCCACAAAGAGGAATAACTCATGCCACCCACTCAGCCTTGGCACACCCTCTCCATTCAAGAAACATTCTCGCAACTCGAAAGTGGACCGAACGGGCTGACACATGCCGAAGCCCAAAAACGTCTCTCTCAATACGGCCTGAACGAATTACAGGCTAGCCACCGTACCTCTGCCTGGGAAATTCTGCTCGAACAGTTCAAAAACATCCTGATTCTCATCCTACTGGGTGCAACCGCCATTTCACTCTTCCTTGGACATGGGGTGGAATCAATCGTGATTGCCATTATTGTCTTGTTCGCCGTGGGGCTGGGATTTATCCAAGAATATCGAGCCGAACGAGCGATTGAGGCGCTGAAGCAAATGGCTGCTCCCACCGCCAGTGTGATACGTGATGGGCACGAGAACAAACTGCCAGCGCGCGAGGTGGTGCCAGGGGACATCGTGATTCTACACACCGGTGACCGTGTCCCGGCCGATGGACGCGTCATCGAAGCAATCAATCTGCAAGTGGAAGAGGCCGCACTCACCGGAGAATCGGTACCGGTTGAAAAACATACCCAGCTCATCGAGCAAGAAGAACTGCCACTCGGCGACCGGCGCAACATGGTCTATGCCAGCACGGTGGTCACCTATGGGCGCGGACAGATGGTGGTCACTGCCACCGGAATGCAAACCGAGTTCGGCAAAATCGCGCAAATGCTACAAGAAGTAGAAAGCACACGCACACCACTCCAACAAAATCTAGATAAGGTGGGGACGGCCTTGGCACGAGCAGCATTTGTAGTGGTCGGCCTAATCGTAGCGCTCGGTCTGCTGCGGGGACAACCCTTCATCGAAATGCTCCTCTTCGGCATTGCTCTGGCAGTAGCCGTCGTGCCAGAAGCCCTACCGGCAGTCGTCACCATCTCACTCGCCATTGGTGTGCAAAAAATGGTGAAACGCCATGCGCTCATTCGCCGCCTACCGGCCGTAGAAACGCTTGGCAGCACTTCGGTCATCTGTTCCGATAAAACCGGCACACTCACCAAAGATGAAATGACTGTGCGGCAATTGTATTGTGCGGGTCAGGTAATTCATATCACAGGTGCAGGCTATACGCCCGTCGGAGAATTCTCGCACAACGGCAGTGTACTCACAACACCTGATGAAGCCACACGTCAGTTGCTGCAGGCTGCTGTACTCTGTGCTGATACCCGTTTGGTGCAACAACCGGATGGCAGTTGGGACATCAAAGGCGACCCGACCGAAGGCGCATTGATTGTAGCAGCCGCCAAAGCGGGGCTTTGGAAAGATGCGCTTGAGAGAGAACAGCCCCGCGTGGATGAAATCCCTTTTTCCTCCGAAACCAAGCGCATGACCACCATTCATCGCAGTGCATCGGAATATATCGCTTACGCCAAAGGTGCACCAGAAGTCATTTTGCAAAGTTGTGATTTCGTGCTGACAGAGCAAGGAATCCGCGCACTCGATACCGCTACACGCCAAACTATCCTGAACCAAGCCCAGGACATGGCACAGCAGGCTCTGCGTGTGTTAGGAATTGCCTTCAAGCCAAACGTAACGCGCGACACCGCCGAACAGGGCATGACATTTCTTGGCCTGGTAGGCATGATTGACCCACCACGGCCTGAAGCACGACAAGCAATTGCTGTGTGTACTCAAGCCGGCATCCGTCCTGTGATGATTACAGGCGACCATCCCACAACGGCAAGCGCCGTGGCACGCGAATTAGGGCTGCTCAGCAACGGCGGACGAGTCGTGACCGGTGCAGAGTTGGAGGAAATGAGCGAAGACGATTTAAAACGGCAAGTGGACACCATCAGCGTCTATGCTCGGGTTTCGCCCGCTCACAAACTGCGCGTGGTCACCGCCTGGCAGGCACATGGACATATCGTCGCCATGACCGGAGATGGTGTGAACGATGCCCCAGCCTTGAAGAAGGCCGATATTGGGGTAGCCATGGGCATCACCGGCACCGACGTTACCAAAGAAGCTGCCGCTATGACCTTAACCGATGACAACTTCGCCTCCATCGTGGCCGCTGTAGAAGAAGGGCGAGGCGTATTTGGAAACATCAAGAAATATCTGATGTACCTGCTCTCTTCCAATATCGGCGAAATCGGATTGATGGCTGGTTCGACCTTACTCGGATTGCCATTGCCCCTAACGGCAGTGCAAATCTTATACGTCAACTTGGCAACCGACGGCTTGCCGGCCCTGGCGCTATCGGTGGACCCACCCGAAAAAGACTTAATGAAACGTAAACCGCGCGACCCCAAGACAGGTATCTTTACCCGGCCTGTCGTAACGCTGATGGTGCTAGGAGGAGCCTGGTCAACGGCGGTCAACCTAGGACTGTTCACCTGGGCACTCAACGCAGGGCGCGGGTTAGAACACGCCATGACCATGACGTTTGTCTCGCTGGTGTTGATTCAATTCTTCAAAGCCTACAACTTTCGCTCTGACCGGCACTCCATTTTCAACCGACCCTTTGAGAACCGATGGCTGAATCTGGCCATCGTATGGGAACTCCTTCTGCTCATGCTCATCGTGTACCTACCCATCTTACATGAACCATTCAGCACCTACGCTTTGTCACCCGAGGATTGGTTGATTGTGGGTAGTTTGGCCATCACTATCGTTCCCGTGCTGGAATTTGCCAAGTGGATGGTGCGCCAAGGTTGGTTAGGAAAAACAGATTAAGCAAACGTATGGCGCAGATTGGTGAGTCTGCGCCATCTCTTTCCAAGATAACCATGATAGAATCCTGTCCATGAACTCATCCGCTGGCCGAGGTGAACATGGGCGAGGAAACGCTTGACCGCCGGGAGTTTCTCTCGCGCATTGGCGCATTTTTCTTTATTATCGGGCTATTCGCTCTGGTCATTTTTATTTCAACCGATATTTCCCGCACCAATCAAAATCAATCTATCCCCCTGACGAATACGGCGTATGCTGCGCAGGCCATTCAGACACAACAGGCCGGCGCACAAACCGCCTTGGCGCAAAATCTGCCTACTCCCACCCGCATACGAGTCAAAGACCTGCGCGCCACACAAGAATTCATCATGTATGGCGTCCAAGTTTTGCAAACGCGCGAAGCCGCCCAAAAAACGGCGGTGGCTTTGGGCATTCCCCCCACTCCCATCCATCTCAAGCGCGAGGATATTGAAAACTATATAGCCAGCCAAACAGGCTTTAGTTACCTGGCCTTTTTGTGTATCGGTGCACTTGGTGTAGGAGCCGGATTGGTCATCCTACGTATGACCGCCCCCCCGCCCAAGCCCGCCGGACGCTTTGCACGGATTCGCGCCTGGCTACAAAAAATGCGCGAAGACCGCAAAAAACGCGAAGAGGCCAAGAAAAAGAAAAAATAATCTGCAAGACCCGCTCTTTCTACATCATCCTCTTTCATTCGGCATGTTGCGAAAGGATTCCCCATGTCTAAACTCATTTCACTGCAAGAGGCAATTGCAACGTTTGTCCATGATGGTGACTTGGTGTATGCGGCTGGGTTCACACATCTTATCCCGTTTGCCGCCGGGCATGAAATTATCCGCCAGGGCAAGAGAGACCTCACCCTGGCGCGCGCCACACCCGACCTAATCTATGATCAAATGGTCGCGGCTGGTTGTGCGCGCAAAGTAATCTTCTCGTACATGGGCAACCCTGGCGTAGGCAGCCTGCGGATTGTGCGCGCCGCCATCGAGCGCGGCGAACTGGAGTGGGAAGAATACTCCCACTTCGGCATGATTACTCGTTTACAAGCCGGCGCCAGCGGTCTGCCCTTCTTACCGATGAATCAAACCGCTGCAACCGATTTAGAAAAAGCCAACCCACAAATCAAACGGGTGATTGACCCATATAGCGGACGCGAAGTAATCACCGTTCCGGCGCTACAACCAGATGTCGCTATCGTCCACGTCCAACGCGCTGATGAAAACGGCAACGCGCATTTATGGGGCATTGTGGGAGAACAAAAAGAAGTCGCTTTTGCCTCCAAACGGGTGATTCTCACCGCCGAGGAAATCGTCCCGGAGAGCGTGATTCGCTCAGACCCCAATCGCACCGTCATTCCGGGATTCATCGTCAGCGCGGTTTGTCATGTCCCTTACGCCGCGCATCCTTCTTACGCCCAAGGATATTACGACCGCGATAACGAGTTTTACCTGGCCTGGGACAAAATCTCTGCCGACCCTGAAGCCATCCGTCAATATCTCGATGAATGGGTTTATGGTGTGAGAGACCGCGCCGAGTATTGGGCCAATCTCGGCGCAGAAAAACAGGCACAATTGCGCGTTCCATCTCGGATGAGCGAACCGGTCAACTACGGACAATACTGACACTGCCGGCCATGTCTACGTCTACTTTCCCCTGCTCGGCCTGCGGGGCGCCGGTGGAACCTGCACCCAACAAGGCCGTTATGCCCTGCCCGTTTTGCGGCACATCGCTCACCATCCCACCCGCGTTACGCTGGCAGCAAACCGCCGCGCCCGAACCCCCTACACCCGAAACGCCGCCCAAGCGCTTCGACCCGTTCCAAGCCGCCGAAAAGGCCCGTTTCACCGCAGAACAAGCCGAAAAAGCCCAGGCTGAAACCGAATTCGTCACCAACGCCCTGCGCCAAGTTCAGCCAATTGCCGCCGGAGCGGTCAGCGCCTACGGCTTGTGGCTCGGGCTAAAGCGCTTTTTGCCCGCCTGCCTAACGCTGCTGGCCATCTCCTGCCTCTTGGCTTGCGGCGTGAGCATTTTCTTGGCCTTCTTCCTCGGTCGGGGAAATTGAAATGCCGCGCCGCGTTTCTCTCGCCGCCATCCGCATGGACGCCGCGCCCGCGCCCACCGAATCCCGCCTGGAACGGGCCGAAAAACGCGTCGCGCAGGCCGCCGCCCAGGGGGCGCAAATCGCCGTCCTGCCGGAAGTCTTCAACACCGGCTACGAATATCACGACCGGAATTACTCGCTGGCCGAACCGATGGACGGGCCGACCGTCTCATGGCTAAAATCCGCCGCGCGAAAATACAACCTGTACCTGGCGGGCAGTCTGTTGTTGCGCGAACCAGCCGCAATCTACAACGCCATGCTGTTAGTCGCCCCCGATGGAAAAACCTGGCGCTACGACAAAACCTACCCCTGGTGCTGGGAACGCGCCTACTTCCGCCCGCGCAAACATCCGATTGCCCCCGCCGAAACGGAACTCGGCAAAATCGGGATGCTGGTCTGCTGGGACGCCGCCCACCCCAGCCTGTGGGCAGCCTATGCCGGAAAGGTGGATTTGATGCTGGTCAGCAGCTGCCCCCCGCTCGCCCACCAGATGACCTTTCGCTTTCCTGATGGGAATTCGGTTCAACCAGCGGACCTGGGGCCGGTGATACACGCCATCTACCGAAACGGCGGCAAAGTATTCAATGGGTTTTTCCTGGAACAAAGCGCCTGGCTGGGCGTTCCGGCAGTCAACACCACCGGCGCGGGGCAGTTCCGCTCCCTGTGGCCGCGTCCGCGCCTGACGTTTTCGGTCTTGCTGGCGGCGCGTCCTGATTTGTGGAAGTACATCCCCCAGGCCGAGCAAATTACCGGCGAAGCAGGATATTTCGACGAGACCTTCATCGCCGGTGCGGATGGACAGGTGCTTGCCCGCACCACCAGCGACGGCGATGACCTGGCTGTAGCAGAAACAGAACTGGCCGAGCACACGCCCATTCCACGCAGTACGCAGCCCAGGCCCGGCCTTTCACCGCTCGCCTATTGGGCAGACTGGTTCACGAATGCCGCGCTGGTCAGTGAATACCGCAAGTGGCAAAATCAATAGCACAACAGTGTCATAAGGAAGAGACATGCGAAAAATTACCCTCGCCCTATTGTTCTTTGCCTTGTTCTTCGGCTTCATTTCCCCGGCGCAGGCGAGGGACCCAATTCGGGTGTACTACGCCGGTGAGCGCGATGCGGTCTATACCGCGCTGACTATCGCCCCCGCAGGCACATTCACGTTCGTGGAAGACCCGCTCCAGGCGGATGTGTACGTCCTGAACGGGGTGATTCCCTCTGATGAGCGCATCCCCCGCCGCATTCAAGCCGGCGCGGGCGCGGTGATTCTCTTCGGCCCAGAGATTGGCGCAGCACAAGTGCAAAACGTGGTGGGCATTCCGCTTAGCCTGAAAACAGCCGACAGCCCCATCAGCGTGACCCAAGCGAAGGGGAGTTCCGACCCGCTCGTCACCGGTATCGTATGGAATAGCGCGCCCCAACTGCGCGAGCGGCATCAGGTCGAATCGCCGGTTTCGTCTCTTGTTCCGCTGGTAACGGGGTACGAAACCGGCGATTGGATTCTGTTCTCCCACCATGAGCGGGTCTTCATTTGGACGGCCTGGCTGGGGGAAAGTAACCCGCAAATCCAGGAGTGGGCTTATTTCAACTACCTGGTCTATCACCTGGCAACGCGCGCCGCCGGGCAGACACCGCTCTCTTTCGCTGATTACCCCGCTTCGCCCGTGCCGCACGCGACCGAGCGCAACCTGATTGTGGGCGCAGTGCTGACCCTAGTGGCGCTGACCCTGGTGGTCTTTTTCTTTGTGCGCCGTTACAGCCTGGCGCACCCTGAAGTGCTGGAGCGCATCGTCTCCGCCCGCGCCGATTTTGAAACGCGCCAAGAACAGACTGCCTGGGAGGAAGTCGGTTTCCATCGTCCGCTTTCAGGCTTCCTGCTGGCGCTGGCCATGGGCATCGTCCTGTTCATTCCACTCATCATCTACCAAAACCTGGTTCTGCCGAATTACATTCTGCCTTCGGCGCAGGCGCTCGGCACCTGGGGCCGGGTGACGCAGTTCTTCAACCTGATGTGGACATTCTTCGACATGGGAACTTCGCTGGCCTTCATCAAATATCTCAGCGAATACCGCGTCCACGACCCGAGTCGCGGCATTAAATTTGGGCAGTTGTTCGTGTGGTGGCAGGCCATTTCGGGCGCCATTCAGGTAGCGTTGGTGATTGCGCTGACGGCCACCTACGCACCGTCTTCGGCTTTTGCGCTTTACACCTGGAGCGTGATTGTCCATGCGCTGATTCAGGTGCCAGGCTTCTACCAAATCTTCCGCCATGCGCTGACGGGTTTCCAGCGGCAAGATTATTCGCGCGCTCTTGACCTAGCGGTGACGATGTTCCCGCTGGTTGTCCAGCCGATTGTCGTGACTCTCATGTATCGCTGGGGAACCGCCCACCCGATTTACGGCGGTGTCAACGGCGGTGTGATTGGCATGGGAATTGCCGCCTACCTGGTGGAGTTCCTGACCTTTTTGCTCGGCTGGTGGCTCTACCGCCACATCGGCTATAATGCCGGGATTTTGTTCCTGGCGCATTTCGATTGGGATACAGTGCGGACGAGCATCCGCTTTGGGGTATTTGCGATGGTCGGTTCGATGGCCTGGGCAGCGGGACAGGCGGCGGAGATTGCCATCACGCAGGCGCGGCTGGTAAACTATGCCGAAATTTGGGGCAACTGGGGCATGGCGCAAAATTTCATCTTCGCGTTCAACATCGTGGCAATCTTGTTCGATGGCACGATGGCGGCGGTCTCCGAGGCGGTTTCCAGCGGCAAACGTCTGCTGGCACAGTATTACAGCGCGATGATGTACAAATGGGGCGGGTTGATGAGCGCCTTTCTGGGAGCGGTCTTGCTGGCGGTTGGCCCAAAGTTCATCCTGGGCGCAACCGGCATCGAATTCGAGCGCGCCGCGGTGTATATCCTGCCGCTGGCGGTGTGGGGCGCGCTTCAGTACCCCTCGTGGGTCTCCGACCAAGTGGCGCTGGGGGCCGATAAGCCTTGGCTCAAGGCGCTGATGGTCTTTGGCGAGCAGGTATTGCGCGTGGTGTTGGTTTTCTTGCTGTTGGAGCGGTTCCAAGTAACGGGGCTAATCATCGCTTATCTGATTGCGCTCAACAGCAAAAACATTGTGGCGTATTTTATCAACCACCGGCTGTGCTACCCGCAGAAGTTCTATGCCTGGCAATCGCTGTTCGCGCCCTTGCTGGCGGCAACGGCGCACTATCTGGTATTAAACTTCATCAACACGTTCATCTGGCGTGACGACCAGGTGACCAGCATTCTGATTTTCTTTATCGGCATCCTACCCTCCTTCCCGGTCTATCTGTTCTTCTACGGGCTGGCGGGTGGATGGGATGACGGCACACTGGCCGAGTTCAGGCAGGCAGTGGAATTGAGCGGTTTCACCCGTCCCTTGGCGTGGGTAATGTGGAAAGCATCCGAACTTGGCGCGCGGCTCAGCCCGCTGAATGGGCGCTTCCCGATTGCCATCCGCCCGGCGGCGATGGAAGAAGCTCGCGCGTTGACGGAGGAGCGGGTGAGATTGTAGGATTGGAGGATTGGAGGATTGCAGGATTGCAGATTGTAGAGGATTACTCCTGCAAGGCATGTTCGAGCGCGGCGCGTTGGGCGGGGGTGAGGTGAACGGCAAACGCGCCCAGCGCATTCGGGTTGGCGAGCAATTCGGGCAGGCGGGCGTCTATCTCTTTTTTGACCCAACTCGACAGGCGGAAAAGGCGCAGGTAACGGCGTACCCTTTCCGGGCGGCGGTCACGCCCCTCGCGCAGAGTCCCCGCTGTCACGGAGAGTTCCACTTCGAGCAAGTCGGAAGGTGCGAGGGTGATTCCACACACCGAGAAAACCGAAGCCGGCTCGTTCCAGGTGGTTTCTGCCGAGAGCGCGCTGCCGTTGATGGCTACGCGAATTTTTTCGGGTTGGCGAATGCCTCGAAAGCGCAGTTCCACCGACCGTGCGGCGGGCAGATGACGGGTTTGGCCTTCGGCAGGTTCGATGCGGACGACCTGGCGGGTTTCTTCCCAGGTTTGGGTAATACGAATGCGACTAGACGCTCCCTGCTCATACGCACGGCTCACGCCGTCATCTTCGTAGAGCGTAAAGGCGCCCTGCCCACCGGGGAAAAGTTCCAGGACAAGCTGGCGAGGCGGGTCGGTTTGGGCGAGCGATTCTTCGCCCGCCAGCGGCACAATGCCCCCGGCGCGGGCAAAGACCGGGATGTCTTCCAGCGCGCCGTAAACTGTGACCCAGCGCCCACCCGCGAAGCGTTCCCCGCTGAAGAAGTGATACCACTCGCCAGCAGGCAGCCAGACGGCGGCCTGGCTCAGGCCGGTTTCTTCACTGCGCGGGCTGACGAAGGGCGCGGCGAGCAATTGGTCGCCGAACAAGTACTGGTTGGGACAGAGGTAGGCGTTTTCGTCTTCGGGATGTTCATAATACATCGGCGCGCAGAGCGGAATGGCGGTCTGGCTGAAACGCCAGGCCATGCTGTAAAGATACGGAATGAGGGCGTGCCGCAAGCGCAGGGCAGCGCGCGCCAGTTGGAAGGTCTCTTCGCCAAAGGCCCAGGGCGCGCGGTCTTGGTAGGGGTTTTTGGTGCAGTGTAGGCGCAAAATGGGGCTGAAGACGCCGTATTGCACCCAGCGCAGGTAGAGTTCCGGGTCTTCGATGCCGTCCATGTGGCCGCCGATGTCGTG
Source organism: Anaerolineae bacterium (assembly GCA_003130845.1). Lineage (GTDB taxonomy): Bacteria > Chloroflexota > Anaerolineae > Anaerolineales > Villigracilaceae > UBA5195. The sequence continues at coordinate 82,260 of QEXW01000080.1, forward strand.
ACTCCACCAACCGAAGCCCACGTTGGCGGCGGTGGCGGTGAAATAGGGCTGGAAGGCCAGCGATTTCCACGAGACCACGCTATCGCCAGAGAAGCCGATGGGGTAACGGTGATTGCCCAACCCGCCCCAGCGGGAGAAGACGAAGGGGCGCCGGCTGCCATCGCGGCCCAAATCGTAAAAGTGCAGGTGATTGAGCCACCAGAGTGGGTCGAGTGTTTCGGCCACGGCGCGACGCGATTCGGAGAGCCGCGCGCCCTGCTGCCAGTCCATCCACCAGAAATCCACGCCCTGTGCCTCGTAGGGATGGTGCAGCACCTCGAAGTAGTGGCGGGTGAACTCCGGGTCGGCGATGTCGAAGCGGACGGGGTGGCCGCTGGCCGGGTCGAGGCCCATCCGTTTTGCCATTTCGGGGTACATCGCCTCGTGCGGCCAAATGCCATCCGCCGGGTGCAGGTTCAGAGCGGTTCGTAAGCCCATCTCATGCAGCCAGCGCAGCAGGCCAGGCGGGTCGGGGAAGAGTTGGCGGTTCCAGGTGTAACCGGTCCAGCCGCTGCTCTCGTTGCCGGTTTGGGTGATGTGCCAGTCCATATCAATGATGCAAACCGAGAGCGGCGTCTCGCGGCGGCGAAATTCCAACATCAGGGCTTGCAATTCGTCCTGCGAATACTCCCAGTAGCGGCTCCACCAGTTGCCCAAAATCCAGCGCGGGATGAGCGGCACGCCCCCGGCCACCTTGAAGTAATCCTGCAGACAGGCCAGGTAATCATGGCCATAGCCGAAGAAGTACAGGTCACGCGCTTTGCCGGCCGGACGCAGGGTGAGCCAGCCGGTTTCATCGAAAACCAGGCTGTCGGAATCATCCACCACCGCCCAGCCAGAGCGCGAGAGCAGGCCGTGTTCGAGCGGAATTGCGCCATCGGCGCCATCCAGGGTGCGCCCGGTGCCGCGCAGGTTGTGGTGGTCCCAATCGCCATAGCGCCAGGTGACGCCCGTCGCGCGGACGGTAATGGAAAGCGTCTCGCGCCGAAAGCCGCGCGGGCTGACGCGGTACGAGAGCAGGAGCGCGCCGGTGTCAATTTCGACCAGCGAATCGCTCTGTTTGACATGAAAAGGTGGCACGGGCTGACGGCGAAACCAAAACGCTTGACTAGGACGCTCCTCGAAGCGTTCTTCGGGGTGGTATTCCAGCCGAAGCAGACGGTCGGTCAGGACGGTGAAGCGCACCCCCGGCGCGCGGACGACGGCAGCGGGGTCGGCCAGGGGCTGAAAAGGGATGGAGGGGAGTTGGTAGGTCATGGATGGAATTCTCCGACACAATTTAGCTCTTCACACAAACCAAGCCTTTCAGGTAAGCGCCTTCAGGAAAGTGTAGGGCAACCGGGTGGTCAGGGCCTTGGGAAAGATGCTCGACAATTTGTGCATCTACACCAGCATCTAAGGCGGCCGAAGCCACGATTTTCTGGAACAAAGCGGCATCTATGCCACCAGAACAGGAAAAAGTGACCAGAATACCGCCCGGCCGCAAGAGTTTGAAAGCCAAGCGGTTGATGTCTTTGTAACCACGTGCGGCCTTTTCGGCTTGGGAAGCGGTTGGGGCAAATTTGGGTGGGTCGAGGATGATTAAGTCCCAAGCGCGATTCTGGTCACGAAATTTTCGCAAGGCGGTAAAAACATCCGCCTCGAGCCAGTGCGCCTGCTCAGATGAAAGGCCATTGAGACGCGCATTCTCTTGGCCCAAAGCGAGCGCCTCGCTGCTTGTATCTACTGAAAGGAGGGACTTGGCTCCACCCGCCGCGGCATAGATGCTAAAGCCCCCGGTATAGCAAAAACAATTCAACACCTCGCGTCCCCGCGCCAATTCGGCCACCCGTTTGCGGTTCGCACGTTGGTCAAGATAGAACCCGGTCTTATGACCGACTTCTACGTTAACGAGGAATTTCAGACCATGCTCATGAATGGGTATCAGTGGAGAATCGAGCGTGCCTCGCAACAGACCGCTGCGGGGCGGCAGGCCTTCCAATTCGCGCACATCCGCATCCGAGCGCTCATAAATCGTCGTTGCGCCGGTAAGTTCAAGCAGCAAATCGGCCAAGGTCTCGCGCCAAAATTCACTTCCGGCGGTGAGAGCTTGCAAGACCAGCACGCTCCCATAGCAATCTACCACAAGCCCAGGCAAGGCGTCCGATTCAGCATGAATCAGGCGAAAGGCGTTGGTCTCTGCCTTATCTGTAACCCCGCTTTCGGCGCAAGAGGGAGCAAAACCGAACAAGGTCCGACGGTGCAGAGCAGCCCGGATACGACGGCGAAAAAAATCAACATCTACCGCTTCGTCCGGGTCAAAGGTCCAAACGCGGGCTCGAATTTGGGAGTGGGGTGACCAGGCAGCACGCGCTAGAAATTGGCCTTGCGCATCACGCACTTCAACCGTTTCCCCTGGACGAGGGTCACCGACGACACGTTGCACCGCACCGGAAAAAATCCACGGATGACGGCGTAGGAGTGATTTTTCACGTTCGGGTTTGAGAAAGAGAACAGCCATGAGGTGAGTATAACGCACATGCTATAATTTTTGCGTGACTAACAAGGTACTGCTCTTCGACCATTTTTCACAAGGCTGGCTGGAGTTCATCAACCCGGTCAGCGTTCTCTCTGCACAACAAACAACGGATGTGCTGTCGGTGCTACAGGAAGCACAAAAAATGACGGAACGCGGTTTGTGGGTGGCCGGGTTCGTCACATACGAGGCAGCCCCGGCCTTCGACCCGGCTTTGCTGACCCATGAGGATACCAGTGGGTTGCCGTTGATATGGTTTGGGGTGTACGAAGCGCCTCGCCCAGCCGCTGCGCCAGCACCTATCGCGGAGACCGTTCCTTTCTCCTGGCAGGCTTCGCTCAACGCAACAGCATATCAAGCGGGATTCGAGTACATCAAGCAGCAAATTGCCGCCGGTCACACCTACCAGGTGAATTACACCTTCCGCTTGCGTGCGCCAATGGCCGACACCCCCCAGGCCTTGTTTGCGCGCGCTGTCCATGCTCAGGGCGGTGGTTATCCAGTTTTTGTCGAGACGGATGAATGGGTGATTGGCTCTGCTTCGCCTGAGTTATTCTTCTCGCTCGATGGCGGACATCTGGTTTCCAAGCCGATGAAAGGCACCGCGCCACGCGGGTTGCGCTTAGAAGATGATGTGGCACAAGCCAATTGGCTGAAACAATCCGAAAAAAATCGCGCCGAAAACGTAATGATTGTGGACATGGTCCGCAACGATATGGGACGCATCGCCCGCATCGGCAGCGTGCATGTGCCAAAGTTATTCGAGGTGGAAAAATACCGCACTGTTTGGCAAATGACCAGCACAGTGGAATGCCAAACGGATGCATCCCTGAGCGAAATCTTTGTAGCGCTCTTTCCAGCGGCATCCATTACAGGAGCACCCAAAGCACGTACGATGCAAATCATTCGTAACGTAGAAAATTCGCCGCGTCGCATCTACACCGGTGCGCTTGGCTATGCTGCCCCCAACAGACGTGCGCAATTCAATGTGGCTATCCGCACTTTTTTCTTTGAAAAGCACACCGGGCAGGTGGAATACGGCCTGGGTGGCGGAATTGTTTGGGACTCGGAGCCACGCGATGAACTGCGCGAAGCCTACAACAAAGCCAAAATCCTGACCGCTCCGCCGCCACGCTTTGAACTGCTCGAAACCTTGCTTTGGACACCGCAAAGCGGTTTTACCTTGCTAGAGCGGCACCTGGCGCGCATGAGAGATTCGGCTCTCTATTTTGGTTTCCCTTTTGATGAGCATCTCATCCGACGCCGCTTACAGGCGCTGGCTATTGACCAAGCGAACGAAGCGCAGCGGGTACGGGTGTTACTCAATGCGCAAGGTGAAATTCGCTTGGAACACACACCACTCACCCCGCTACCATCCCCCTACCGGGTGCGGCTGGCCAAACAGCCTATCTCACCGAACGAGCCGCTTCTGTACCACAAAACCACGCATCGCGCCATCTACCAATCGGCTCGGCAGGATGATTGTGATGACACGTTGCTATGGAATGAGCGCGGCGAACTGACCGAAAGCGCCATTGCCAACGTGGTGGTGCAAAAACATGACCAACTTCTCACTCCCCCGGTAGAATGCGGATTACTCCCCGGCACAGCACGCGCTGAATGGCTATCGCAAGGCAAGTTACGCGAGGCTGTCATCCGCGTAGAAGAATTGTCCGGCTGTGATAAGATATTTCTGTTAAATTCTGTGCGCGGTTTGTGGGAGATTTTGCTGATAAAGTAAAGAGGAAACATGAGTGAAAACATACCGTCTTCTCGCTCGAAGTTAGCAACCATTCTCTTCGTACTTCTAGCACCCACCCTTTTTTGTGGAACGCTAGCGTATCAATTCTTTCTATGGTTTTTGGAGCAAATTGCACTGGCAACGGGCAGCTTGTCTGTGCTCGCACAGGCCGGTGGGGTCGGAATGGTCATTCAAGCCGTGACGGTTAGCTTTGTAATTGGCTTGCTCTGGTTCTTCACGCATGACGAACGCTATCGCCCCATATACGCCGGGTGGTTTGGTGCGGCCTTGCTAGGGTTTCCGGCGCTTGGCTTGCGCTGGCTCGGCCCGAACAATGACCAACTGGGCGCCTTGGCGCAACTCTTGATTGCGCTTGTGGCAGCTGGAGTTGTGCTGTTTGTGCGGCGCAACCAATGGACCTGGAACCCCGCGGCAATTCCGGCCGGCTTGCTCGTGGCAGCGGTTGGCAGTATGCCAGTGGTAGTGTATGGCGCACTCGGTGCTCCAGACGAGGCTCTCTTACAGTTGCTGGCCGGGCTAGCCTTTGGGCTGTTGGCCGCATCCTTAACGTTCGCCACCACCGAAAATGGGTTTCTCGATGGGTTGGGCATCGGCACGTTGTTGGTCTTGCTTGGTTCAGCGCTGGGATACGACGGAGGCCAGTTGATTCTGCTTGGCGTTTTGCCACCGTTTTCTTTTGCCCTGGCTGCCCTAGCACCTTCGACCGCCGCCCTCAGCGTAACAACCGGTCTGCTCGCTGCGGCCGGATTGATGTTTTTCGACCCAACAGAACTGACCATTCTACTCGGCGATTTGAACCTGATTGCGTTGCAAACCGCTGGAATTGCGATTGGGATTGGTTGGTTAGCAGGTGGATTGGCCTGGAGTGCGCGCAAATGGTTCAGCGGGCGAGCGTGGGCGCGCATAGCAGCAGGCGTCGGTGCTGGCAGTGCGTGGTTGGTGCTGATTGTGCTGTATTTCAGCATCGGTCATCGTGGCTTTTACGGCGACCGCTTGTTTGTCATTCTAAAAGACCAGGCCGACATTTCAGATGTCGCGTCCATCCCTGACCGCAATGAGCGCCTAAAGCAAGCCTACACCCGGTTGACCAAGCACGCCAATACCACCCAAGCCGATTTACGGCAGACGCTTGATGCACGCCATGTTGATTACACGCCATATTATTTGGTTAATGCGCTCGAAGTACAGGGCGGCTTGCTGATGCGCCTCTATCTTTCAAACCGCCCCGAAGTAGATAGAGTCCTGCCCAGTCCACGTTTGCGCCCCGTGCCGCCAGCAGAAACAACCTACGGGGAAGCGACTTCCATCTACGAAAGCCCTGGCTGGAACATCAGGATGATTGAAGCCGACAAGGTGTGGGACGAATTTGGTGTGCGGGGGGCAGGCATTGTGATTGGGCACTCCGATAGCGGCGTGCAAGGAGAGCACCCGGCCCTGGCAGCCCAATACCGCGGTGCAACGCAGGGCGATGATTACAACTGGTTTGACCCCTGGGAAGGAACGCGCACGCCCAATGATGAGGGGGGGCATGGCACGCATACGTTGGGAACTATTCTCGGAGCAGGCGGAATCGGCATTGCCCCAGAAGCCACTTGGTTTGCCTGCGTCAATCTCAATCGAAACTTGGGCAATCCAGCACTTTATCTGGATTGCATGCAGTTCATGCTGGCGCCCTTCCCACAAGGTGGTGACCCCTTCACAGATGGTGACCCGACGCGTGCTGCCCACATCTTAAACAACTCGTGGGGATGTCCAGAAATTGAGGGCTGTGACCCCGAATCGCTACGGGTGGCGGCCGAACATCTGCGCGCTGCCGGCATTTTTATCGTCGTTTCGGCAGGCAACGATGGCCCAAGCTGTGCAACCATCCGAGCGCCGCTCTCACTGTATGATGCGGTCTTCTCGGTCGGTGCAGTAGACAGCGGTGGAAATATGGCCCCCTTCAGCAGCCGGGGGCCGGTCATGGTAGATGGTTCTGGGCGGATGAAACCAGATATTGTGGCGCCAGGGGTGGATATTTTCTCCGCTATGCCAGGAGGAACCTACGGTATTAACAGCGGCACCTCTATGGCCGGTCCGCATGTGGCCGGCGTAGTAGCATTGATGTGGTCAGCCAACCCGGCATTGATTGGCGACATCGAGCGAACAGAGCAAATTCTCATCGAAACCATTACCCCCTACACAGGTACCTTTGAAAACGGTTGTTTTGAAGGGAATATCCCCAATGCCGCCTATGGCTATGGGATAGTAAATGCGTATAAAGCCGTACAACAAGCTTTAGAAAAATAATCAGAGAAAATCATCGAAGAATTTGGCACGAATAACACAAACAGAACGTTGGGGTGAATATGATTTGTGCTATTCGTGCCATTCATTTCACCGGCGGCAGGGTAGCAAACAAGCACGTAGACTGTCAAGCGGTAGGTGGAGTGAAAAAGCCTGCGCCAAAATAGGTTGACCACAATACAGCAAGCGCAATGAAGAACAAAACAGGCAAAACAACCAATGCCAAATTGTTCCAAAAGCGGGCTGTCGCAGGGCGCGTTTTGTTCACCCCATGCGTCAGAACGGCTACCAGCGCAGCCAGGGTAATAAATACATACGCCACAACATGCAGGTTATCTACCAATGTTGGCACAGAGCTCTCTGGCAAAATGCCGCTGACCACAAATTGGCTACCAACGGCAGCAAATAAAGAGCCTATTGACAGGCTAGCACGCACTTCTAACTCTTCGGGGCTGACCAGGAGTGAAAAGAACGAAATGGCCACCGAAACCAACACCGCTGAGAAAATTTTGAAGAATAAGTCACGTCCACCATTCGGGCGCTCAACCATAAACGAGACCAAAATGCGTGGGATGGTTGCTCCACGCTGACCTTGCAACGCCGGGTCACCGAGCGTGCTTTCCCAAGTCTTACTTGTCGCTTCAATTTTTAGCGGCTGGGGATTCCAACCTGGAATGCGCAGACCTGATTCGATGTGGCTATTGGCAACGTCAGGCACGTACACCACGTTTCCGAGCGAGGCATCATCTTCCAAAAAGATACGGATGGTGTGTTCATCGAAAGGAAAATCTATCACCGTCCAGTTTTTCTTGATAACCGCTTTGACAAAGGCACGCTGATAAACCAAATCTGCTTCCACGCGCGTATACTCACGCGTAACTTCGACTTCTTTGGCATTCACAATCTCGAACGTTTCTAAAGGATTAATCGTCCCAGCAACCTGTGCAGGATATATGAACCACAAAAAGAAATCTACCGTGACTTGATTGTTAGGAAAATCAATTTCGTACACATCTACGACATGTACCCCGACATTGACGGTGACCGGTGCGAGCGATTGCGCCGAAACCGACGCAGGAAAGAGGAACAACGTACATAGCACGGCAACCAGTAGAATTTTTTGAAACGCTCCCATAGGTGACCTCCACTTTCAATTCTACTGATTATGCAATTTTTCTCGTTTGACAAAACGTTAATGAATTGTAAAAGTTCCATAAAGAAACACCCCAAAGGGGGGTATCCTTCGGGGTGTTCTTCTCACCACAATCGCAAAACTTGACCGGTGTAGATTTTATCGGGGTCAGAGAGATTGTTGAGCGATTTTAGGCTCTCGACCGTTGTGCTGAATTTGGCGGCAATCTTCTTGAGTGTATCACCTTTCTGCACAGTGTAGCGGTCTACACCCACAGGGAGATTGATAATCTGTCCTACGTAGATTTTATCAGGATTGCTAATCTGCGGATTGACCTTGAGGATGTCGTCCACCGTGGTAAAGGTCCAAGAAGCAATTTTACGCAGAGTATCCCCTTTTTGAACGGTGTAGGTATGCCCGCTGGGCGAGGGAGGTGGGGTAGGCGTTGCCCCACTGGCTGGGACAATCAGGCGCTGACCTTCGTAGATGACATTGGGGTCTTTGATATCTTTGTTGAGCGAGAGCAAGTACTCCACCGTCGTACCGAAGCGCTTTGCCAATGCTTTCAGAGTATCACCGCGTGCGATGATGTAAGTGTCGAATCCGTTGCCGCCTTTGATGAGCGCACCCGGTAAAAGTAATACCTGCCCCGGATAAATCGTATCGCCCGAACCAATTTCTGGATTGGCACGCCGCAACGCAGAAACCGTTGTGCCACATTTGGCGGCGATTTTGGTTAGTGTATCCCCTTTGATGACGGTGTAACTGGTGCCACAAGCCGAAGCGGCCTGGGCAGGCGTGACTGCCATCAAGGCAGAAAAAATCAGCCCAAGCAAAAGGGAGATGTGAAACCATTTTTTGAGAGACATTGCGACCTCCAAGTAAAGAACAAAAGGGAAGGATTGTCTTGCGTGGCATAGATGACGTTTCTTCTCTAAATGTTCCAAAACCTGGAGGTAAATCCATTACAGAAGCATTACAACATGATTTTATGGTGGTGGCCAGGGAATGGTTTTAGGCTGGCTATAGCCATGCTTTTCTACTGTGTAAATTACCCCACGCGAAGGGGAAGGACAGCCTGGTTCGTCTTGCACGGTATAACTGGTGGTGTATTGATCCGGAAAAGAGACTGGCCACCACAAATAAGCGCCATTCTGGCAAACAAACAGTTCCAGGTAGTAGCCCCGGTCTTTGTCCTTGGTCATCACCACCTGACTCCAGGTAATGGTCACCTTATTACCATCCCGTGTGGCATAGACTTCATCGGGTGGGCCATATAAGTAGACGCCCGGCACAGGGAGTTTGACTTCGGCATATTTGAGCAGAGAAATATCACCGACAACATCGACTACACTCGGCGCAACCCAACAGAAGTAGTTCAACTTATCGAACTTGACGTACAACCATTTGCTGTATTGAAACCGACCACGCACGGTGCCGGTATCGCCAGGATACAGGTCGGCGGCGTGTAAGTGGGCTTTGGAGGGCCCATAGCGGCAATGCGCCTGCATTTTGACCGTTACCTGCGGGAAGGCGTAGGTGGGGGTGGCGGTCAGCGTGGGAGTTTCAGTAATAGTTGGGGAGGGCGGGATAGGCGTTTCGGTGGCGGTCGGCGAAGGGGTAAGCGTCGTAGTGGGGAGAGGCGTGTCTGCATGAGTAGGAAGAGGGGTAGATGAAGGCGGCAAAGTGAGAGAGGTTGTAGGCGGTAGTGAAGGTGATGGCTGCGGCGCTACAGGCAAATTGCAGCCGGTGAGCAACAAACTTAAAAGCAAGAGGAAAGACAATAGACGCATCATCATAGGGTAATTTTATCGCGTTCTTGTTGAGCAATTGCATCCCCCGTTTGTCTTGAGAAAAGGTTGACGGGAACGCTGCTTTCTCGTATGCTTAGGAAAATTCTCACCAGGAGGCAGCGATGGAACTCTATGAAGCCATTTTTTCCCGCCAATCCATTGGCAAAGTGCGCCCCGACCCGCTCCCACGCTCGCTGATAGAAAAACTGCTGGCCGCCGGAGCACAAGCGCCCAACCATTACAAGGTGCGCCCCTGGCGGTTTGTGGTGCTGACCGGAACCGCGCGCGAACGGCTAGGCCAGGTTATGGCGGAATCGTTCCAGGCCCGCTTTCCGCAAGTGGGTGACGAAGCGCTGGAAAAAGAACGCGCCAAACCCTTGCGCGCGCCGGTCATCATTGCGGTTGGGGTAGAGAAACCCGGTGAGCCAAAGGTGGACGAAGTGGAAAACATTTGTGCCGCGGCGGCGGCCTGTCAGAACATTCTGCTTGCAGCCCAGGCGGAAGGGTTGGGCGCAATCTGGCGCACCGGCGATACCGCGCGCGACCCGAAGATTAAGCAATTTTTGGGCTTCGCGCCTGACCAGCACCTGATTGGTTTTATCTACATTGGCTATCCGGAAAACCCGCCAGTTAAACCGGAGCGGCCCTCTTTCGAGGACCGCACCGTATGGCTCGAAAACCAGCCGAATTTCTAACTTTTCCATGAGGCAGGGTCAAAAGGCTACTGGCAACCAATTCCAGCGCCTATGGCCCTGCAATCACAATCTTATCATCGCGGATAAAGAACGTAGTTTTATCGTAGTTATAAATGCGAAACGAGCCGGAAAACATCTTTTTCTCCCCCAAAAAAATAACGTATTGATACGTCCCGAACGGCAGGTTATGCCGGTGCTGGCGCTCCTCAAACGTCCATTTGTAGTAATATGGCCTCTCACCTTGTGCCGTCGTTCCCTGGATGTTGAGATGCACTGTCTTGATGCTGGAATCGTTTTGGAACAAGACGTAGCCCCGGTCTACACCTGCTGGTAGCCCAGCCGGGGTAAACTCACCGTAAAATGGAATGAAGGTAGCCGTTGGTTCGGGAGTGAAGGTGGCGGTTGGTTCTGGGGTCAGGGTAAAGGTGGCCGTTGGCTCTGGGGTAAAGGTGGTGGTAGCGGTTGGCGTTTGGGTCGGCTGAGCAGTGAGTGTACCGGCCATCATGGTGCCAGAAAGCGCTGCAATAGTAGCATTCACATCCACGGTAGGCACGGGTGTTTGGGCCGGCCCACTGCATGCAGCAAGCAGAGCGAGCAAAATAAACAAGAAAGCAAAACGTTTCATGCGAAAGTTCCTCTTTCGGGCAAAAAAAATCTTTCCTCGCGTCCCGATTTTGACCAGACGCGAGGAAAGAAAGTATACCCTAAAATTGGCGGTTAGGTATTTGCGGTGACTTCTAAGAATTGGTCGAGTGTTTGCCGCAGCATCCGTTCAGGCAATGCCCCTACCTGCCGGTGAACAACTTTGCCGTTGGCAATAAACAGCATGGTCGGAATGCCTTGCACGCCGTATTTCATGGCCCATTCCGGGTTATCATCTGTGTTCACTTTCGCCACAATCACTTTGCCTGCATATTCCTTGGCAAGTTTATCTAGAATAGGGGCAATCATTTTGCAAGGCCCACACCAGGGCGCCCAAAAATCTACAATAACCGGCGTGGAAGATTGCAGCACGGTCTTTTCAAACGCTGCATCGGTAACATGAATTGGAGTGTCTATCATCGCGCAGTCCTTTCTAAAATCAGCATAGCATAATTTAGATGAAAATCAAGCGCAAAAGTTGCATTTCAGGCACTTTCACCAGGCTTGAGAATGCGAAAGGTAGAGCGGATAGGACCGGCTTTCGCAAGGGTGCCACCGACCGAGCAATACTTCTCCTCGGAGAGCTGCACTGCCTGAGCAACGTCTTTTTCTTGTAAGTTTTCTCCCCATAACAGGTATTCAACTTCAAACTCGGTGTAGTGATATGGGTACTCCGTGAGCCGCTGATTGCCGCGCACAATGACTTTGAAATCCACCGGCAACTGCCGTTTCTTGCGCATAATTTCTACGATGTCCATCATCGTGCAGCCTGCCAAACCAGCCAAGAGCATTTCCATTGGGCCGATGCCAGGATTACCCTGCCGGTCTTTGCCCATCAAGACGGTTGCGCCCGCTTTGTTACGAGCAACGTAACCAGCCTCGCCATCCCAGGTTGCCTCGATTTCTTTCCACTGATTTTTGGGTTTTTCTTCGCTCATTTGACTCTCCTTCGCGGCGGCGAGTATAACATGATTTCTGATATAATCGCCGCGCTATGGCAGATTTTTTGAACAAATGGCGCGAAGGTCTCGCGCGTACAAGCAAAGCCGCGTTTGGGCGGCTGGCCAACATGCTCGGCGCAACCGAAATTACCGCCGAAACCTGGGATGACCTGGAAGCGTTGTTGATTCAGGCCGATGTGGGGTTAGAGACCACGCAAGCGGTGCTGAAATCACTGAAAGAGACTGTCAAACGTGAGGGGCTGACGCGGGCTTCCGATTTACGCGCCGTCCTCAAGACGGAATTGCGCTCCCGCTTGACCACTCCACCGCCGATGGCGTTCTCTACCAAGCCAGCAGTGATTCTACTGGTAGGGGTCAACGGTTCGGGTAAGACCACGACAGCGGCCAAGTTAGGGCAGCGTTTTCTGCAAGAGGGGAAGACGGTGCTATTCGGCGCAGCAGATACCTTCCGCGCAGCAGCCGTAGACCAGTTGCAAGTGTGGGGTGAACGGCTCAACGTGGAAGTTGTGGCGGGAGCACCCGAATCGGACCCTGGCGCAGTGGCTTATAACGCGGTTCAGGCAGGCATAGCGCGTGGGGTAGATTGTATCCTGATAGACACCGCCGGGCGCCTGCATACGCGCTTCAACTTGATGGAAGAGTTGAAAAAAGTGTATCGCGTGGTTGGCAAAGCCTTGCCGACCGCGCCTCATGCGGTTTGGCTGGTGCTGGATGCAACAACCGGTCAAAATGCTCTGCAACAAGCACGAGCGTTTAAGGAAGCCGTGAAGGTCAGCGGCGTGATTCTGACCAAACTCGATTCTTCTGCACGCGGCGGGATGGCCTTTGCTATTCAGCGTGAACTCGGTCTGCCGATTTTGTTTGCCGGCCTAGGAGAAAAACCAGAAGATTTAACGCCCTTTGACCCGGATGCGTTTGTCAACGGAATCTTGGAGTAGCACAGCCCCTTTCTGCGAAAACGCTGTATTGTTTTTTGGGACACGGATTACGGCAGAAAACGCGGAAATTTGCTGAGATTTCTTTGCAAAACACGCTTTTGTCCGCGTTTTCGCGCGTTTGTCTGCATTTAATTTTAAATCTGTGCGGTGGCTAGAAACTTATTCTGCGCACTCCAAACGCCTAGTGGTGCCTAGACTAGGCGTTTTTGGCTTGATACGTTACCCCAGGTTGCAACCTTGCAAATTTGCACAGACTTTAACGCAAAGTCGCAGAGACGCAAAGAAAAGGCGGAAGAATCTTGGCGTCTTATCGCCGTTAGATTAATAAAACCCACCCAAAAGCGATTTGAAAACCAAAGGTAGCAACTTGGTTAAGAGTACATACATCCTAGTGCGGCGCTAACCTACGAAAAGTGCGTAACCAAACCTATCAACGGGGTTAAATCAGCCAGACTCATTCAAATCAAGCAAACACTGTTCGAATGGAGGTTGTTCATCATGGACTTGTTGCTTTCAAACCTGCTAACCCCCATGGTATTGAGTTATCTACTTGGTCTGACGGCAGGCGCACTTGGTTCAGACCTGCGTGTACCAAAGCAGTTTTACGAATCGCTCACCATTTACTTGTTGTTTGCCATCGGGTTTAAGGGTGGCGGCGAAATCGCGCACACTGGGTTGGGTGCCATTGTCTTGCCTGGGTTAGCCAGTGTTGCTTTAGGCTTGTTCATTACAATGTACGCCTATGGCATTTTGCGAAAACTGGGGAAGTTCAATCGGGAGGATGCCTCCTCCATTGCCGCACATTATGGCTCGGTCAGTGCCGTGACGTTTGCCGCCGGCATCGCCATGCTTGATACGCTTCAAATTCCGTATAACGGTTTTATGAATGCCCTGTTGGCACTGATGGAATCACCCGCCATCATTTTGGGAGTAGTGCTAGCCGGTCGGGCGCGGCACCTGGCATCCACCAACGCCGAAAAACCCACCATAGACTGGGGGTTTTTCTTGCGCGAAGCCTTTATCAGTAAAAGTGTTGTGCTGCTCATCGGCGGCATGCTGATTGGTTTGCTTTCCGGCGAAAGCGGCTATCAGACCATGGAACCCTTGCTCATCACGCCGTTCAAAGCAGCGCTCAGCTTCTTTCTGCTGGAATTAGGCGTAGTGACTTCAGAACGATTGGGAGATTTGCGCAAAGTAGGGCCGTTTTTGCTCGGCTTTGGCATTCTCCTACCCATTACGAACGGTATACTGGGCATTCTCACCGGCTGGCTGGTGGGGTTAAACATGGGTGGGGCGACTTTATTGGGCGCGCTGGCAGCCAGCGGCTCCTACATTGCCGCGCCCGCCGCCATGCGCGTGGCCGTGCCACAAGCCAATCCAGCGCTTTCACTCACAGCAGTCTTGGCCATCACCTTTCCTTTCAACATCGCAGTTGGGTTGCCGCTCTACCTGAATATCGCCCGTTGGCTCTTCGGCGGGTGAAAGCGCCAGGCTATTCCCCTTGGCCAAGCGAGTAGCCAGGCTGCCCATCGTACGTGTAAAGGTTCTCTGTTTTGATGACATCTAAGCCGGCAGCGGTCAGGCGTTGCAGCAAGGTTAATACGTCCGCGTATTGAATCTGGCTCGCCGCTGTGCGAAAGCGACAACGCCAATGGTCGGTGCAGAACGTTTCTGGCAACCCCTCAGGATACACTTTAACCCCTCGATTGGTGACCAACGTCAAGGGCAACAAGTCTGTGGCCGCCAGTTCCAACCGCTTGCCTAGCAGATTGGGGTCCCGGCCGGCTTCGTCCCAATAGATAAAGACATCTACGCCCACCAGTTGCCGTTCGGCGGTTTTTTGGGGCTGGCGTCTAATTTGAATGGGGCGGTTTTGATAGCGGACCGGCTTAAGCGTACGTGGTTGTTGACCCAAGCGCTCAATGACGGCCTGGGCAAACTCTTGGGTGCCAACTTCTCTGGTGCTTAGTTGTTCGCGGTAAACATCCGGCGTGTGAATGCCATCTTCCAACGTGCAAAGCCAGGCGTTTTTGATGCGTTCGCCCACTTCGCCATGCCCCAAATGCACCAGCATTTGCGTGGCTGCCACCAATAGACCCGAAGGATTGGCAACGCCTTTGCCGGCAATATCCGGCGCCGAACCATGCACGGCTTCAAACATGGCAAACTCCTGCCCGATGTTGGAGGAAGCAGCAAATCCAATCGAGCCGGCCAACTGAGCCGCAATATCAGAAAGAATATCCCCGTATAAGTTCAAGGTGACAATCACATCAAACAATTCTGGGCTAGAGGCCAAGCGCGCTGCGCCAATATCAATAATCTGGTGTTCGGCGCGAATATCAGGGTATTCCGCAGCGATTTCATCAAAGACCTGATGGAACAAGCCATCCGTCAATTTCATGATGTTGTCTTTGGTCATGCAGGTGACCTTGCGCCGGTCATAAGCACGGGCGTATTCAAAAGCATATCGAATGATGTTTTCGCTGCCAGGGCGCGTAATCAGTTTAAGCACTTGGGTCACTTCGGGCGTCTGACGGTGTTCAATGCCCGCATACAGGTCTTCTTCATTTTCACGAATGATTACTAAATTCATGCCCGGATGCGCCGAAGCCACACAAGGACTGTATGATTTGCAGGGGCGGATGTTGGCAAACAGATTGAGCGTTTTGCGCAGCGTAACATTAACGCTCTTCATCCCCTTGCCTTGCGGCGTGGTGATGGGGCCTTTCAACATGCACCGACTACGGCGAATGGCTTGCCAGGCATCGGTTGGAATCCCAGAGGTATGGCCACGCTCATACGCCGCAAGCCCCACTTCGATAAATTCATATTCCAATGGCGCTTCTGCCGCCTGCAAAATGCGAATAACCGCCTCGGTAATTTCCGGGCCAATGCCATCGCCTGGTGCAACAACGACACGCTGCTTATTTTCCATAGAATGCTCCTGTTTATGTCTCTCTGGCGAACCAATATCAGGCGCAAAGTATAACTCAAAATCACTCCTGGCCTGACGTCTCTATAGCGGATTGAGTGATACAATCAACCATTGAGAAGCACGCTCGTTTCCATATTCCTTATCGCAAAAGGCTTCACAACGCCATGGTATATAACTTTAAACTATTCTGGCGCATGGCAATGCGCTCTTTTTTTGGTGCAAACCAGACTCATGCCCGTCTAACTCGTAAACGTGTCATCTTTTTATTGTTGTTTTACTCCGTCTGGCCAGCCTGGACGGTCTTTACCTGGGCTTGTTTGTTGCTTGATGACCTGCTCTTTCCTGGTTATAAAAAGCAAGTCATTGAAAAACCGCTGTTCATCTTGGGCAATTTTCGCTCTGGTTCAACGTTTTTGCACCGCCTGCTTTCACGCGAGGCAGAAACCTTCACCAGTTTGCGCACCTGGGATATTTTCATCACCCCTTCGATTACACAGCGCAAAATTTCCGGGTTCTTTGCCGATGTAGACCGACGGCTAGGCAGTCCACTCAAACGCTTTCTGGTCAACCTAGACCGGCGCTCGCTGGGACAAATTCGCATTCATCGCATCAGTTTATTCGAGCCAGAAGAGGACGAGAACATCCTGCTACACGCCTGGAGCACTTTCTTCTCGGTTGTGATGTTTCCCTTCTTCGAGGAAATGCCACCTTACCCATTTTTTGACGATGCCTTGCCTGCCAAAGAACGTCGGCGCATTATGGGCTTCTACCACTCACTGATTCAGCGCCATATTTATGCCGATGGCGGCAAACGGCACTTTCTCTCTAAGAATCCGGCGTTTAGTGCCAAAATCAAAACGCTGCTAGAATTCTTCCCTGACGCACGTATTTTATATTTGGTACGCAACCCGCTGGATATGCTGCCTTCCACCATTTCTTGGTTAAGTTACGCCACCAGTGTTTTTTGCACACCACGCACCAAGTATCTTTTTATCGAAGAAACGCTGGCGTTTACGCAATACTGGTATCGTCACCCACTGTATTTCATAGATGCACACCCTTCCCCCAATTTCAAGATTCTTTCGTATGACGACCTGATCGAACGACCGCGCGAAATGATTAGCGAATTTTATCGGCAGTTCGGCTATCCCGAACATCCCGCGCTGGAGCGCATTGTTTCACAAGCGGTTGCCGAAACCCGCACCTATAAGAGCGACCATGAATACTCCTACGAGGCGATGGGCTTGACTCGCGCGCAAATTGTCGCTGCTTACCAAGATATTTTTGACCGATTCGGCTTCGATACCGGCGTGCCACTCACCAACTCAGCAGCCATCACGCTAGAACCACCCATCCCAGTGCCAGGGGATTAGGAAATGCTTGGGGCGAGAAGACAATCTCGCCCCGTTTATTTATCCAATTTTCTTGCCAGAAACCACATAGCGGTTAGGGAACTTCGGCCAAGGCAAACTAAGTTTTTCGGTCCGCCCCAATAACAACAAAATGCCAGCCAACGCCATCAGCGCGGAGACGAACATAGAGGTCGTAACAAACGTCCCAGGGAAGAGAATCGGTTGGTCAGGACGGAAGAATTCAATGAAGACACGCGCGGAACCGGCCAAAACCAGCCACCAGGCAAAAACCGCGCCAGGCCGAAAGCGCTCTGGCCAGCGCCGGGCTGCCCACACCAGAGTCCCTGCCAAAAGTAGGTTCAAAATCATCTCGTAAGCAAAGACCGGATGAAAACGCGTGGTTTCAACCGGATAAACGCTCAAGTCCTGATAGGCGGGAATGCGGTGCGCAGCCTCGATTTTGATGCCCCACGGCAAATCGGTCGGCGGACCATAGAGTTCTTGATTGATGAAATTGGCCGGTCGCGCCAGCGCTTGGCCAATCATTGTCATGGGGGCAACCGAATCCAAAAACAGCCACAAATCTAGCTGATAGTAGCGAGCATAAAAATAGAGCGCAATGGCGCCAAACAACAATCCACCAAAGAAATGCAAGCCACCTTCCCACACCGCTAGAATTTTGGCGGGGTAATCCAGGTAATATGGGTTGCCGCCAATGGTGGCATTGACCACATACCATAACCGCCCGCCCAAAATGCCTGCCGGCAGCAAGAAGAGCATGGCATTCCAGATGTGTTCGCCATTTTCACCACGCCGCTTCACTTCCTGTTCGGCCAGCCAAGCACCAACAGCCACGCCAAACATTACCAAGACACCATACCAGCGCAGGGTAAGCGTAAAACTCCCTAACTGAATTGAAAAAATGACCGGGTCCAACATTACACCTCCAAGCGGAAACTGGGCAAATTATACCCGTCAGGCCCAATTGTGGCGGGAATCTCTTATTTGCGCGCGAATCCCATTCTCTGCTACAATCAAAGCACAAGGCCGATAGATTGCCTCCCCCAAAGAAGTATTAGCCCAAAACCCAAAGGAACTTCATCACCCCATGACTCTTAAACTGACTTTGACCGTATCGCAACAAGCCGAATTTTCTGGCTTGGTCATCACCCCAACACTGGCCCCCGAAACCATCTCGCTCGAGACAGCCGGCAAAGAAGCAGGGGAAGTGCGCCTAAACGGAACGCAAGCCTGGCTCTCTTTGGGTCCGCAGAAGAAGCTCTCGTTCGAGTCCTTGCGCCAGGCCGGCGGGATGCTCGCCAAATGGCTCGCCAAAAACAACGTTCGCGAGG
This sequence comes from Anaerolineae bacterium, assembly GCA_003130845.1. GTDB lineage: Bacteria > Chloroflexota > Anaerolineae > Anaerolineales > Villigracilaceae > UBA5195. The sequence continues at coordinate 100,663 of QEXW01000080.1, forward strand.
CCGGGCTAGAACTCCAACCCCTCTTTCGGCTCGGATTGCCGCCCGTTGGAGCAATCTACGCCCTGGCCGAAGGCTTATTCTTGGGTGCGTTTCGATTTTCAGCCTACAAATCGGAGCAAGAACAAAAAGAAGCGGTGTTGCGCCTACTCAGCGGTGGTCAGACCAGCCCTAGCCTAGAAGATGTAGAGCAAACCATCCGCAAGGCGGAAATCGTGTCCGAGGCGGTCAACCTGGCCCGTGCCTGGTCACACGAGCCGCCGAACACAATCAACCCGGTCACCCTGGCCGAACGAGTCCAAAACCTAGCGGCGGAAGTTGGCTTAAAATGCACGGTATTAGACGACCAACAATTGCGCGCATTGGGCGCTGGCGCAATGACAGCCGTTGGAAAAGGCTCAGAAACGCCGGCGCGGCTGATTATCTTAGAGCATGCCGGCGCAGGCGCAGAAAAACCGATTGCCTTGGTCGGCAAAGCGTTAACGATGGATACCGGTGGTTATTCCATCAAAACGACCGAGGGGATTGTTGGGATGAAGTACGACAAATCCGGGGGCATGGCCGTCATTGGAACGATGCTGGCTGTGGCCAAATTGGGGTTAAAAACCCCCGTTGTCGGCGTCATTGCAGCAGCTGAAAATATGATTTCTGCCACGGCCTATCGCCCGGATGACATTTTGAAAGCGCTGAATGGGAAAACCATTGAAATCATCAGCACCGACGCCGAAGGCCGCCTGGTGCTAGCTGACGCTCTCACCTACACCGAGCGCACGTACCAACCGCGCGCAATCGTTGATATTGCGACTTTAACCGGCGCTGTGCTCATCGCATTAGGGTCGGTGCGCGCCGGATTAATGAGCAACAATGAAGAACTGGCCGAGGCGCTCTTTCAGGCTGGAGAACGCACGCATGAGCGGTTATGGCGACTGCCTTTAGACGATGAATACTTTGAACAAATTAAGGGCGACGATGCAGACATCAAAAACAGTGGCGGACGCAAGGCCGGAACCATCATCGGCGGCATGTTTCTGAAACAATTTGTCAGCGAACAAACGCCCTGGGCACATATTGATATTGCCGGGGTGATGTGGGCCGAAAAAGACTTACCCTATTGCCCCAAAGGCGGCATGGGGTTTGGTGTACGGTTATTTTTAGAATATCTGCAATCGTTAGGATAAAAGACCGCTGACGCGCAATCAGAACTTTTTGGCTTCGCAGCCTATCATCCACAACCTTTGGGTCAAGCAAGGAGGCGGACGATGAGCGAACATCCGATAGATGCGGGCGATGTGCGCTTCTTTTGTGGCCAATCGCATCCGGCTCTGGCGCAAGCCATTGCCAACGATTTGGGTGTGCCGTTGGAGAAATCCTATTTCCGGCGTTTTAGCAACGACTGTATGGAAGTGCAATTAGGGGCCAGTGTGCGCTCGCGGAATGTCTATATCGTACAATCGCTGGTGCGACCGGTCAGCGACCACCTGGTGGAACTGCTTATCATGCTGGATATTGCGCGCAGCGCCGGAGCAGCCAGCGTTCACGCCATCCTGCCCTATTTTTCGTATGCGCGCTCCGATAAAAAAGACGCGCCCCGCATCTCCATCACAGCCCGCCTGGTGGCCGATTTGCTCTCTACCGCAGGTGCAACGCATGTGATGACCATGACCCTGCACTCACCACAAGTACACGGCTTTTTCAGCGTTCCGACAGATGTCTTGACCGCGCGCACCGAATTCGCTAGTTACTTCAGGAATCGCAAATTGGAAAAGACCATTGTCGTTTCCCCCGATGTAGGTCGCGCCAAATCGGCCGTGCGTTTTGCCAATATGCTGGGCTTGCCGGCTGTCGCCGCCCATAAGGAGCGCATTTCCGATACTGAAGTTAAAATCGGCGGGTTACAAGCACGCTTGTTGCGCAAATACAAACGCGCCCTGGTGTATGATGATGAAATTGCCACCGGCGGCTCGGTCTTGGAGGTGTGCAAAGCACTGGCCGAGGGCGGCATACAAGAAATTATCCCCATCTGCACGCACGGTGTCTTCACAGCGCGAGCCTTAGAGCAATTGACAAACATGCCACAAATTCGCGAAATCGTCACCACCGATACCGTCCCCCCGCCAAGCGAACGGCCTGCGCATCTTACCATCTTGCCGGTGGCCCCCATCTTCGGCGAAGCCATCTGGCGCAACGCCACACGTCAGTCTATCGGTGGCCTGTTCTCCTATTGGCAGGAACCAGAACATCTCTGAAACGCTTCGGTACATGGCTTCACCGACGACACAAAATTTGAAAAAAGGATGCTCGCATGACTGCTTATGTGATTGTAGATATTACCGTCACCGACCCAGAAGGCTATGCCGAATACAAGCAACTTGCCCCGGCCGCAGTGGCGCTGTATGGCGGCAAGTACCTTGCTCGCGGTGGTCAAACCGAAACGCTCGAAGGCGATTGGCAGCCCCAGCGGCTGGTGATTCTCGAATTTCCATCCATCGAGCAAGCCAAAGCCTGGCTCCATTCGCCGGAATATGCTCCGGCGCGCGCTCTGCGTCACCGCTACGCCCAATCGAACATGGTGGTGATTGAGGGGGTGTGAGCGAAAAAACGCGTAAATCGCAAGGCTAACCCGTCTGCACTTTGCGCAGCAGCGCCCAAAACAAAAAGGCTGCCGCAAAGCGCCCAATGGATGAAAGAATGAAAATTAACTCATAGCCCCAAGCCGATTCAATCAGTGCGCTGCCCAATGCCGCACCGAGCGCTAAAGCAATGGTCATCACGACTTGGAAGATGGCCGAGTAACGCGCGCGCCGGTTTTCTGGCATGAAAACCAGAAGGAAATTGAACGAAGCCAGCTCGAACGCGCCCCAAAACAACCCGGCCAGCGAGTTGATGACCAACACATGCCACAATTGACCGGCAAACAGCCACAAGATGGGCAAAATTGGCACAAGGAACATGCTGCCCATCTGCACCCGCGCCGGCCCCAAGCGGTCGGCTAGTTCGCCCATTTTGCGCTGAGTCAGCACGCGGGCCACGCTGGCGGCAATGGTGGCTACGCCAATCATGGCTGCGGTGAAGCCCAGCTCCTGGGCCATATACACGTTGAAAAACGGCCCGGCGATATTGAGCGATAAGTTCCAGACCGCCATGGTCAGGCAAAACTGAAAAAAGAGCGGCGAGGAGCGAAAATCATGCCAAACTTCGCGCAGAGAGAGTCGCATCTCGCTCTGAACCGGTTGGCTTCCTGCCGCATCCCGAATGCGCCAAAAGAAATAGGTGGAAATCATCCCCGTCACGAAAGAGAGTACCAGCGCCAGTTGGTAACCTTGAAGCGACCCAACCCGCGTGATAAATTCGCCCATCAGATAGGTGACGACAATGCTGGCAATGACCATGACGAAGTTACGTGACCCGAAATAACGCCCACGTCCTTCCATTGGCACAATATCGCCGGTGATAGACATCCAAGCCGGAAAGGCCAGGTTTCCCGCTGCGCTACGAATCACACCCAGGGTAATGACCAGCCAAATGAGCGGCTGCCCACTGAGGGGTAGAGGGGCCAGCGCCATGAGTAAGAGCATGATGCGCGCCAACAAGCCGCCGTAAATGACGGTAAATTCTTTCCGGCGGCCATATTTTTCGACAATAAAGGCCCCCGGCAACAACGCCAAGGCCGCAGCCAAACTCGAAAGCGAATTAAACCAACCAACTTGTGCCCCACTTGCGCCAATCGCGAGCAGATAGAGCGTCAGATAATTGATTGGAAACGTGTCACTCGCGGCAGCAAAGAGGCCATCGAACCAGTAACGATACAGATTACGGCGCGATTCCTCGGGCAAGCGGTTGGCCCAATCACCACCGGTGATGAACAAGCGGGCAGAATGTCGAAGTTTGGCAAGCATATCACCGTACCACACCGGTTAAACGCGGGAACCAGTACCACAGCAAATCGGCAGCGGGCTTGCCACGCACCGAGGACGATTTATCGCGCAAAGGTACAGGCGGGTAGTACCCCCGGCTAACCAACCCACCAACCCAATCACGCTGATTGACCGCCTGCAAAACGGCTTGATACAGGTCGGCCTGTGTTTTCAAGTCGAGCAACGCCGAGGGTGTATCAGGAAACGGGCGTGCGAGCGCCGCCCAATCCAAACAACCTGAACCACCCGCCGAAACACAGCCCCAGGCTGCACCCGTTGCCGAAGGATAGTCAATCGCCATCACAACGCCTTTGCCGGCTGCATTTAGAAAAGGCAAAAGCTCGTTATCCATACGGGCAAGGGCTGCTTCCGTCATAGTATCTACGGTTGCCCCAGCGCTGGCCGTCAGCGGCACAGACCAGAGCAAATACACCGCATCCACTTGATTCACAAATGCCGGGGCTGGCAGGAGCACATCCCGATACGGATGCGCCCACAAGACTTGTCCACTAAAGCGCTGACGGACCTCCGTCAACAAACCGCGCCAGCGTGCTTCGGCATCGGCAGGCGTGCCAGCCGGCGCACCGTTCGGCAACAAGCCGCCCGGCAAGGCCGGCATCACGGCCTCGCCACCCAAAATCAGCGTCTGCGCTCCGGCTTGCTGGGCCAAATCGGCATGATAGAGCGCAAATGCGCGATAGCGGCTGAACCAGGTTTCCCACCATTCTGGGGTGCGCGGTGCGCGGAACCAAAAATCGGGCGTTGAAGGGAACAAGCGCGGCACAGCATAGAGTGCCACACTCAAATTTTGCGCTCGGCCATATTGCACGGCTTGCACCACATCTCCCCATAACGGGTCTAGGCCGGGCGTCGGCGCAAAGGTGAGCGGATTGAAAGAGGTTGCCGTCCAGGTAGGAGTAAGAACCAGGGTATTCGCCCCCAAAGATTGCGCCGATTGTATGGCGGAAGGGAAAAGCCCTTGCCAAGAGGGATGATAGTTTGCTGAAAACTCTATGCCAGCCCAAAAACCACCCTTACGCGGGTTGATAGGCACGGCGACCAAGGCGCCCGGTTCCGCTTCAGGCCACCAACTCCACGCTTTGACTGTATCTTTAATGTCCTGCCCGGTGACACTGGTCGTGACCACACGGCTATTGGCCTGTGAGCCTGAAGTCGCCACATCATCTGCCGAGCCGCATTGGTCGTTACGACAATAACGATAGTGAAACGAGCCAATCATGTTAAGCGGGCTATACAGTTTATACACCCAACGATTGCCACCCAAGGGCCACATCGGAAAAGGTTCCATCCACCCAAAAGGATTAAATTGAATGGAAATATTTTCGCCAGGGGGAGTGTTGGCCGGCACACTGACTTCAAACAAAATAGGAGCAGAATTGCCTGAAGCCCAGGTATAAATGGTGTCATTCACCGTCACATCACTCGCTGGAACAATCAACTGCCGTAAGACAAAGCGGCCATCCTGACCATGTTCGGCGTTCCAAAAACCATCACCTAAGGTGTATTTATAGCGCACATCGGCCCCAACGGGTAAGGTCAGGGTAATGGCCTGGCGTGCATCATCCAGCGGCGAGAGAGTAGGCATGCGCGTTGCCACCGTACTCACCCCGGCGTTCAAATCGGCAAAGGTATTGCCCAACTGCAAGAGATTACCCGCCAAGCGCACCGGCGCACCACGCACCGTATCGGCCGGAGTATTCACAATAAACGTCACCCGCACCGTCGGCAGCGATTGCACCGAAATCGGAGCGTTGGTGGTCAACCCCGCCGCTACTGCTGCCCCCTGCTGAAAGGTGCTGTGCATCCCATCAGGGGCATACGCCACCAAGTTGTGCGTACCAACCGGTAGGCCATGAATCAGGAACTGACCAAGCGAATCGGTCAAGGTGGAAATACCACCGGCGTTAACCAGCATGTTGACCACAGGACGACCCGTCCGAGTATCAATCACTGTACCGCTCAGGCTGCCCGTTTGCCCGCCAAAGGGCGTATCGCTCCAGGAGGCCACGCGGTCTTCAACACCACCCGGCCCGGTAACGTGATAAAGCCGGTAGCGAACCACATTTCCATTTGCGGTATCTTCCAACGCCGTGAAGCCACCTTGCCGATAATAGCGGTATTTAATGACTGAATTTAATACCAGCGGCAATTTCAGGGTGTAACGTTGCGCATCCACCGCTGTCATTGGATACAAGGTCGGATTGAGCCCTAAACCGGTCACTTCATCCAACACACCGAGCACCAGCGTTTCACCAGGCGCCAGCGGTGCTGGCAAGAGCGCAGTAAACGTGATTTCGGCCAATGCCACCGGAGTTGGGTTGCCATTCCCCCCTGGCACCGGGCTAGGCCCTGCCGGAAAACCCAAATCTACCAGAGACCAAGTACAAGCAAGGGTGGTCAACCCGAGGATGAGGAAAACCCACCAGCCAGGCCAAACAAAACGCAGTGATTTCATGGAATACTCCTCTAGCAGGCCGCGACAGCCTTGCGAAATGTCATAATGCAAGCCTATCATACTCGCATATCGAACTTCTTGCAAAAACCCTACACAGCACAAATGTTTGATTGGCAACCCAATCCACAAGGTATAATCTGAACGATATGGGTACTTTGCACCGCTTTTTGACTATCATACTCTTGGTAAGCCTACTGACTGCCTGTCGTGGCGACCCTATGCTGTGGGGCGCACCGTTCACTCCAACTCCACCCCTGAACGGCCTGGCTCTTCCCCCCACGTACACACCATACCCTAGCCCAACACCTGGCCCCACGCCGCTGGTGGTCTTGCCTTTGCCCGGCAGCCCCACCCCAGGCATGCCGCCCACCCGCGCCCTAAGCGGTGGCGGTGGCGAGACAGCCATTATCCCCCAGCAAACACCCACCGCCACTTTGCCGCCGGTCAACACCGCCGGGCCAATGGATGTATACCGCAGCCAAGGCGGCGATACGCTCAATATTATCGCCAACCGGTTTGGGTTAGCCGCCAGCCAACTGATTGCCAGTATCATCTTACCGCCGGCCGATGTCTTGTTGCCGGTCGGAACGCTGCTGTTGGTTCCCAAGCCCGACCCACAAGAAGTGCGCACGCCTGGCGAACGGCTAATCCCAGATAGTGAAATTGTGTATGGCCCCTCGACCATTGATTTTGATACCGCCGCCTACATTGCAGCAGAAAATGGATACTTAAGCCAATATAAAGAATACACCCTGAGTAGGGGCTGGCTGACCGGCGCTGAAGCGATTGAGCGAATTGCGATTGAAAACTCCCTCAACCCGCGCATTTTGCTGGCCATCATCGAATGGGAGAGCCACTGGGTGCGTGGAAGCCCTCAACACCTAGCAGCAGAAGATTATCCGCTCGGCTACATTGACTATCACTATCGCGGTTTGTTCCGGCAATTGATGTGGGCCGCAGGAACCCTTTCAGAGGGTTACTATGGCTGGCGTTCTGGCATGCTCACCACCATCACCTTTAAGGATGGCTCAACCATCCGCCTTAACCCCCACCTAAACGCCGGTACTGCGGCTCTGCAATATTACTTTGCACAAACACACAGCCGCGCCGAATGGGAGCAGATTGTCTCCCCAACGGGGTTTGCCATGCTATACGCTGAGATGTTTGGCTCTTACCTAGCACGTGCCCAGGCTTTCGAGCCGACCCTGCCAGACGGTCTGCGGCAGCCGGAACTCAGTCTGCCCTTTGAACGCGGCAAAATCTGGGCTTTCACCGGGGGGCCGCATTCGGCTTGGGAGCGACGCGGCGCCTTGGCGGCGCTCGACTTTGCCCCCGGTTCCACCGTCGGCGGTTGCTCCAAATCGGATTTGTGGGTGCTGGCGCCTGCACCAGGCACCGTTGTCCGTGTTGAAGAAGGCGTGGTTGTCCTCGATTTGGATGGTGATGGCGATGAACGTACAGGCTGGGCCATCTTGTTCTTGCACATCGCCACGCAAGGCCGTGCCAAACTCGGCGCTATGTTGCAAAGAGATGACAAAATCGGTTATCCCTCTTGTGAGGGCGGGGTGGCCACCGGCACGCACGTTCACATTGCCCGCAAATACAATGGCGAATGGATTTTAGCCGATGGCCCCATCCCCTTTGACTTGGAGGGTTGGATTTCGCGCAACGGCGAGGCACCCTATAAAGGCACCCTGACCAAAGGCGATACAGTGATTGAAGCCAGCACCAGCGGCAGTTTTGAGACGCGCATCATTCGAGAGAAAAAATAAGTGAGCAGGTATCGTTCATGGCAACTCGGCAAGTTCGGCTCATATACGCTGTACTGCTCCTGATGTTGGGCCTGGCCTCCTGCACCACTACGCCAGAGCAAGTGTTCTCAACGCCAGAAGTTGCTGGGTACGAGCAATTTCCTACCTCGGCCATCGCCTTTACGCCCTTACCCACCCGTCCACCCTACGAACCCGGTCAACTGGTAGATTATATTGCCCAAACCGGTGATACGCTGCCCGCCTTAGCAGCGCGTTTCAACACCACCGAAGCCGAAATCCGCGCCGCCAACCCCATCATCCCGCTCGATGCCAGCACCATGCCACCAGGGTTCCCCATGAAAATCCCTATCTACTATAAAGCCTTGTGGGGAACTCCCTATCAAATTTTGCCCGATAGCCTGTTTGTCAATGGCCCGGCACAAATTGGCTTTGATGTGAGCGCCTTTGTCAACGCACAACCAGGCTGGCTAAAAAACTACCGCGAGCCAATCGCCGATGGGATACGCTCTGGTGCAGAACTGGTGGAAATCGTCGCCACGAACTTCAGCGTTAGCCCGCGTTTGCTGCTGGCCCTGTTGGATTACTACGCCGGCGCGCTGAGCAAGCCAGAAATGCCAGAAGATACCTCGTATGTGTTGAACTACTACAATCCATCTTACCGCGGCGTTTACCTACAATTGATTCATACAGCCAACACGCTCAACAATGGCTACTATGCTTGGCGGCGCGGCACATTACTGGAGTTTGAAACGCCCGATGGCCGCCTGTATCGCCCGGACCCTTGGCAAAATGCGGCTACGGTTGCCATTCAGTATACTTTTTCGCGCCTGCACTCGCCGCCACTCTTTGAACAAATGATTGGCCCTGGCGGGTTGGCGGAAACGTATGCTCGGTTGTTCGGCGATCCCTGGCAAAACGTTCAGCCGCACATCCCAGGCAGCCTGAAGCAGCCGGCCCTGATATTACCCTTTGAAAGCGGCAAAGCCTGGAACTACACCGGCGGCCCCCATACCGGCTGGGGCAAAGGCGAACCGTATGCCGCCATTGATTTTGCACCAACCGGCGTTTCAGAGTGCAACGCTACCGGGGAATGGGTCACCGCGATGGCGGATGGTGTAGTCGCGCGCTCTCAACATGGTCAGATTTTGCTCGATTTAGACGGAGATGGAGACGAGCGCACCGGTTGGGTGATATTCTACCTGCACCTCGCCACCGAAAACCGCCCCTCGGCAGGCACAACCTTTAAGCAGGGTGACCGTTTGGGGCATGCCTCCTGTGAAGGCGGCGAATCGACCGGCACGCACGTTCACATCGCCCGTAAATACAATGGCGAATGGATTCTGGCCGATAGCCCCATCCCTTTCGAGATGGAAGGCTGGGTGGTGCACAATGGCACTGTTCCTTACAAAGGCACACTCACCCGCTTTTCTCAAACCGTCACCGCTTCGAGCCAATCAGAAGCCAAAAGTGTTATCAAACGGGAGGAATAACCCCTTTCCTCTACGACAAGATAAAACGTCAAACAAAAGGTTGAGGTACCACAACCGGGTTTCATGCTAAAATAATTGCATGAACAAATCTATGCCGCCGAAAATTAGCCCAAACGCCCCCCTGCCCCGGCCTACCCACCCCTCCTATCGCAAACATCAGCGCGAGTTCACGCGGCAGATTATCCTGCCCATTCTGCTGGTTACGCTGTTGGGCCTCGGGTTTGCCGGCATAGCCATTTACGGCGCCGTTGTTAACCATGCCGGGGTCAGCCTATGGGCCGATATTGCCCTGATTTGGCTGATACTTCCTACGATGGTCATTGCGCTGATTATCCTGGTACTGACCATTGGGGTGGTTTACGCGCTCGCAAAATTACTCGGCATTGCACCGCGCTACACAGGATTGGTGCAGCTCTATGCGCTGTGGCTGAATGCGGAAATCGTGCGTTGGACAGAAAAAATCGTTCAACCCGTGCTTAACTTCAAGGCCTGGTTAGGCCTTCTCTCCGATGCCCTAACCGGCACAAAACGCAAGGGATAATCGTATGAGCCCCAAAGAAGAACTTGCAGTACGCAAAGCAAATTCCAGTAAAACACTGCTCGCCGGCGCCCTGGTCGGGGCGGGAGCAGGTTTGGTTGCCGCCATCTTGCTGCGCCGCCGCGCCGAACGAAGCGGACGTGAAAGCACGCTCACCCTCACCGAAGGCATTAAACTCGGCTTGCTTGTTTTTGGCCTGTTCCGTGCCATTTCGGCGCTGGGAGATGACGATTGAGACGGGGTTGACCCACTCGATGACACCCCGCCGGAAGCAGATGGTTTAATTCGTCCTTCTTTCGGCCAAAAAAAGCCCCGGATAGCACGCCGGGGCTTTTTGAGTATACTTCAATCCACAGCCCCTCACCCCTTTTGCATTACACTCACGTATAATACAATTGTCTGACAACAGGAGGCCACCATGAAACTTACCCTGATGATTAACGGCACAGAATATGCCCTGGATTGCCCTCCACACACCACGCTCTTAACGGCTATCCGCAGTTTTGGCTTTCATTCGGTTAAATTTGGCGATGAACACGGCTTTTCCGGCGCCGATACGGTTTTGTTGGATGGCAAACCGGTCAATGCCGGGCTGATGCTGGCCGCACAGGCCGAAGGACACAAAATCGCCACGCTGGAGGCATTGGGCCAGCACCCGCAACAGGGCTGGCGCAAAACCGATGGCCTGCATCCGCTTCAGCAGGCATTCATCGAATGCGGCGCGATTCAATGCGGCTACTGCACGCCGGCACAAATCCTGGCGGCCAAAGCCCTGCTGGAGAAGAACCCCAACCCCACCGAAGCGGAAGTGCGCGAGGCGATTTCGGGCGTCTTATGCCGCTGCACGGGGTATAAGAAACCGGTCGAGGCGGTGATGCGGGTGGTCAGGCATCAGGTATCGGTGGGCAATCAACAGGTAGCGGAGAGCAGGGAACGGTCATCAGCAGGCAATGAACCGGAAACTTGGCCAACCAGACAACCAGACGAACCGCTAGCCAATCCCCAATTACAAGTCACCACCTTGCCCAAAATGATTGTGGCCCCCGAAACAGATGGCTGGCAAGTGGTGGGCAAGCCGGAAAAAAAGGTGGATGCCATCAAATTAGCCCAAGGGAAACCAGCCTTTGCTGCCGACCTAGAAAAGCGCGGCCTGCTTTACGCCAAAGTGCTGCGCTCGCCGCACGCCCATGCCCGTATCAAACGGATTGACGCTTCCCGCGCACGCGCTCTGCCGGGCGTGGCCACCGTGCTGACCTGGCAAGATATTCCGCGCGTCGTCTATTCCACCGCCGGGCAGAGCGACCCCATCCCCGGCCCGCTGGATTGCTTCTCGCTGGATAATAAAGTGCGGTTTGTGGGTGACCGGGTGGCTTTTGTGGCTGCCGAAACGCCCGAAGTTGCCGAACAAGCGCTTGGGTTGATTGAGGTCGAATACGAAGTGCTGCCCGCCATTCTGGATATGCGCGAAGCGCTCGACAATCCGGTGCTGATTCACGACGAGCCAGAATACGTCAACTTTGCCGAATCGAACCCCCAACGCAACCTCGCCGCCCACATCCGCATAGACATTGGCGATGTGGAGAAAGGCTTTGCCGAGGCCGATGAAATCTTCGAGGCTGAATACGAAGTGCCGAAAGTGCAACAGGCCCATATCGAACCGCACGTGTGCCTGACCTATTGGGACGAAGACGACCGGCTGGTGATTCGCACCTCCACACAAGTTCCCTTCCACGTGCGGCGCATCCTGGCGCCCGTGCTGGGGTTGCCGGTCAAGCGCATCCGCGTCATCAAGCCGCGCATCGGCGGGGGGTTCGGCGGCAAGCAGGAAGTGCTGATGGAAGACGTGGCTGCGCACCTGACGATTGCCACCGGACGACCGGTCTTGTACGAATACAGCCGCGAAGAGGAATTCATCGGTGCGCGCTCGCGCCACCCGATGCGAATCCGCATGAAGACCGGCGTCAAGCGAGATGGCACCATCACGGCCAACGCGATGTACGCCCTCTCCGATACCGGGGCCAACGGCGCCCACGCGCTCACCGTCACCGGCAATACCGGCCACAAGGCGATGGCGCTCTACGTGGGGGATGGCGAATACCGCAAAGCGCCCAACATCCGCTTCTACGCCGACATCGTCTATACCAACACCCCGCCGGCGGGGGCTTTTCGCGGTTACGGCGTGCCCCAAGGCTATTGGGCAGTGGACCGACACATGGAGAAAATCGCCCGCGCACTCGGCCTAGACCCGTTGGAATTCCGTCTCAAGAATGCCCTGCGCCCTGGCGAATATCACCCCTTTAGCACCGCCTGGAATGAAGGCCGCGAACCCCGCCCGGAAATCATCCACACCGTAGGGCTGGAAGAGTGCGTGCGGCAGGGCAAAGCGGTCATGGGGTGGGATGAAAAGTTCGGGAACGAGGCCTGGCGAAACTCGCTGAAGAACGGAAAACGAAAAGGCATCGGCGCGGCGCTCGTCATGCAAGGCACGGCCATTCCTTACCTGGATATGGGCGGCGCCTCGATAAAGATGAATGATGACGGTTCGTTTAACCTACTCATCGGCGCCACCGATTTAGGCACCGGCTCCGATACCGTGCTGGCGCAAATGGCGGCTGAAGTGCTGGGCGTGCCGGTGGAGGACATCATCACTTACTCTTCGGATACCGATTTCACGCCGTTTGACAAGGGCGCGTATGCGTCTTCGACCACCTACATTTCCGGCACGGCGGTGGTGAAAGCGGCGGAAATCGTGGCCGGGAAAATCAAAGCGCGGGCGGCAGCCATGCTGGGACCCGGAGCGGATGGGCAGCCGCTGCGACCGGAGGACATCCAGTTGCGCGAACGCGCCGCCCATGCGCCGGATGGACGCTCCGTTCCGCTGAGCGAAATCGCGCTGGAATCGCTGCATCGCAGCAACCAAGAGCAAATCATGGGCGTGGCCTCTTATGTCTCCCCCTCCTCCCCGCCGCCGTTCGCTGCACAGTTTGCCGAAGTGACGGTGGATACCGAAACCGGAGCGGTGACGGTGGACAAACTGGTGATGGCGGTGGACAGTGGCATCATCATCAACCCCCAAACCGCCAGCGGACAAATTGAAGGGGGCATGACACAAGCTCTGGGCTATGCCGTGTGCGAGGAAATGGTCTATGACCGGGCTGGCCGCGCGCGCGAACGCGATTTCCGCGATTACCACATTTTCCGCGCTCATGAAATGCCCGAACTAGAAACCATTTTCGTGGAAACCTTCGAGCCAACGCACCCCTTTGGCGTGAAAGCGGTTGCCGAAATCCCGATGGACGGCGTCGCGCCAGCGGTTGGGAATGCCATCCGCGATGCTCTGGGGATAGATGTGGATTGCATCCCGATTACACCAGAAAAAGTGTGGCGCGCATTCAGAGTAACCCAACACAAAGCATAAGAACACTGCGGGTTGTTGCAGTACTTGCAACATGCACCTTGTATCCTGGAACAAATTCCAAGATACGAGGTGTTTTTATGGCGCGCAAATCACAAGAAGAACGACTCGAACGCATTTACGAGACAGTAGAGCAGAATCCGGGGAAAAAACCGGGCTTCCTAGCGCGTTTGTTGGGGCTAGAACGCTCCGAAGTAACCCGGGCTTTGCCCGCCCTCGAGGAGCGAGGATTGTTCGTTAGCGAAGACGAGAAAGGTGGTTTATGGCCATTTAGCAAGCGAACGTAACACGCAAAGTCATCAATTTTGAAAGGCACACCGAGAATGTTGCAGAATTCAACCAATCGGCATGCTATCCTATTACCAAATTTTTAGCAAAATGTGCGAACTTGTTGCAAGGAGTGGCCATGAGCGGCTCAAATAAAGCAGAACGTCTGACCGAACTGAAGCGCTTGTATATTCAGCGCGCCTGGAGCGATGCTGAACTGGCGGAGAAACTGGAGACGAGGCGCGAGACCATCTTCCGCGACCGTCGCGACTTGGAGGCCGAGGGTTACCCTTTTGTGCAAGTCGAACATGGGCGCTGGAAGATTGACCGAACGCGCCTGATTTCCGAGATCAAAGTGAGCCTGCACGAGGCGCTGACGCTCTATTTGGCGGCGCGCAAAACCGCGCGGCAGACGCGCTTTCGCCACCCGCACGCAGCCAGCGGCGTGGAGAAACTGGCCGCCGTCCTGCATCAGCCAATGGCTGAACGCTTGCTCAAAACGGCAGAACGACTCTCCAAGCAAAGCGAAGACCCTCACAAGGTCAAGATTCTGGAGTCCGTCACACAAGGCTGGGTGGAACAGCGCAAGGTGCGCATCGAGTATCAGCGGCTCGGACAGGAAGGCCTGACCCGCCACACGATTAACCCCTATCTCATCGAACCATCCATCTGGAGCGATAGCATCTACGTCATCGCGCAGAGCGATTTTGACGACAACATCTATGCCTTCAAAATCGAGCGCATTCTGCACGCCTTTGTGACGAGCGAAACCTTTGAGATTCCCACCGCGTTTGACGATGACCGCCTGCTCAAACATGCCTGGGGCATCTGGTATGCCGCCCGCCCGCCCGTAACGGTGAAACTGCGCTTCTTCCCGAACCCCGCCGTGATTCAACGCCTGGAGGAAAGCGTTTGGCATCCGCTGGAACGGATTGAGCCAACCGAAGACGGCGGGCGCATTTGGAGCGTGGACATCGCCGAATGGCGCGAGATGCTGCCCTGGATTCGCGGCTGGGGCGCGGATTGCGAGGTGTTGGCACCGAAAGAACTGCGCGAGGCACTGGAGAAGGAGGTGAAGAAGATGGCGCGGGTGTATGGGGTGGGAAGTCTCAGCGAGCCAAAGACGCGCTTTTTTGCCCATCGGCGCGATGGGGAAGACCGTGAATATTGGCAGCCGCTGATTGACCATTTGCGAAAAACCGCTGAAATGGCGCGTGACTTTGGCGCGGACGCCAATGTGGCGGAACTGGCATACATCGCAGGGATGATTCACGACTTGGGCAAATACTCCCTTGAGTTTCAAAAGCGGCTGGAAGGCGGTCCGCGCGTGGACCATTCGACGGCTGGAGCGAAGGAACTCAAGAAATTGCTTGAAGGCACGCCACAGGAAGCCCTTGCTACCCTGCTCGCCTATCCCATCATGGGACATCACGCAGGCTTGCCCGATTATGGAAGCGAAATTGATTTGGAAGGCAGCACCGTCTGTGGGCGGTTGAAAAATCGCATTCCTGATTACAGTGAATACAAAAGCGAATTAGATTTATCCGCTTTGCCTTTTCCAAAGCATCTCCCCGTTCGTCCCTTGCGCCTGCCAATCATTCCTGAAAAACCGCCAAAGGATTATTTTGGGTTTTCGCTTTCCTTCCTGACGCGCATGATTTATTCGGCGTTGGTGGACGCGGACTTTCAGGAAACCGAGACCTACATGAAAGGCGCAAAACCGCGCGGCGGACATGACGACATCCCCACCCTGCGCGAAAAATTGGACGCGCACCTGAAGCAGTTTGAAAACCCGACCAGCGACATCAACCGCAAGCGCAATGAGATACTTCACGCCTGCATCGAAAAAGGCAAAAGCGAAACCCCTGGCTTCTTCTCGCTCACCGTCCCCACAGGCGGCGGCAAGACGCTGGCTTCGATGGCGTTCGCGCTCCATCACGCCGCCGCGCATGGGCTGAAGCGCGTCATTTACGTCATCCCTTTCACCACCATCATCGAACAGAACGCCAAAGTGTTCAAAAACATTTTTGGCGAAGAGCCTGTACTGGAACATCACTCCAACTTCGATTGGGAAGGCAAAAAGAAGGACAATCCCGACGACCGCACCAACAGCGCGCTTGCCAAACTCAAACTGGCGGCGGAGAACTGGGATATTCCCATCGTGGTCACAACCAACGTGCAGTTTTTTGAATCGCTGTTTGCCAATCGGTCATCGCGCTGCCGCAAACTGCACAACATCGCCAAAAGCGTGATTATCTTCGACGAAGCCCAAATGCTGCCGCGCGAGTACATGCGCCCCGCGATGGCGGCGGTGTGGGAATTGGTGACCAACTACGGGGCGAGCGCGGTATTTTGCACCGCCACCCAGCCTGGACTGGAACGCTTCCTGCCCCAAGAGACGAAAGTGACAGAACTCGCGCCTAATCCGCAGGAATTGTTCGACTTCTACAAACGCGTAGAAGTGAAGCATTTAGGAACGCTGAACGATGAAGACCTGCTTGCCCGCCTGAACGCGCATGAGCAAGCCCTGTGCATCGTCAACACCCGCCGCCACGCCAGCGGACTTTATAGCGGCTTGCACGGCGAGGGGAATTACCATCTTTCGACGCTGATGTGTCCCGCGCACCGCCGCGCCAAACTTGAGGAAATCAAGGGACGGTTAGCGGGCGGGCAGCCCTGCCGTGTGGTCTCGACGACGGTGATGGAAGCGGGCATTGACCTGGATTTTCCCGTCGGCTACCGCGCCCTTTCGGGGTTGGATTCTATCAATCAGGCAGCGGGGCGCGTCAACCGTGAGATGAAGCGCGGCGTGAGCGAGATGTTCGTCTTCGAGCCAAAGTCGGAGTTCATCAAGAAAACGCCGTCATTCCTGAAACAAACGGCGGAAGTTGCGCGCATGGTCTTGCGCGACCACGCCGCAGCGCCGATTTCCATCCCCGCCATTCAGGCGTTCTTCGGGCAGTTGTATAACCTGCAAGACCCGCAGGCGTTCGATTTCAAGCGCATCATGGACTGCTTCGACAGCGCCGAAGGCAAATTCAGTTTCGAGAAGGCGGCGCGGGAGTTTCAAATCATCGAAGACCCGACTGTGACAGTGATTATCCCTTACAACGAGGAGGCAGAACGGCTCATTGAAGAACTGAAATACACCGATTATCCATTCTCCACCTTGCGAAAACTTCAGCCCTACACAGTTTCGATTTACGAGGGCGAGTTTGACAAACTCAGTTCCAAAGGAGTGATTTTGACCATCGAAGACATGTATCACGTTCTCAGTCCTGATTCCATTCAAGAGTACTATGACCCCGCTAGAGGTCTGCTCGTCCCCGAAAGCGGCGGCGGGGAGGGGTTGTTTTTCTAAAAATAAATGTCATTGCGAGACCTGCGGAGCAGGTCGAAGCAATCTCTAGTTGAAAGGGGGATTGCTTCGCCGCCTGGTCTCGATATGCGCTTCGCGCTACTCGACCGACGGCGGCTCGCAATGACATCAATCAAGAAAGGAGGTTCAACACATGGGATACGGTATCACCATCCGAGTTGAGGGGCGCTACGCCCTGTTCACCCGTCCCGAAATGAAAGTGGAGCGCGTCAGTTACGACGTCATCACCCCATCGGCGGCGCGCGGCATTATCGAAGCGGTCTATTGGAAGCCCGCCATCCGCTGGGTGATCGATAAAATCCACGTCCTGCGCGAAATCGAGTTCACCAACATCCGCCGCAACGAGGTGAGCGATAAAGCGTCGGTGGATAACGCCCTACAGGTGATGAAAGGCGCGGAAAAGCCGCTCTACATCGCCGCCACCGAGGTTCGTCAGCAGCGCGCCGCGATGGTCTTGAAAGATGTGGATTACATCATCGAGGCGCACTTTGAGAAGGTAGAGAAGGAATGGGGCGAGCGCGACACGGAAGAGGGGCATTACAACATCGTCCTGCGCCGCCTGCGCAACGGGCAGCACTTTCACGCTCCCTGCCTGGGGACGCGCGAGTTCCCCGCCAAAGTGACGCTCATCGAGGACAAAGACGCAATCCCCAAAAGCCCGCTCGTGGGCAAGCGCGACCTGGGCTACATGCTCTACGACCTGGATTTCTCCAACCCGCGCGACATTCAGCCGATGTTCTTCCGCGCCATCATGGAAGACGGCGTGATGCTCGTGCCAAAGCCTGAGGAGGTGCGGCGATGATTTTGCAGTCGCTTTATAACTACTATCAAGTTTTGCTGAACGACCCGCCAGAGGGCGTAGAGATTGCCGAACCAGGCTACAGCAATGCGCCTGTCAGTTACGCGCTCAATCTATCGAACGAGGGCGAGTTGCTGGACATCATCCCGCTATCGATTCCAGTCCAACAGGGCAAGAAGATGGTAGAGCGCCCCAAACGTATGAATGTTCCTGAACAGGTCAAGCGCAGCGTGAACGTTGCCGCCAATTTTTTGTGTGACAACGCCGCGTATGTGCTTGGGCTGACAGGGAAAGAAGCCAAAGACCCAGCGTATGCCCAAAAGCGCTTCGAGGCGTTTCGAGAATTGAACGTAGAAATTCTTAAAAAAACCAATTCTTCGTCCGCGCGTGCGGTCATGGCTTTCTTGCAAAAGCATGACCCGCAAACCGCATCGCAACATCCTGTGGTTGCCCGCCACTTGGAAGGATTGCTGGAGGGTGGCAATCTCATCTTTCAGGTGCAAGGCAAGAGCGTGCTGGATGACCCTGAAATTCGGCGCGTTTGGGAAGAAATTAGAACAGGGCAACAGGCGAATGAAATGCAGTGCTTGGTCAGCGGGCAAAAAGAGCCTGTTGCGCGCCTGCACCCTGACATCAAAGGAGTGCCAGGAGCGCAAACAAAGGGCGCATCGCTGGTGAGTTTCAACCTGGATGCCTTTACTTCTTACGGCAAGGAACAGGGCACAAATTCGCCCGTCAGCCAGCGCGCCGCATCGGGCTATGGCGTGGCGCTCAATTTCCTGCTCTCAAGACAAAATCCCAACCAGCCTATTTTTCTAGGAGATACTGCTGTCGTTTACTGGGCAGACGCCCCTGACAATCGTTATGCCCAAGCGTTCTACTCGTTTCTAAAGCCAGAGTTCCAGCAAGAGCAGGAAGAAAGCGAAACCGAAGAAGCCAAAGGCAAACGCAAACGCGCCAAAGAAGTAGAAAAGCAAATGGGCGAAGTGGCTGAATCTGTGCGGCAAGGAAAAGCCATTGACCTGGCAGAATTACGCAAACAGGTCGAGAACGAGTTGGACAAAAGCACACGTTTCTACGTGCTTGGACTGGCGCCGAACGCATCACGCCTTGCCGTGCGCTTCTTTCTTACCGAGCCGTTTGGCGTCTTTGCCGAGCGCATCATGCAGCATTACGACGACCTGCAAATCGAGAAGGAATACGCCAACCAACCAACCTACCTTTCGCCCTACCGCATCCTTGCCGAGTGCGTTTCGCCCAAAGTGACTCAGCGCGACGACGAGGTGAAAAAATCCTGGTCTCTGCTGGGCGGGGCGTTCATGCGTTCGATTCTCACGGGCGCGCCCTACCCCGAAGGTCTGTATGCCGCCATGCTCAACCGCATCCGCCATGACTCGGACGAAACCAACGAGAAGGGCAAAACGCGCAGCGTCAAAATCAACTACATCCGCGCCGCCTACATCAAGGCGCATCTCATCCGCAAGTACCGCCGTGGAGGCAACAATCCTTATCAGGAGGCTTTGCAAATGTCACTCAATGATTCTTATACCCATCCCGCCTACGTGCTGGGGCGCCTGTTCGCCGTGCTGGAAAAGGCGCAACGAGAAGCCATCGGGCAGAACATCAACGCCACCATTAAAGACCGCTACTTTACATCCGCTTGCGCTTCGCCCGCCAGCGTCTTCCCGACGCTGTTACGGCTCGCGCATCACTGGACGACCAAAGCCGAATACGGCGGCGTATCGGACAGGAAAATCCAGGACTTACTGGACATGCTCGAAGCCAAAGCGTTCCCGCCGCGCCTGTCATTGGATGAGCAAGGCGTATTCGTACTAGGTTACTATCACCAGCGCGCCGCGTTCTATGCCAAGAAAAATAACGGCGAGGAAGCAACCCAATGATGTCATTGCGAGGAGCCGCGTTGCGGCGACGAAGCAATCTCCCTCCAACAGGGGATTGCTTCGGGCTTCGCCCTCGCAATGACACTGGAAACAGGAAACATCAATCAATCTACTTTATTCAACAAAGGAGACTAACTCATGACCACCCTTTCCAACCGCTACGAATTCGTTCTGCTCTACGATGTGGAGAACGGCAATCCCAACGGCGACCCCGACGCGGGCAACATGCCGCGCATTGACCCCGAAACGGGCTACGGCATCGTCACCGACGTCTCGCTCAAGCGCAAAATCCGCAATTATGTGGAGATGGTCAAAGGCGACGCGGCGGGCTATCGCATTTACATCAAAGAAGGCATTCCGCTGAACGCCAATCATAAAGAAGCCTATCTCGCCGTCGGACTAGAGCCTGGCAAGAAAGCCGATGTTGCTGGCGTGAACAAAGCCCGCGCCTGGATGTGCCAGAACTTTTACGACATTCGCACGTTTGGCGCCGTCTTGAGCGTGGGCGATAACTGCGGTCAGGTGCGCGGACCCGTGCAATTGAACTTCTCCCGCAGCATTGACCCCATCGTCCAGCAGGAAGTGACCATCACCCGCCTGACCGTTACCCGCGAAGAAGAAGCCGACAAAGAGCGCACGATGGGGCGCAAGCACATCGTCCCCTACGGCTTGTACCGCGTGGAAGGTTACATCTCCGCCAAACTCGCCAACGACCCGACCAAAGGCACGGGCTTTTCAGAAGAAGACCTGGAACTGTTCTGGGATGCGCTGATTAATATGTTTGAGCATGACCGCTCGGCGGCGCGCGGAAAGATGGCAACCCGCAAACTGTTTGTCTTCAAGCACGAGAGTGACCTGGGTAACGCGCCCGCGCACAAGTTGTTTGAGTTGGTCAAGGTCGAGCGCAAGCCCGACGCCAATCCCCCGCGCAGTTTTGGAGATTATGTTGTGGCGGTGAATAAGGCTGGCGTACCGCAGGGCGTGGAGTTGATCGAAATGTTGTAATTCGGCGGATTGAAATCCTGCCTCAGTGCATGGAAGTCCGCTCAAGCGGACTCGCCAAGCCCGCAGGGCTTTCACGCACTGAGCAGGGGATTTATCCCCGCGAACCCTGCCCGCAAATTATCCACGCCACAGGAGATTGCTTCGACCTGCTTCGCAAGTCTCGCAATGACAGCATGAAATCCGACTACACCTCCGACGACCTCCTGCCCCTTTCGGGCATCCAGCACTTCCTGTTTTGCCGCAGGCAGTGGGCGCTGATTCACGTCGAAATGCAGTGGAAGGAAAACGCGCTCACTGCCGAGGGGCGCATCCTGCACCAGCGCGTGGATGACCCCTTCTTCACCGAGACGAGGAATGGGGTCATCACGGCGCGTTCGGTGCCTGTGGCTTCGTACACGCTGGGGCTTTCGGGCGTGTGCGATGTGGTGGAATTCGTTCCATCACCCCCTGCCCCTCTCCCAGCGGGAGAGGGGTGCAGGCTCCCCAACCGCGAAGGACTCTACCTCCCTGTGCCTGTGGAGTACAAACGCGGCAAGCCCAAACGCGACCCTATGGACGAGGCGCAACTCTGCGCGCAAGCCATGTGCCTGGAGGAAATGCTCTCAACGAACATCCCGCGCGGTTACTTGTACTACGGTCAAACCCGCCACCGCGAGGAAGTGGAGTTCACGCCCCAATTGCGGACGCTGGTGCAGGAGATGTCCGCAGAGATGCACAACTATTTCCGCCGCGGCTACACCCCGCGCGTCAAGACACACAAAGGCTGCCGCTCCTGTTCGCTGGCCGAAATCTGCCTGCCTGTCTTGCAAGAAAAAGCCATCCCGGCCTCCCAATACATTCAAAAGCAACTCGAAACCACGTAAACACCATGAAACCCCTGGCCAACGTCTTATACATCACCACACCCGAAGCCTATCTCTCGTTAGATGGCGAAAACGTGGTCATCAAAAAAGATGAACACACCTCCACGCGCCTGCCCTTGCACAACATCGAAAACATCGTCTGCTTCAACTGGCAGGGCGCCAGCCCGGCGTTGATGGGCGCCTGCACCGAGCGCGGCATCGGGCTGGCTTTCCTGACACCGGGAGGATACTTTCAGGGTCGCGTGCATGGTCGGGTGCGCGGTAACGTCCTGCTGCGCAAGAAGCAATACCGCCTCTCGGACGATGAAGCGCAGAGCGTCCCGATTGCCGCATCCTTTCTCATCGGCAAAATCTACAACAGCCGCAAAGTGATCGAGCGCGCCTTGCGTGACCATGCCCTGCTGGTGGACAAAGACGCCCTGAGCAAGGCTTCGGCCTTTCTCAAAGAGACGTTAGCGGCGCTGCCGAACTGCAAACGGATTGCGGAACTGATGGCCTTCGAGGGCAGCGCGGCCAAAATCTACTTCAGCGTGTTCGACAACCTGATTCTGCATCAGAAGGAAGACTTCCGCTTCGAGGAGCGCAACCGCCGCCCGCCACTGGACAACATGAACAGCCTGCTCTCGTTCCTCTACACGCTGCTGACCAACGAGGCGGTCTCGGCGCTGGAAGCGGTCGGGCTGGACCCGTATGTGGGCTTCCTGCACGCCGACCGCCCTGGCCGCCCCTCGCTGGCGCTGGACCTGATGGAGGAACTGCGCCCGGTCTTTGCCGACCGGCTGGCGCTTTCGCTGGTAAACCGCAGGCAGGTGACGGGCAAAGGGTTCACCAGGAAAGAGAGCGGCGGGATCCTGATGGACGACGAGACGCGCAAAGCCGTCATCACTGCCTGGCAGGAACGCAAGAAAGAGGAGATCGTTCACCCCTATCTGCAAGAGCGGATTCCCTTCGGGCTGATTCCGCACGTCCAGGCCCTGCTGCTCGCCCGTCACCTGCGCGGTGACCTGGACGCCTACCCGCCGTTTTTTTGGACGTAGGACGACTGCTTGCAGTTGTCCTAGATATGCGATAATTAAGCCATCAAGGAGGCGATATGCAAATCACCCTACAAACCCTCACCCCCCTGTGGACCGGCGGCATAGACCAAACCTGCGACCGCCTGCATGAGACGGGCCTGCTTGGCTCGCTGCGCTGGTGGTACGAAGCCCTGGTGCGCGGCCTGGGCGGCTACGCCTGCAACCCGACAGAACAATCTTGCATTTACGATCCTGCCAAGCCCAACAATGGATTGTGCCTAGGATGTCAGACATTTGGAGCTACAGGATGGGCAAGACGTTTTCGTCTTTTTGTTTCAGATAAAACAAGCCCGCAAAGTCCACCTGGAACAGTATCTCCAACTGGAAATCGCTTGAAAAGGAATAAGCAAGATAGACCATCATGGTATTTTCGCCCAGGACGCGGTGGCGAAACAGTCTTGCACATCTTACCCCTTCACCAAGAGTTTGACCCGATGATTATTGTGGGCTTGCTCAAACTTATCGAGCGACATGCTGGGCTGGGTGCAAAAACCCAACTGGGTTATGGGCAAATTAAAATTCAGAATGTATCCTTCTCGCCAAATAGCTTTGTGGAACACATAGCCAATCTTGCACATGCACAGTCAGAGAAAAACAAAGGCCTGCCAAATCTGCAGGAGATGTTCTTTGCCCAAGTGCAAACAAGCGACCGAGGGATAACAGCCACCTTAAACTTGCGTTATGATGTCCGAGCAAAGTTCCGAACTGCTTTTTCCAACAATCGAGCGTTGCGTCATTGGATATGTGGGACAGTAAGTGGAGACCGCGAGGCATCAAAAGTCTTTTTCTCTCAGATGGTCGATGGAGTGATGAGGGTGTGGGGATGGATACCCGATGTGCCTTCAGAAAATTTTCCAGGAATTAGCCGTGATCAAGTACTTGTAAAAATCAAGGAAGCCATAGAAGCATATGGCGAAGTTGTCTCTTGGCGAGAATTTAATTCCGAACGAGATACTTTTGGAAAAGAATCGGATGGCAAAGCCTTTTTGTGCAGTTTACTGGAGGATAAATGAACACACTTTATGATTTCACGGTCAGATTTATCTCCGATATCCAACCACAGGTTAAATCTCTGGCAGAACAAGAGCAAAAACTGGAAAATGCAAAAAAGTCACGCGACCAAAATGCTCGTCGAGAAGCCGAGCAGAAAATAAGAGATGTTCACAAGGAACTCTTGGGGAAATCAAGCAACTCGATTGTGTACCTGTACCTGACGGCTACCCAAGAGGCTGATGGGGACGCCTTTCGTGCATCTTGGCAACAAGATGTACTGTCTCATAGGGACAGCCCCTTACAGGAATTGAAAGATTGGAAGTTGGAAAATTTCTACAAGAGCATCTGGGAGCGGCCAAAAATTGACCTTGATGGTCTCCCTGCAGCCTCCTGGTTCCTCCAATTCACCTTCACCCTCGCCAAGCCCTACATCTCGAAAGACGACAACCCTTTTTACATCATAGATAATCCCATTGTGCGCGATAAAGTCTTCCGATTGCCAATGGTGCGCCCGACGAGTTGGAAAGGCAACCTGTACTCCGCACTATGGCAAATGGGGTATGACAAGCAGGGCGAAGCACAATTGCAACGCCTGTTTGGCGACATCCGTGATGAAGAGCAGGGGCGAGCGGGACGGCTGTTTTTCTACCCCACCTTTTTCACCGAGACCGGCCTGGAAATCATCAATCCCCATGACCGCAAACGCCGCGTGGGAAAGAACCCGATCCTGTTTGAATGCGTCCCCGCCGGCGCCAAAGGCACCTTCTCGCTGCTCTACGTCCCCTTCGACTTGATTGGGCAGAACGAGAACGAGATCCGCCGCCAGTCCATAGAAGACTTGCAACTGGTTGCAGAAGCCATCCGCGCCATGATGCTCACCTACGGCTTCTCGGCCAAACGCACCAGCGGGTATGGGGTGGCGGAAGACGATCTCATTGATGGCAAGGTGCAAACGAAGGCGGGTCAAAAGCCGCTCACCCGCCTGACCAACCTGCCGCAGGAGGTGAAAGATGTCGCTTTCTAGTTTGCAAGTTTTGGTAGATAACGATAATCGCAATGCCCTGCTCCTGGCGGAGGTGGCGGCGTGGCTGCATGATATAGGGAAATCTTGCGACTCCCACGTTAAACATGTAAGCGGCCAAAAGACTTGGTCTAACGATGATGCTTATAAGGTTGTTGTGGATCACCCCAACGCGCTCATCCAGTTGAGCCAGGGCGCAGCCAACATTAAAAAACCGGATGTTCTCAATAACGTCTTAAGCGCTCAATCGCCAAAAGCGGCAGATTTTATCCCCAAATCCATCAAAGATTTTCTACAAGACACGCGTGTACATATTCTCGGTCAGAACTACGCCCTTGCCGAGCTGATCATGCTGGGCATGCCAGGCTTTGCCACACACGCGCAGCGCAATCAGTTATTAGACAGAAAAGACGGCTGGCTGCCCGCTGTGCTGGGGCTTTGCCACAATGTGGCTCATGTTGATAAAGAAGACCCTATCGGTGGCGCGCAATCACTACCAAATGTGCTGACAAGCAATGCTTTTGGATATGAGGAACAAAAGTTTGTACTCGGTGATCCACAACGCGGCCTCGATGCAAAATTGGTGCAACTGAAAATTAACACGACCGCTTTAGCCGATAGCCGCAAGGACATTTTGGAAGCGTTTCAATACGGATTGGGAGACACCCGCCGCCCCACGAACGAAGTGACACTTGCCGACTGGTCTGCAACGGTAGCTGCTTTGTTCAAGACGGCGCTGGCCGGAGCAATTCTCACAAACACCCAACCCCAAATTCGCCAATGGAAGAGTTGGAAGGACAAAATCATAGATCACGATTTCCACTGGCGTCTCCTGCGCGTCAACTTTGACGTGCTCGGCCTGTACGCCAAAGCGGTGCGCATCGCCGACCTGCTCGGCTATCAGCGCGCCGTGAGCGAGGCCTGCGAAGCGGTGAAAAAACTGGTCGAAGAGGAATATCCCCTTGGCAACGAGGTCTACCGCGATACCACCGGCATCTACTTCACCTTCCCCGACCTCGATCTGCCCGCCGACCTGGAACAGGAAATCCGCCGCCGCGTGGAAGAAGTGGAGCCGGAACTCGCCCCGCGCATCGCCGTCACCGTGGGCGATGGGGCAACCGCTACTGAACAACTCAAGGGCATCCTGGCCAAGGCGCGCGGCGAGGCTGTCGAGTCTCTGGCGCAACCCTTCGATGAACATAATCTCAGTCCGGCTTGGCACCAAAAATGGGAAGATGCCCAACGCGAGCCCGGCCAATGGGAAGTCTGCCCGGTCTGCCGCCTGCGGCCCAAACGAGAAGGCGCCGATGTGTGCGAACACTGCGAGAACCGCCGCGCCTCCCGCCTCGAAGCCTGGAAGCAAGACCCAGCCCACACCATCTGGGTTGGCGAAATCGCCGACCATAACGACCGCCTGGCGCTCCTCGTAGGCAAATTTGGCCTGGACGATTGGCTCTCCGGTGACCTGGTGCAGACGATGCTGGTCAAGGCTGACCCGAATCACAATATATTCACGCCCAAGAACCCCTCTCCCGCCCGCCTGCGCCGCGTCTGGGAGACCTGCCAGCGCTTCTGGGACGAAACCGTTGTGAAGCATAGCCTCACCAACACCCTGGGCTGCCTCGGCGAGCGCATACACATCCTCCCAGACAAAACCAATTGGACGCCCGGCCTGTACAATGGCAAAGTCAACGGCAAACCGCTCGACCTGTTCTGGCAGCCCAAAGAAAAGGCTTTCCTCACTGTCAGCAATCTGCAAGCCGCCGGGGCGATTAAACCTGGCGATACGGTCACCCTCGAACAGCCAGATACCAAGCAAAAAGCCGAGTTTCAAGTTCAATCTATCCGAGAAGCGCCTGCACCGTTCGACCATTATCAAGCCTACCTCACCTTGCATACCTCGCCCGACCAGTTCTTGGCGCTCGTCCCCGCCGCCAAGGCGCTCAAGATTGTCAACAAGATTTACATGGAATATGAACGCCAGTTTGGCAAAGTACGTAACCGCCTGCCGCTCTTCCTGGGGCTGATTTTCTGCGAACGCAAGATGCCCCTGCAAGCCGTAATGGACGCCGCCCGCAGCATGTTGAACATGCCGGTGAAGGAGGAACAGTGGAAAATAAACGCGGTGGACGGAAACGGTCACATTCAGTTTGAAAATAGCATCGCCTGGAATATCCCCACCGTGATGGGCGATGGGCAGACCGAAGACTTGTGGTATCCGTATTTCGCCCTGGAGAACCCGCCCGCCGCGCCCCGCACCCGCCAATTCCAGCACGGCGGCAAGACCTGGGTGCACGTCAAGGATTTGAAGCAAGGCGATGCGGTTGCCGTCACCCCCTCGCGCTTCGACTTCCTCTGGCTCGACGCCGCCGCGCGCCGCTTCGAGGCCGCCTACGACGCCCAGGGCCGCCGTCCGGCGCGCCCCACCCGTCCCTTCTACCTCGAAGACCTAGACCGCCTTGAAAACCTGTGGGGCCGGTTCTCCCAACTCAGCCGCACCCAGCAAAAACAGGTCTTGCAAACCATCGAAACCACCCGCGAACGCTGGTTCGGACGCGATAATGGACTCCAGTCGGCCGCCAATCCAACCTTCAAGCAATTCGTGACCAATACCCTCGCCAACGCCGAGTGGGATTGGAAAGCTATCTCTGAAAACCAGCGCAAAGCCCTTACTGCCGTCGCGGTGCGCGGCGACCTGGCCGACCTGGCCGAACTGCACTTGGAAATCCTCAAAGAAAATAAGGAGTGACCCCATGACGAACGAACGCTATGCCCATCATCGTTATTTGCTGATGACCCTCGACCCGGTCCACCCGGGCGCGGGCGGCTACCGCCTGGGACGGGTGGATTTGAGCATCGCCCGCGAACCTGGCACGCGCCTGCCCAAAATTCCCGGCTCCAGCCTGCACGGCGCGGCGCGTTCCTACGCCGCGTATCTGTATGAAAAACCTAAGTGCGCCGGGCAGGGTCAGGCCAGCAGTAGTAATCACTGCGGAGACTCAGGTTGCCCCATCTGCTACACTTTTGGCTACCTCAAGGGCAAACAGATGTCTTCCGGCGTGGTCAACGTCTTCGACGCTCAGATTTTGCTCTTTCCGGTGCACTCCATGCTCGGCCCCGTCTGGGTCAGCACTCCGCAACGCCTGCGCGAAGCCGGGTTTGATGTGCCGAATGGGTCTCCCGCCGACTGCGAATGTTGGACGACCCTCAAGCACACCGGGCAGATCAACCTGGGGTGGCTGATGTTAGACGCGACTGGTCAGGTTCAGATAAAACCGCCCGACGAATGGGCAAAAGACGCGTGGAATGCCGTTAAAGACTGCATTGTCCTCGTTCCTGATTCCCTTTTCTCTCACATCGTCAACAGCAACCTGGAAGTGCGCACCTCGGTCGCCATAGACCCGCAGACGGGCGCGGCGGAAGAAGGCGCACTTTACACCTACGAAGCCATCCCGCGCGCCACCTTCCTCACCGCCGAAGTGGTGCTGGATGATTACAGCCAGAAATTTCCACAAAATAACCGTTGGGAAAATCCGCTGGATGTCATCCGCGCCGGGCTTAAAATGATGGAATACCTCGGCGTGGGCGGCATGGGCACGCGCGGCTTCGGGCGCATTGCCATCGTCGGCCAGCCGGTGGAGAAAAAGCAGGAAGAGATTTTCAAGAATCTGGAGGCGCAGGCATGAACCCCGAACACAATCTCGACTACCTGGCCGCCCAACACGCCCAGGCGATTGTCCAGAGCCTGAAAGCCGACCCGAAGAAAGCCGAGAACACCCTGACCAAAACGCTCGGCGTGTTGCAGGAAAACGGCGTCTATGCTTGCTTTCTTTACCTCTACGCCAGGGAAGGCGAAACTGGCGAGAGCATCGTTGCCAAAATGCTTGAACTGTTCAAGTCGCTGCAATTTCCTGAGACGCCAAACGCGTCAAAAAAGGACGAAGTCTTGAAATACGTGGCCGAGAAAATTACGGCCGACCCGCCGCGCCTGCTGCTGGCCAAAGAAGCCCTGGAGCAAATGCTCATCTACGCCCGCTATAGCGCCAAAGCGGCGCAATAGAAGAGGAGGCCGTATGAGCTGGACAGCCTATCAAGTCGTATTGCGCCTGCACAGCCCGCTGCACATCGGCGCGGGGCGGGTCAGTTACCTGCAACGGGCGCGGCCCTACGTCACCGGGCGGGCGCTGCGGGGGGCGCTGGTCAGCCGCGTGGGGCGCAACCAGCCCGAACTACTCTCCGATGAGCCGCGCGACCCATATCGGCGCATCAGCAAGACCTTTGCCACTTACATGGCGTTCACCTATTTCTACCCTGCGCTAAAAAGCGGAGATCACTGGAAAACGGAATTCCCCTGGCAAAACGAACCCGAATTCCGCCGCCGCTTCCTCAGCAGTTACGCCGCGACCGCCCTTGCCTATCCGCAGCAGACCGCTGCCGAAGGGTTGCTCTATGAAACCGAGTTTCTCTCCCCGTACACGCTGGATACCGGCGAGCCGGTGTACCTGCTGGGCTACATCTTCGTGGAGGAAGAACGCCTCAAGCCCGAAAAATACGATTGGAAGAGCGCCCTGTGCCGCCTGCAATTGGGCGGCGAGCGCGGCTACGGTTGGGGCGAGGCGCGGCTGGTCGAAAACGGCCTTCAGAAGCTCTCTGAAACAGACCGACTTTTCAGTGCGCTGAACTTTTCTACCAATCAGAAACGCCCCATCGTCCATTTGCAGGCCAATCAACCCGTGCTGGCGCACACAGAAAGCCAATCGGCCAACCTGCGCGGCATGGTCGAACCGATGGTGGGACGCGAATGGCAGGCCGACAACACGAACAACGAAAGACAACACGTCGGTCAGCGTTTACGCTACAACGGTATCTACTTCTCGCCGGGCAGTATTGCCCTGTGCGAGACTGCTTTTACCATTGAGGAAGGCGGCTACTGGAAGCAGCAGGAGTAAAACGGATGATGGTGCTTATCACCTACGACGTCAATACCGAAACCGAAGCCGGTAAGAAGCGCCTGCGCAAGGTGGCCAAGGCCTGTCAGGATTACGGTCAGCGGGTGCAGAACTCGGTCTTCGAGTGTGTAATAGACCCGGCGCGGCTGAAAGTATTGCAGGCCAAATTGGAAAAATTGATTGACAAAGAAAAAGACAGCCTGCGGTATTATTATCTGGGCGATCATTGGAAACAACGGGTTGAACATGTGGGTGCAAAACCCAGCCTCGACCTGGAAGGAACGCTGATTGCGTGATTGCGAACCTGAAGTGAACACGATTTCTCTAGCAGGTTCGCAGGCAAATGGCACCTTAACAAGCGAATATTTTAGCGATTTTCGACAAAAATTCGCCTGGAAAGCGAAAAATCTGATAAGATAGAACCTATATCTGGCGGGATGCGTGGGAATCACGCCAGATATTGCGGTCGCCTTCCCCCCGGAAGGCGTGGATTGAAACCCATTGTCACGCCTGAGTATGTGGCGCGCGTTTGGTCGCCTTCCCCCCGGAAGGCGTGGATTGAAACTTACGAGCCGTGCGGCGGTAGGTGGGTATGCGACGTCGCCTTCCCCCCGGAAGGCGTGGATTGAAACACCCACCTGGTTGAAATCGTATGACCCGACCGGCGTCGCCTTCCCCCCGGAAGGCGTGGATTGAAACAGCCAGTAATGTGCCCCTTTGACGGATAGTGTGGGTCGCCTTCCCCCCGGAAGGCGTGGATTGAAACACGGTCAAATCGAGCCGATAATTCCCCCGCGCGGGTCGCCTTCCCCCCGGAAGGCGTGGATTGAAACACTGCCGATTTTGCAGAGAGTGGGCAAGTACCTTGCGTCGCCTTCCCCCCGGAAGGCGTGGATTGAAACCGAGAGAGTAGCGTTTTTGCTCGACCTTTGCCACCGTCGCCTTCCCCCCGGAAGGCGTGGATTGAAACACTATCACGACGCCAGTATTGTGGCAATGCCGTCGCCTTCCCCCCGGAAGGCGTGGATTGAAACATACCACACCTTTGCACCACCACCCACCGACAGCAGTCGCCTTCCCCCCGGAAGGCGTGGATTGAAACTCCGGCCAACTACAGTGTGCGCAGTACCTTGTCTGCGTCGCCTTCCCCCCGGAAGGCGTGGATTGAAACTGGGCAAAGACTTGAGCGGGTACGCGGCGGCAATCTGTCGCCTTCCCCCCGGAAGGCGTGGATTGAAACACCCAGTTCGTTTGACCGGCGGCATTACGGCCAGTCGCCTTCCCCCCGGAAGGCGTGGATTGAAACAAGTTGTCTTCGTCGGCGACCGCCCCGAAGACCGTCGCCTTCCCCCCGGAAGGCGTGGATTGAAACCATTAGCGACACAAAATCAGAGGTCACGGTATCTGTCGCCTTCCCCCCGGAAGGCGTGGATTGAAACTACCTGACATCGCACCGGACGCAGACGCAACAATAGTCGCCTTCCCCCCGGAAGGCGTGGATTGAAACTGCAAAAATGCCGGTTACGCTGTCCGGCTCGGCGTGTCGCCTTCCCCCCGGAAGGCGTGGATTGAAACAATCATGCGGGCGACCTGCTCCACCGGGTGGTGGTCGCCTTCCCCCCGGAAGGCGTGGATTGAAACATCCACGACCGTCAGGTACAAATCGTCCGCCCAGGCGTCGCCTTCCCCCCGGAAGGCGTGGATTGAAACGCTCTGGCGCGCAACATGATTGCAGAAAGCCACGTCGCCTTCCCCCCGGAAGGCGTGGATTGAAACG